>CADCTQ010000485.1 GCA_902805615.1 uncultured Cytophagales bacterium
GGGGGGGGTTCGTACCAGTTGCCGGCGGCAAAGATGAATTCGAGCCGGAGGGCGGGTTGTTCGCCGGCGTTCAGCCAGTGCAGCTTAATGCCGTTGGGGAGGGTTTGGCTCTGGGCCCGGGTAACGTATATCTCGCGGATTTCCTGGAAGGAAGGCGGTTGCGTGCGGTCTAAGGGGGTTTGCATCATCCTGGTGGCTTAAAATACAAAAGCAACCCGTTGTCGGGGTTGCTTTCAAAATTACGGAATAAAAGGTGATTACTCGCTGCTCTCTTCCTCGCCCACATTGAGGTGCAGCGTGAAGCGCAGCGTCTCGGCCAGGGGGTTGTTCTGCTGGCGCGGAATGAGGTAGGCAAAGTCCAACCCGATTTTCGAGAAGTGAAAACCGGCGCCCAGCGTGAAATACTGCCGGTTGCCCTTAAATTGGTTCTCGTAGAAGTAGCCCCCCCGTACCGCGAAATTATTCTTATACCAGTACTCCAGGCCGGTGGAAATGCCGACCTCCTGGAGTTCTTCCCTGAAACCATTGGGTGCATCCCCGAAGGAGCCGAATACCCCCGACAGGAAAGACCGGCTCGGATCGGCACCCAATCTGATTTTGGGTCTTTTTGTAGCTGGATCAATTTCAATGATTCCACCAGGAAGCGTATCATAAACCGGTGGCGTGGGCACCAACAGCTTATTAAAGTCGAGGGCCAGGGTAAACTTGTTGTAGGGATCAATATTGTATGTAATGGCCGTACCGAGCCGCAGGTTGGTGGGGATGAACTCCCGGTTCTGGCGATCGGAGTATGTAACTTTAGGCCCTAAATTAGACAGGTTGGCGCCGAAGGCCAGGTTGATGTCCCGCCCGCCCCAGTTGACGTCTTTGTTGTAGTACAAGGATACGTCGCCCGATACCGTGTTCCCCGGCTTCGAGTTGAACGTGGTGAAATCAAAGTTGCCGGCCAGGTTGGAGTGAATGAACCGGATGCCGACCCCCACGCTAAAGTTGTCGGACAGCTTCTGCGAGAAGGTAGGCTGAATGGCAAATTCCCGCGGGTTGAAGCTCCGGATCGGGCCGCCGTTCTCGTCGGTAAATTCAATGTCGCCCAGGTTGAAATACGTAAGCGCCGCGCCGAAGGCTTGCCGGTCGTTGAGCTTGTAGTACCCCGACAAGTACGACAACGACATGTCGTTCACCAGGTTACGCAGCCAGGGGTTGTACGAAATGGCTCCCCCGATCCGGCTCTTGTTGAACACGATCTTGGAGGGGTTCCAGAAGTTGGCGTTGGCATCCGGCGAAATGGCTACCCCCGCATCGCCCATGGCGCCCGAACGGGCATCCGGCGTGATGGTCAGGAAGGGAACCGCCGAGGTAACCGGCCGGCCAGTCTGCCCGGTCAGCGTTTGGCCTTCTGTTTGGAAAGAAAGCAGAAGTAACCCGAGGCAAAATCCAATGAGTCGCTTGGAAGAATTGGGGAACATGTTGAATAGTTATGGATATGTAAATATAGACAAGAAAATGAATTGCTTATTCCAAGAGTCTTTTTAACACCGGTAACAGAGAACGGAGCAGATGTAAGGAAGAAAAGCGAATCCAATCACCGGACAAGTACCAGGCGGTTGCTATAGGTTGTGGCGGCATTGTCTGCCTTAGAACGCACGGATAAGCGGTAAACGTATACGCCGGGCTCTAATTTCTTGCCGTCTTTTCCCGTCCCGTCCCAGGTGATTTCCCCAGTCCCGCCAGGGTCCTGCGTTTGGGTATTTTTCCCGTTGTAAACCAGGGCGCCGGTTACCGAGTAGACCGAAATTTCGGTCTCCACCGCCTCGTAGGGGCGGTCGTGCTGGTAGCGAAAAGTCGTTTGCCGGTAGAACGGATTGGGGTAGGCGACTACGCTGCTCAAGCGGATGTCAGCCGCAACTACGAAAGAAATCGTGGCCGTCGCCGGGTTGTTGTGCGTGTCCCAGGCCGTAACGGTCAGTTGGTGCTTCCCGGGGGCGAGGTCCCGCAGAGGAAACTGAATTTCGCCGGCCGTAAAGTCGTCCAGGGCAGGTACGTAAAAGTCATTTAATACGAACGGTTCGTCCGCATCGTCGAGCCGGGCGGTGATCTCGTGCCCGATGCCGCTCCCCGACAGGTTGATGCCGCTGTCGTCGCGCAGCCGGGCAAGGAGCAGGGCGTTGGGACCGGTTGCCCCGCCGTTGGTGAACGTGGTATCGTTGAGGAACAGCGCAATGGCGGGAGGCGTATTGTCGTCCGGGGGGGCCGCGGCGCTGCCCCCGAGGGGAATGTTCCCGTCCACGCCGCCCGCGTCGAGCAGCCCGTCCGTTTGCTGGGCGTACAGGCTGATGCGGCCATTCCCCGGGCGGTAATCCATGTCTTTGGGAACCACCAGGCTAAACCGGAAGACCCCGTTCCGGACGGATGCTTTCCCTTCGTACAGGCGGTTGTCGGCCAGGGTAAAAAGCATCCGGGGGTTTTCGTCGCCCAGCGTGGTCACCTCGCGGGGCTTGTCGTAGAGGGTCACGAACAGGGTGCCGTTGAAGTCTCCGATGCGGGAGCCGTCCGACCGCCGGATTTCACCTTCCAGCGTGACCCGGTCCATTGCTTTGAGGGTATCGGTTCCCCCGGCGAGGGGCCGGTCGTTCATCCGGGTGAGGGCCACGCCTTCCCGCGGGTAGGCCAGCCGCATGGAAGGGTCGCCCAGCAGGGAGAAGTTGCGGTTGATGCTGCCGTTGAGGCTGTTGTTCTTGGTGGCCCGCATGGCGTCGCCCAGCCGGGGCATCGCGCCGTCCACGGGTTCAAAAATGGCGTTGTAGAAGGCCACGTTGAGGGCGTAGTTGGTGTTGGAAAACACCGGCCGCGTGGTGGTGATCAGGCCGATGGCCCCGCCCTTGTCGTTGAGCACCGCAAACTCGGCCCCCGACACCAGGCCCGGGTCGTCGTAGCGGCCAAATTCGCAGGTGGCCGTGACCAGCAGCGGCAGCCGGTTGCGGTTCTGCCAGGCCGTGATTTGGGGAATGGACAAAATCTGCTCCTGCGCCCACCCGATTTCGCCCCCGTGCCCGGTGTAGTTGACGATCAGGTGGCCCCCGTTCACCGCCTTGTCAATGGCATTTCGCACGGACGGCGCCGTTTGCCCGGCCGGAGTGGAGGTTTGGGGAAAAGCATCCAGGAAAATCTTGTCAATGTTGAAGTTCTTGTACCGGTTGCCGATCTGGGCCGTGAGGCGTTCGGCGTCCAGTTGGTGCGTGTTGCCGTCCCCGTCGTCGGCCACGAAGCAGAGCCGGTTGCGCCAGGCACCCAGGGCAGCCGTGTTTTGGGCGTAATCCACCAGCTTCTCCACCACGGCGGCGGCTTCCCGGGCCGTTTTGACGGGCAGGCGCCCAATGCCCACGTCCAGGGTGTGGTCGCCGGCGGCGGTTTCCTGCCACTCCCCTTCCCCATCCTCCACAAAGCCGAAGTAGTCGTCCGACGAAAAGCTGAAGATCGGGTGCAGCGACTGGTTGGATTCGTAGGTGGGCACCAGGTTGGTATTGCCGGGCAGCCGGTCCTTGTAGTCGTACGAGGCGTCGCCCAGGAGCAGGGCGTATTTGAGGGCGTCCCCCTGGCGGTAGAGGAAGCGGATGAAGTCGCGGATGGCCGTCACGTCCTGGCGGCCCGACGAGAACTCGTTGTAAATCTGCCCGGGCGTCACTATTTCCACCCGGAGCCCGTCGTGTTCGCGGCGGAAAGCCGCCAGCCGGGCCGCCGGGGCCGCAAAACCGGGGGGCGCAATGATGACCAGGTCCGGGGCGGCCAGGCCGTGCAGGTTCTGGTTCGGGATGGGGCGGATGCTTGCCGGTTTGTCGAAAGTGTTGCCCTTGAATGCCACGTACTGCCGCAGGGTGTCGCCGCCGGCCCCGCCGAAAACCGCCGCGTTGCCATCGGCCACGTACGCCTGGTTCAGCGGCAGCAGCGGGTTGGTGACGTCCCAGATCTGCACATCCGGTGCCACGTCGGCGACCCGGTACTGCACTACGGCGTGGGCCAGGCTGCTCACCGATTGAAAAGTGGTCTGGTTGCCGTAGAGCTTGAGTTCCCGGGTTGCCCGCAGGCCAATCCAGTTGAGGTAGCCCACGTTGTTGCCGTTCTTCCCGAAACTGACCGACACGCGAACCGACGGCCCCGTCGTATTGGCCGGGAAGCTGCCGGTGGCGTTGGCCCCTTTTACGTCGTACGTCCCCTGCCCGACGCCCGGAACGTTGAGGTTGCCGACGTTCTGCCCGTTGAGGTTTACGGTAAACCGGCTGGCCGCCGACCCCTGGGCCACGACCGCCACGGTTACCGCTGCGGGTACTTCGGCCACGAGGCCCGGCACCGAAAAGTCAACGGCGTGTTCGGTGGTCACGTCAAACCGTTCCCCGTACCACTCGCGGCCCGATTGGATGAGGTTGGTCTGGTCTTTTTCGTGGAAGAGGTAGTCGTCGAAGGTCGTAACCGTTTCGGTCGCCCCTTCGATGCTGGCCCGGGGGGCGGGCCGTAGCCCCGGCGCGTCGCCGATGGTGAGGAAATAGAAGGCAGTGTCGCTGTAGAGGTTGGTGCGGTGCGTGAATTGATCTTCGGCCGCCGCGTAATGCACCTCGTGGGGCCCCCGGGCGTAGAACAGCACGTAGTCGTTCGGGTCGAACCGGCCGTCGGCTTCCCCGGCCACGTAAATGGCGTTCTCGGTCAGGTCGTCGGGGCGGGCCGTGCCGTTGGATTGCGGCAGCATCCCGCCGCCGTTCCCGAACAGACGGATGTTTTTGGGGTTGATCTCCTCCGGGTCAATGCCGGCGTTGCGGAGAAAGGCGGCGTCGAGTTGGTGCAGGCCCGGTTTGGTAATCCCGATCTTGTACCAACTGCCCGTTGCCAATACCGAAGGATTGCCTTGCCCGCGCACCAGGGCGGGCAGCCATAAAACACCAATCAGAAAAGGGATGACCCGTCGCATAATGTACGTCAATTGCCGGCCGGGCCAGGGGAACGCGTGCCTTACGCCAGGGCCTGCAGGGTATAAGAAAAATCTTCCATGATCAGGTTGGCCAGCAGCCGTTTGCAGGCCGTTTGCACGAGTTGCTCGGCCGATGCCTGGTCGTTTGCTTCCACTTCCATCGTGATGTGGCGGCCAATCCGCACGTCGCCCACTTCGTGGATGCCCAGGTTCTTGAGGCCGAGCCGGACGGCTTTCCCCTGCGGGTCCAGGATTTCTTTTTGTGGCATAACGTCAATTTGGGCGAGGAATTTCATGGGGAAGTGGATTTTGTGGTTCTGCCTTCAAAACTACTACAAATTGGATAAATCGTTATCTTACCCCTCGTCTCATTTCGGCCCGAACATGTCCCAAAACCGTCGTCATTTCATGAAACAGGCCAGCCTGCTGGCGGCCAGCCCCGCCGCGGCGCTTTCCCTGAACCAAAATACGCTGCACCAAATCACGGAGGCCGCCGCCCGCATTGCCCACCTGCCGGCCACGGAAGCCGCCCGGGACGAAGATTTCTGGTTTGCCGTGCAACGGGCCTTTTACCAGTCGCCGCAGTTCATCAACCTCGAAAACGGGTACTACAGCCCCCAACCGGTGTCGGTGGCCGAGGCGCAGTGGGAGCACATCCGGATGATCAACCAGATTCCCTCCTTCTACATGCGCCGGCACCAGTTTGAGGACCGCGACGCCGTGAAGCGGCAACTGGCCGCCTTTGCCGGCTGCGGGACGGACGAAATGGTCATTACCCGCAACACCACCGAAGCGCTGGACACGGTCATTTTCGGGTTGGACCTGGCGCGGGGTGACGAAGCCGTGGTGTCTACCCAGGACTACGGCAGCATGCTGGCGGCCTTCGAGCAGCGGGTCCGGCGCGACGGCATTGTCACGCGCAAGGTAACGTTGCCGCTGCACCCCAAAAGCAAAAGCGAAATCATCGGCGCGTACGAAAAAGCCATTACCCCCCGTACCAAGGTCATGCTGGTCACGCACATGATCAACCTCACCGGGCAGGTAGTGCCCGTGCGGGAAATCTGCGACATGGCCCACGGGCACGGCGTGGAGGTGATCGTGGACGCGGCCCACTCCTTTGCCCACCTCGACTTCAAACTTCCCGACCTGCACGGCGACTACGTGGGCACCAGCCTGCACAAGTGGCTCTGCGCGCCGCTCGGGGCCGGGCTGCTGTACGTGAAAAAGGAGAAAATCCCGAAGGTGTGGCCGCTGTTCGGGGATACCGACTACCCCGCCGACGACATCCGCAAATTTGAGCACATCGGCACCCATCCCTGCGCCACGCACCTGACCATTGCCGACGCCCTGCGTTTTCACGAAGCCATCGGCTCCGGCCGCAAGGAAGAACGGCTGCGCTACCTGAAGAACTACTGGACCGAAAAGGCAAAAGACCTGCCGGGCGTCGTACTCAACACCCCGGCCGGCCGGGATCAGTCCTGTGCCATTGCCAACGTAGGGATCAAAGGCAAAAGCCCGGCCGACGTGGCAACGGCCCTCTACGACAAGCACCGCATTTTTACCGTGGCCATTGAGACCCCCGACGTAAAGGGCATCCGGGTAACGCCGCACCTGTACACCACCCTGGGCGACCTCGACAAATTCGTGCGGGCCTTGGGGGAACTGAGCCGGTCCTGACTGCGAAGGGGAATTTTTGCAGAATTAAAATTGATAATCGGGCAATACGTCCGGGTATTATTCGGGAAATGCCCGCCAGTTGCTTATTTTGCGGTCTTTACCGTTCCATTCCCGTCATCATGCCAGACCCGCTTTACCGAGGGGTAGAAAATGCCTATCAGGTGCTGAAGGACATTGTCATTCACACGCCGCTGCAATACAACTCGCGGTTGTCCAAAAAATTCGGCGCCGAGGTGTACTTCAAGCGGGAAGACCAGCAGCAGGTCCGTTCCTACAAAATCCGCGGCGCCTACAACACCATTTTTGCCCTCGACCCCGAGCAGCGCCGCAAGGGCGTGGTGTGCGCCAGTGCGGGCAACCACGCGCAGGGCTTTGCCTTCAGTTGCAGCCTCATGCAGATCAAGGGCTACATTTTCATGCCCCAGGTGACGCCCCGGCAGAAGATCGAACGGGTGCGGCACTTTGGCGGCGACTGGGTGAGCATCGAACTGGTGGGTACTACCTACGACGAGGCCGCCCACGTGGCCTGGAAGTTTTGCCGGGAAAACGAACTCTCCTACGTCCACCCTTTCGACAACCTCAACACCATCTACGGCCAGGGCACGGTTGGCGTGGAGATCATCAAAGACCTGCCCGACGTGGACGTACTGGTGGCACCCGTGGGCGGCGGTGGCCTCATCTCGGGCGTGAGCGGCTACCTCAAACACGTGAAGCCGGGCGTAAAAATAATCGGCATTGACCCCGCCGGGGCGCCCAAAATGGTGGAGGCCCGCAAGGCCGGCTACCCGAAAGTGCTGGAGCGGATTGACAGCTTCATTGACGGCGTGGCCGTAAAGAAGATCGGGGACCTGACCTTCGAACTCATCGAAAAGCACGTGGATGCGGTCATTGCCACGGCCGAAGGCAAGGTGTGCACCACGATGATCGAACTGTACCAGAACGAGGGACTCATTACCGAGCCGGCCGGCGCCCTGACGGTAGCCGCCCTCGACCAGATGACCGAGGACATCCTGGGAAAAAAGATCGTTTGCATCATCAGCGGCGGCAACAACGACATTTCCCGGTACCCCGAGGTGATTGACCGGAGCTTGATCTACGAAGGGCTCAAGCACTACCTGATCGTGGAATTTGCCCAGAAGCCCGGCGAACTGATGCGCTTCCTGCAAAAGGCCCTCGGCCCCAACGACGACATTGTCCGGTTTGAGTACCTCAAAAAGACGAACAAGGAATTCGGACCGGCGCTGGTAGGCATCGAACTCACCAACAAGAATGACCTGGAGGGGCTCATGCAGCGGATCAAGGACAACGACATGAAATGCATCAACATCACCCACGACGACATGCTGCGCAAGTATTTCGTGTAAAGGCTGCCCGAGGATTCCGACTGGCAGCATTTTCGCGGGAGCCCGGGCAACCTGTTATTCTCAACTATGCACGTTTCGCTGATTTTTCTGATTCTGTCGCTGTTCAGCCCCGCCGCCCGCCACGATTTTCACACGAGCCTGGCCGAGGTGCAGTACAACCCCACGGAGCGGACCCTGGAGGTGAGCCTGCGGGTGTTCACCGATGACCTGGAGAGTGCCTTGTCCAAAGACAACGCGGGCAAAATCATCCGCGTGACCGCCGACCCGGCCGCCGACCCGTTCCTGAAAAACTACCTCTCCCGCTACTTCTCGGTGATTGACGCGGCAAACCGCCGCCGGCCGGTGGACCTGCTGGGCAAGGAAATTACGGTGGACGTAACCTGGATATACTTTGAAATCAAGGAAGTGGAAAGCCTGGCCGGCAAGCGGTTGCAGAACGCCGTCCTCACCGAACTCTTCGACGACCAGATCAACATGGTGAACTTCATCACCCCCACGGGCAAACGTTCTTTCCTCTTCAAACCCGGCGAAACCGTGCAGGACCTGGCCGGCACTCCGTGATTGCAAAGGAGAAGTCTCATGCAAAGGCGCTTCAGCAGCGCAAAGGGCGCAAATATCTTAACCGCAAGGATCGCAATGGAGGCGCAAAGGGCGCAAAGAAATACGCGTACGCCTTGCGGTCCTTGCGTATTCTCTGCGCCCTTTGCGGTTCAGTTTCTTCTCGCTCCTCTCTTCTCACTCCTTTGTCTCCGTGGTAAAAATTCTTTCCTGACACAACCCTTCCCGTTCTCACTATAAAAGCGGAAGGCGATGACTTTACAATCATCGCCTTCCGCTTTTATTATGTCTACCAAGTACATCCCTCCCCGCAAGGTCGGTCCTACCGGTTGGCCGCCGAGGGCTTGTAAATTTCGAATTCCACCCGGCGGTTGATGGCCCGGTCGGCCTCCGTCTTCTCCTCCACGATGGGCATGGAGTTGCCGAAGCCCCGGGCTTCAATGCGCCGGTCCGGAATTTTTCCCTTGTCCACCAGGTACTTCTTGATGGCGTCGGCCCGCCGCTGGGAGAGCTTCATGTTCAGCGCCGCGTCGCCGTTGGAGTCGGTATGGCCCGATATTTTGAGGTGGAAGCTGGGGTGATCCACCAGGAAGGCCACCACTTTGTTCAAGTCGCCGTTCATCGT
>CADCTQ010000486.1 GCA_902805615.1 uncultured Cytophagales bacterium
CACGGCCCGGTCGAAGTCGGCGCCCTGCGGGGCGAACCGGCGGCCCCGGATGTAGTCGAAGGTCGTCTGGTCGGGGGCGATGAGGCCGCCGCGGGCTCCCATCTCGATGCTCATGTTGCAGATGGTCATGCGGGCCTCCATGCTCAGGCCGCGGATGGTGTCGCCGGCGTACTCCACGAAGTAGCCGTTGCCGCCGCTGGCCGAGATTTTGGCGATAATGTAGAGGATGATGTCTTTAGACGACACGCCTTTGCCCAGCGGGCCGTTCACGGTTATGCGCATCCGCTTGGGTTTGTGCTGGAGCATGCACTGGCTGGAGAGCACCTGTTCCACCTCGCTGGTGCCGATGCCGAAGGCAATGTTGCCGAAGGCGCCGTGCGTGGAGGTGTGGCTGTCGCCGCACACGATGGTCATGCCCGGCAGCGTGAGGCCCAGCTCCGGGCCGATGATGTGCACGATGCCCTGGTAAGGGTGCAGCAGGTCGTAGAGTTCCACCCCGAACTCGGCGCAGTTTTTCCGCAGCGTCTCTACCTGGTGGCGCGAAAGGGCCTCCCGGATGGGCAGGTGCTGGTCGCGGGTGGGCACGTTGTGGTCGGCGGTGGCTGAGGTGCGGCCGGTGCGGGCCACGGGAATGCCCCGCTTGCGCAGGCCGTTGAAGGCTTGCGGCGAGGTGACTTCGTGAATGAAGTGGCGGTCAATGTAGAGTACGTCCGGGAACCCTTCCTGCCGTTTCACCACGTGGCTCTCCCAGATTTTATCGAATAGTGTAGACGGTTGCATTTGCGATTATAAGTGTTGAAGGAATGCCTCTAATTCCTGATCCGTAATGTTTTCTCTTTCCGATTTAGTAGTCCTTCACCTAAAGCCTATGCAAAAGCTCCCTTGCTGACTTTAGCCTTGTCTTGCCGGCCGAATACAATTCTGCTTCGTGCAGGGCTTCCTTCAGATCATTGAAAAAGCCGTCCTTGTCCAGCCTGGCGCGGATGCGTTCCCATTCCTTGATTGGAATCTGCACGGCAGTCTTCCGGCCCTTGGCGTCGGTTACAAACTGTACTTTCATAATCGTCTTTTGATCAGCGGATTTAGAAGGTAGTAAACTACCAAGTTACCCAGAAAAACAGTAAGCATTTTTACGCCCGGAAAGCAACGGAAGGCCTCTTTTTGTTGAATTCCAGTCCCCCGCCCCGTCATCCTTTCAGGATGACGGGGCGGGGCGGGTGTAATGAGGTAGGGTAACGAGTGCCGTACGCATCATTGCACTACCCGATCCTTTTCATCAAGTTCATCACGGTCCATCAAGCCTATCATGGTCCATCATGGCCCATCAAGGTTCAAGGTCCTACTTCTTCGGGCGCAGCTTGCGCACGGTGGCGCCGGCCTGCCACATTTCCGAGTCGCGGAGTTCCTTGAGTTCGACTTCGAGCTTTTCGCGGTAGTCCGACTGGCTGTTGGAGGCAATCGAACGGGCGGCTTCCTTGCCGGCCTTCACGCTGTTGTAGAGTTCGTCGAACACCGGCAGGGTGGCGTCGCGGAAACGCTTCCACCAGTCGAGGGCGCCGCGCTGGGCCGTGGTGGAGCAGTTGGCGTACATCCAGTCCATGCCGTTCTCAGCCACGAGCGGCATGAGGCTCTCGGTGAGTTCTTCCACCGTTTCGTTGAAGGCTTCCGAAGGCGAGTGGCCGTTCTTGCGCAGGATTTCGTACTGGGCCGCGAAGATGCCCTGGATGGCGCCCATCAGCGTGCCCCGTTCGCCGGTCAGGTCGGAAGTCACTTCCTTGTAGAAGTCCGTCTGGAACAGGTAGCCCGAGCCCACCCCGATGCCCATGGCGATCACCTTTTCGCGGGCCTTGCCCGAGGCGTCCTGGTAGATGGCAAACGACGAGTTGAGGCCCTTGCCTTCCACGAACAGGCGGCGCAGGCTGGTGCCCGAACCCTTGGGCGCCACCAGGATCACGTCCACCTCGGCGGGCGGAATGATCTGGGTTTGTTCTTTATAGGTAATGCCGAAGCCGTGCGAGAAGTAGAGCGTTTTGCCGGCCGTGAGGTATTTTTTCACCGTGGGCCACATGGCAATCTGGGCGGCGTCGGAGAGCAGCAGGCAGATGATGGTGCCCCGCTGGAGGGCTTCTTCGATTTCAAACAGCGTTTCGCCGGGCTTCCAGCCGTCGGCCACGGCCTTGTCCCAGGTTTTGGAGGGGCGGCGCTGGCCCACGATCACCTTGAAGCCATTGTCGCGCATGTTGAGCGACTGGCCGGGGCCCTGCACGCCGTAACCGATCACGGCGATGGTTTCATTTTGTAACACTTCCCGGGCTTTTTCCATCGGGAATTCCTGGCGGGTCACTACGTCTTCTTCTACGTTGCCGAATTTTAACTTTGCCATGAGTAAGGAGGGTTGAAAAGGTATGCAGATGAGAAATGAGTTGGGGTGCGGGTGTACGCATGCAACACCGGCACCGGCAGTTGAACAAGGTGCAGGTTACAAACTTCCGCAAACAATTGGGATTGGGGTTAGGAAAATTTGCGCTATTTCAGGAGGATTTTATGGCCCTTTCCCGGTAGACCTGCGGCGAAACGCCTTCCCGCCCCCGGAAATACTTCGAAAAGTAGGACTGGTCGGTAAACCCGAACCGGTAGGCGATCTCCGAGACCGTGTGGTCGGTGTAGAGCAGGCTGCGCTTGATTTCGAGCATCACCTTGTCTTTGATCAGGTCGGAGGCCGTGCGGCCGGTGCACGCCTTCACGGTTTCGTTGAGGTGGTTGGGCGTTACCGAAAGCTGTCCGGCAAAGTCCTTCACCGACTTGCAATCGAGGTAATGGGCTTCCACGGCCTGCATGAAGCGTTTGACGAGCAGGCGGCCCTTGGTTTTCTGCGCCTCGGGCGGCTGGGCCGGGTACAGGCGTTTGCACAGGGCCAGCAGCAGGTCGAGGGCCGGCCGCAGCACTTCGGCCGCCTCGCCGTGGGCTGCGTCGTACTCCCGCACGGCAATTTCGAAGAGTTGCCGCAGGGGTTCCAGTTGGGTGTCCGATTGGAGGTACAGCGGCCGGCTTTCGCCTTCCAGGTTGTAGAAAAAGGGCAGGTCGAAGAGGCGGTTGGCGTCGGGCTTGTCTACCAGGTAGAAGCCGGCGGTGAACAGGAAGAGGAAGCCGGCCACGTCGGCCGAGGGCGACAGCGTGTGCACCTGCCCGGGCGAGAGGAAAAACACGCACGGCGGCCTGATGTCGTAAAGGCGGAAGTCAATGGTGTGCGTCCCCGATCCCTGGTGCAGCAGCAGCACCTCGAAAAAGTCGTGGCGGTGCGGAAACGGGGCCCGCGACGGGCGGCGGCCGTCGAACACTTCCACCAGGCATTCCCGCCCGGCGTCGGCGGCCGGCGTAAACGTCTTTAAGTCGTAAACGGGGATGGGGTTTTTCATGCCCTTACCCTTCCACCTTCACCGATTTCGCGCTGAGTTCTTCGAGTTCGCGGAGGAAGGTCTCGGTGCGGCGCTTGGATTTGGAGATGGAGATGCGGGCCGACCGCACGAACTCCGACACGCCGAATTCCTTGAGGTCTTCGAACAGCTTCTGGGTTTCGCTCTTGCGGCCCGTCTTCTCGATGATGATGTATTCGCGTTCGATGTAGAGGATGCGGGCGAAGTTGTCGCGGATGAGCTTTTCGACGCGGTTCTGGGTGTCGTTGAGGAAGGGCTCCAGGGGCACTTTGTAGAGGGCCATTTCCTGGAAGTGCGTGTCTTCCTCCTCGTACAGGAAGGCGCCGAGCACCTCGATCACCTTGCGGATCTGCTTGACGAGCTTTTCGGCCCGTTCGCGGGTGAGCTTCACCACGATGGTGTACCGGCTCACGCCGCTCACTTCGGACTCCGACACGTTGATGCTCTCGATGTTGATCTTGCGGCGGGTAAAAATGATGGTAATGGCGTTGAGCAGGCCGCTTTTGTTCTCGGTAAGGATGGAAATGATGAAAGTTCTTTCGGGGTCGTGGAGGCCGGTGGGGATCATTTCGTTGTTCGTTGGTAGTTGTTGGTTGTTCGATGCTTCGCGGGGACCGAGTTAGCAGCCGCCGGGGCTTTTCCAGATGCGGCGTACGTTCTTTTCGTCTTCGGGGGAGAGGAGGGAGCCGGGCAGGTGGTCGTCGGGCCAGTTGGCCTGGGCTGAATTATCAAAATGATTACGTGATTCCAAGAATGCCTGGTACTGCTCATCCGTCATGACTGGCCCATCAAGCAGCAGTTGTTGCAAAGCGTTGTAGATTGGCTTAGGCTCAGCCGATGCTCTTTTACCGGCCAATATGCGACCTGCTTCTTCTATTACCTTCTTCAGTTCATCTTCGGGTAACTCTTTTAAAGCTTCAATGATTTTTCCCGTTTGCATAACCTCAATGTTTAAAAGCACGCAGTAAAAATTCAATCCTTAGGGTGTACGCATCTTTTGTTGAAGCATCCGCTCCACATCCCCTTCCGTCCAGGCTTTTTCATCCCAAACCCGATCAGCCTCCTTGATGGCCCGCTGGGCGAAGAACTGAGCTAACACTTGCTTCAACTCAGCCAGATCACTTTCCGAAAGGTTATGGGAAAAGGCTTTAAGCAATTCGAGTTGCGCATTGGTGAAAGGTTGTTTCACTGCTTCCATAGCAGAAGAGCTAGTTGCAACGTTAAGTGAGTCTTTACCTGTTGCGGATTCGCCTCCCCTCGCGGTCATTCCCGAAGGGAATCTTTGTAGTGTAGCGCATAGATTCACTTACACCTAAAAGATTGGCTTCGGGAATGACCGTACAGAAAAGGGCCAATTAAATCCCTGAAACTACTCTCTGCTATTCCAGCCGGATATTCGCCACCGAGGCGCCGGAGGGTACCATCGGGAACACGTTCTCTTCCTTCTCCACCACCACTTCGAGCAGGTACGGGCCCTGGTGGTCGAGCATGGTTTGCAGGGCCGCCTTGATGTGGTCGCGTTCGCTCACCTTGCTGGCCTCGATGTTGAAGCCCTTGGCAATGGCCACGAAGTTGGGGTTGGTCATCTCCGTGCAGGAGTACCGCTTTTCGTGGAAGAGCTGCTGCCACTGGCGCACCATGCCCAGGAAGCTGTTGTTGAGGATCACGATCTTGCAGCCGATCTCGAACTGGAAGATGGTGCCCAGCTCCTGGAGCGTCATCTGGAAGCCGCCGTCGCCGATGATGGCAACCACCTGGCGGCCGGGCTGGCCGATCTTGGCGCCCATGGCGGCCGGCAGGGCAAAGCCCATCGTGCCCAGGCCGCCCGAGGTGACGTTGCTGTAGGGCACCTTGTACTTGTAGTACCGCGAGGTAGCCATCTGGTGCTGGCCCACGTCGGTGACCACGATGGCCTCGCCGCCCGTCATTTCGGAGATCAGGTGCACCACCTCCGACATCTTCAGTTCGGGCGTCACCGGGTTAATGGCCTTTTCGATCACCTTCTCGTGCTCGATCTGGTCGCACGCCTTGAATTCGTTCAGCCAGGCCTCGTGGCGGCGCTCCTTTACCAGCGGCAACAGGGCGTTGAGGGCTTCCTTGGCGTCGGCGTTGATGGCAACGGCCGTCTTTACGTTCTTGTCAATCTCCGACGGGTCAATCTCAATGTGAATGACCTTGGCCTGCCGGGCGTAGGTTTTCAGGTCGCCGGTCACCCGGTCGTCGAAGCGCATGCCCACGGCAATGAGCACGTCGCATTCGTTGGTCTTCACGTTGGGACCGTAGTTGCCGTGCATGCCCAGGTAGCCCACGTACAGCGGGTGGTCGCAGGGGAAGGCCGACAGGCCGAGCAGCGTGGAGGCCACCGGGATGCCCGTTTTCTCCACGAAGGCCCGGAACTCGTGCTGCGCCCCGGAGATGGAAATGCCGTGGCCGGCCAGGATGTAGGGCTTTTTGGCGGCGTTGATCAGTTCGGCGGCTTCTTCGAGGGAATGCGACGTAGGCTTGGGGTAGGGGGCGTACGAACGGATGCGGTCGCACTTTTTGTAGGAAAAAGGAAACTTGGCAAACTGCACGTCTTTGGTAATGTCAATGAGCACGGGACCGGGGCGGCCGTTGCGGGCGATGAAGAAAGCCTTGGCCATTACCTCGGGCAATTCGGTGACGTCCGTCACCTGGTAGTTCCACTTGGTAACGGGCATGGAGATGCCGAGCACGTCGGTTTCCTGGAAGGCGTCCGTGCCGAGCAGGTGCTGGGCCACCTGGCCGGTGATGCACACGAGCGGCGTGGAGTCAATCTGGGCGTCGGCAATGCCGGTGATGAGGTTGGTGGCGCCGGGGCCCGACGTGGCAAACACCACGCCCGGCTTGCCCGTGACGCGGGCGTAGCCCTGGGCGGCGTGCGTGGCACCCTGTTCGTGCCGCACCAGGATGTGGCGGAGCCGGTCGCGGTAGCCGTAGAGGGCGTCGTAGATGGGCATGATGGCGCCGCCGGGATAGCCGAAAATGGTGTCAACGCCTTCTTCCAGGAGGCAGCGGAGCACGGCTTCCGCGCCGGTCATGATTTCTTTCTGGGGCTCGGTCCGTTTGGCTTCGGTCTTCTTCTCTTGTAAAACTTGCATATGATCTGATGGTAATGCGCTCAATGAATGAATTGAAAATGGACAATTGAAAATTGACAATGAGGAACAGGTATTTTCAAGGGTCCATTTCAGTTGCTTTTGATCTTAACTACTCGTTGTAATGCACCTGCCGGCATGGTTTGGCAAAAGGTAGTGAAAACGGTTACCAGCCGTCCGTCACGCAGCCTTCGGAGGCCGACGACACGTTGCGGATGTATTTTTTGAGAATGCCGGAGGTTGCTTTGTAGGGTGGTTCGGTCCAGGTGGCCTTGCGGGCGGCCAGTTCGGTGTCGGGCACCAGCACGTCGAGGGTGTTGTTGACGGCGTCAATGCGGACCCGGTCGCCGTTGCGGACGAGGGCAATGGCCCCACCGTCCTGGGCTTCGGGGGTAATGTGGCCCACCACGAAGCCGTGGGTGCCGCCCGAGAAGCGGCCGTCGGTGATGAGGGCCACCTTGTCGCCGAGGCCGGCGCCCATGATGGCCCCGGTGGGTTTGAGCATTTCGGGCATGCCCGGCCCGCCCTTGGGGCCTACGTACCGGATCACGACCACGTGCCCGGCCTTCACCAATCCGGCTTCCAGTCCTTCGTTCACTGCCTGTTCGGAGTCAAATGTAATGGCTTCGCCTTCGAAAAATTCACCTTCCTTGCCCGTGATCTTAGCAACAGCCCCGGCCGGGGCCAAGTTCCCGAACAGGATGCGAATGTGGCCCGTCTCCTTGATGGGGTTGGTGAAGGGCCGCACCAGGTCCTGCCTGGCGGGCAGCCCGGGCAGGGCGGCCAGGTTTTCGCGCAGCGTCTTACCCGTCACCGTGAGGCAGTCGCCCTCAATGATCTTTTCGGCCAGCAGCAGCCGCAGCACCGCCGGGATGCCGCCGATGTTGTCGAGGTCTTCCATGAGGTACTTGCCGCTGGGTTTGAGGTCGGCCAGCAGGGGCAGCTTGTCGTTGACCTTGGCAAAGTCGTGCAGCGAGAGCTGCACGCCCACCGACTTGGCCATGGCCAGCAGGTGCAGCACCACGTTGGTGGAGCCGCCCATTACGGTGGTGAGTTTAATGGCGTTGAGGAACGCCTCGTAGGTCATGATGTCGCGCGGCTTGAGGTCTTTTTCGAGCAGAATGCGCATGGCCGCGCCCACCTTGCCGCATTCGTCGCGTTTGCCCCCGCTTTCGGCGGGCAGCGACGAGCTGTAGGGCAGCGTCATGCCCATGGCTTCAATGGCCGAGGCCATGGTGTTGGCCGTGTACATGCCCCCGCAGGCGCCGGGGCCGGGGCAGGCTTTTTTGATGATCTGCCGGAAGTCTTCGGGGGTGATGGTGCCGGCAATGTGCTTGCCGTGCGCCTCGAACGCCGACACGATGTTGAGCTTTTCGCCCTTGTGTTCGCCGCCGTGGATGGTGCCGCCGTACACCATGAGCGAGGGGCGGTCCAGGCGGCCGAGGGCGATCATGGCGCCGGGCATGTTCTTGTCGCAGCCCACCACGGTCACCAGGCCGTCGTAGTAGTGGGCGCCGGCAATGGTTTCGATGGAGTCGGCGATCACGTCGCGGGAGGGCAGCGAGAACGACATGCCGTGCGTGCCCATCGAAATGCCGTCGCTCACGCCGATGGTATTGAACCGGAGGCCGACCAGGCCGGCGGCCTTTACGCTTTCCTTGATGGTGTCGGCCAGGCTGTTGAGGTGCATGTTGCAGGTGTTGCCGTCGTAGCCCGTGCTGGCTACGCCCACCTGGGCCTTCTGCATGTCTTCGTCGGTAAGGCCGGCGCCGTAGAGCATGGCCTGGGAGGCGGGTTGGGTTTCGTCCTGGGTAAGCGTGGCGCTGTAGCGGTTCAAGCGATTACTCATGTGATTACTTGACAATGGATAATTGAAAGTGGATAATGATTAACGGGCTGGGGGAGGGGGTTGCCGGGTCCCGGCGGGGCCGGGCTACGGGCAACAAAAAGGCCTTTCCCAATCCCGGAAAAGGCCGTAAGGAGGCGTCCCTGCTCGGGCAGGTTGTTGCTGCTGGGCGGCGTACTGCCGGGTCATTTGGTGAAACGGTTGACGGTTGCTCATGGCTTTGCTCGGGATATAAAAAAAGACCTTTCCCGTGGGTGAGAAAGGTCTTTTTCGCGTATAACCGGCCTTTCTCACCCCCTGTGGGAGACGAGAAGCACGGTTACGACAATATTTTGAGTGAACGAATGCATTTTTTTGCTGCGAGTGACCAATATGGGCATTGTTTTCAAAGCGGCCAAACAATTCCCATAAAATTTTTTGCCGGCGGGGTGGGAAGCTATTTTATTTGGCGGGCTGTGGCTAACGGGAAATAATCTGCGGAAATGCGTACGGATTTTGGTTTGGGGTTGAATTTTTACCGAAAAGGCTTTAATTTAGTGCATCCAGTTCGCGGGAATAGCTCAGTTGGTAGAGCGCCGGCTTCCCAAGCCTGAGGTCGCGGGTTCGAACCCCGTTTCCCGCTCTTAATTAAGCCCCTAAATTTCAAAATTTAAGGGCTTTTTTTATGTTTACACCCCAAAGTGAGACAAAAAGTGAGACAACTAAGACAAATTTCGGAATGTCCAAGTCTGACACGACC
>CADCTQ010000487.1 GCA_902805615.1 uncultured Cytophagales bacterium
GTGAGCGTGAGCGAGTCGGCTTCGGGCAGGGTCAGCGAGAAAAAGCCGTACTGGTTGGTACTTGTGCCAATGGTGCCGCCGGCCGTGTACACGTTCACGCCGGGCAGCAACTCGCGGCTGCCCTGTTCGCGGACGTAGCCGCTGACGGTGTGGCGGGTCTGGGAAAAAGCGGGCAGCAGGGACGCAAACAGGAGAAAAAAGAGGACAAAAAAGCGTTGCATTCGGAGGTAAAAGTAGGAATGTTGCAAAAAAGGGAAGGGAGACGGCGGAAGGGTACGGTAGTCGGAATGGACAAAGCTAAGTAGGGTTGCCCGAAAGGAAGGGAAGGCCCCGCCCGGCACGCAACCCCGCGGATGCAATAAATGGGCGGATTTACGGGCGGCGCGTCCCGCCGGCGCGTCAGGATGCGCCCCGGCCGGGAAAAACGAGCCGGGCAAGCGTACGCGGTTGTGTCCGCCAAAAGACTGATTGTAAAGGATTTAACGCGGCATCACCCGCCAACGAATGCCGCCGCCGCCCCGGTGCGCCGGGCGGCCGGACCGCCTGGGGCGGCGGATGCCGGATTGACACCCCGGGGGAAGGTGTAAGAAAAAAAGGTGTATTGCGCGCCGCGGCCGCCCGACCGGGGGACGAAGGGTTACTTGCCGGCCATGCTGCTGCAAAACTGGATTAACTGTTCCAGGTCTTCCTGCTTCTTAAAGTCAATCGCGTTGGCTTTCAGGTAACGCGTGATTTCCCGGCGCCGCGCGGGGAACAGTTCCAGCAGGACCGCCTTTTTGGCCGGGTAAAAGCGTTGGTTGCGGTCCATGAACACGTAGGATACGAACTTGCCCACCTTGAGGAGACCTTCCGTTTTCCGGTGGTAAAACTGTTTGAGGGTAGGGCCCGGCCCCCCGTACGTATTGTCGGGCCGGTATTCGGCGTACTGCAAGTGTTCTCCCCAGACGATCCCGAGGGATTGCCGGCGGGCCAGCGTCAGCGGGGCGGTGGCTGTCAGCACTTCCGCGAACCCCTCGCCGTGCAGCGCGTAAAACGTGGTCTGGTCAATCACCACTTTACGCACGGGGGCCTCCCTGGCCAGGGCCAGCGTGTCGCCCGCCGGGCCGATGAACTGCATTTCCCCGTAGAGCATGCTGTAGTTCATCCGGAGGACTTCCGTCTTGCCGTTGAGATAGTACACGAGCCCGTCGCGGAAGTCGGGGAAGCGGGTTTGTTCCTCCGGCGGAATCACCCGCACGGGTACTTCCCAGGTGTTGACCACGAAGGTGTTGACCACTTGGGCCGCGGCGGCCAGGCAGGTGCTTGCCGCAATGCCGAAGACGAGGAGCAGGGTGCGCATGGGGCGTAGTGGTTAGCGTAGGGTACTTGGGTGGCAGCAGGGTGAGCCGCACGCCCCGCCACCTCCTGGGCTGCGCAATGGCTATGCCAGACCCGCGTACTGCAATGATGTCAGGCTGTTTGCCGGCAAGTAAACAATTTTCGGGACTCACTGACAATCCGGCCGGCGGATTTCACCGGCGACGGGGTAAAAAAACAGGCATGGCTGCGCGTGCAGCCATGCCTGGGTGGAGTGGTGCCCGGCTGCCCGGGACCGGTGGGGTTGCGCTATTCTTTGACCAGCCGCATCACCTGTTGCCTGCCGTCCGGGGCGCTGATCCTGAGGAAGTACACGCCGGGCTTGGCCTCGGGCGCGGCCAGGTCCAGCGGCCCCGCATCCGGGCCGGCGTGCGCCAAAGACCGGTACACGGCCCGGCCCAGGCCGTCCAGGAGTTCGATCCGCAAGGCGCCTTGCAGGGACGTGTGCAACGTCAGCCGGTCACGGAACGGGTTGGGGTACGCCCGCAGGGTTGACGGTTCGGGCGCCGCTTCAACTTGCGGTCCCCTCGCTACCCTGGCCGTTGCGGCGGCTCTCGTGAAGGACGTGGTGATGCCCCACTTGGCCGACAGGTTGGTTTTCACCCGGGCGAAATACTTCTGGCCGGCGGCCAGCTCGGGGAAAGAGGCGTAGTACGTCCCGGTGCTCAGCCGGCTGGAAGTAGTCCTGACCAGCGCCGTGCCGGTGAAGTCGGCGGCCGTGTTCACTTCCACCGTGTACGAGGTAGCTCCCGGCACCGTGTTCAGGTATAGGTTCGTGCCCGTGATGGTGGCGCCGTTGGACGGATTCGACACGTAGCTGAAGCTCTCCAGGTTCGCCGTCGCAAAAGCAGTAACCCGCCCCCAGTTGGCCGAGAGGTTGGTTTTTACCCGCGCGTAGTACTGCTGCCCCAAGGCCATTTCCGGGAAGCCCACGAAGTAGATTCCCGAACTCAGCCGGCTGGAGGTCGTCCTGACCAGCGCCGTGCCGGTGAAGTCGGCGGCCGTGTTCACTTCCACCGTGTACGAGGTGGCTCCCGGCACCGTGT
Source organism: uncultured Cytophagales bacterium (assembly GCA_902805615.1). GTDB lineage: Bacteria > Bacteroidota > Bacteroidia > Cytophagales > 172606-1 > CADCTQ01. Next base: position 2,403 of record CADCTQ010000487.1, read on the forward strand.
TCAGGTACAGGTTCGTGCCCGTGATGGTGGCGCCGTTGGACGGATTCGACACGTAGCTGAAGCTCTCCAGGGGCGCGGTGAAGAAGTGCCGGGCGGGTCCGTAGCAATCAGAGAGGTTGGTTTTCACGCGGACGAAATACTGCTGCCCGAAGGTCATTTCCGGGAACCCCGCGAAGTAAATTCCGGAACTCAGCCGGCTGGAGGTAGTCCTGACCAGCGCCGTGCCGGTGAAGTCGGCGGCCGTGTTTACTTCCACCGTGTACGAGGTGGCTCCCGGTACCGTGTTCAGGTACAGGGTGGTCCCGGTGATCGTAGCGCCGTTGGAGGGGTTGGATACGAACGCCACCTGGTTGTTGCAAGGTGCCGCGGTGGCCTGGGAGAAGGTGACGGTGCGGGAGAGGCTTCCGGCGGTGATCGTCAGGCTGGCCGTGCGGCTGGCCGGTGTGGAGTTGGCACCGGCGGTAACCACAAGGGTGTCGCTGCCCCGGCCGCTGGCCTTATTTACCGAGAGCCAGGGCTGGCTGGCCGTTGCCGTCCAGTTGGTGTTGGGCGCTACCAGGTGGAGCGTTTTGCTTTCCCCCGCCGCAATGAAAGACACGGTCTCCGGGCTGACCGTAAACCGCTGCTGGTTCACGTACACGAACGAAGAATCTTCCGCCCCGTCCGTAGCGATTGCGATCAGGCCGGTACGTACACTGGTGCCGGCATTGGGCGCGGCCGTAATAATAATGGTGGTGTCACCGCTGCCGCTGCTGGGGCTGAACGACAACCAGGGGTCCCGGCTGGTGATGTGCCAGCTCGTGTTGCTGCCAACCGTGATCGTTCTGCTGCCTCCGGGGGCACCAATGGTGACGGAAGGGGGCCTGGTCACCACGTAGGCGGGTGATCCGTACTGCGTTACCGTCACGGTGTCCACCATACCAAACTCAGTGGATACGTAGAGTATGCCGGTTCTTGGCTTCATGCTTTTATTGGGCAGTGCGGAAATATGCAGGGTAGCGTCTCCCTGGCCGCCTGTCAGATTCAGGTAGAGCCATTGTGCATTTTCTGTTATATCTCCCTCCACCCATACCGACCAGCTTGAGTTGGAAAGTATCTCAATGCTGCCGGTTTCCGACCCGGAATTGAAAGACAGGGCATTGGCAGACAGTTCCAGCGTAGGGGGAGCCGCCGCCTGGGTTACCCGGATGGTTTTAACCGAGAAGCTAACCTGGTCTACAAAGGTAATCGTTCCCGTCCGGGGATAAGGCGTAGGATTGGCCTGAACATAGACGCCACAGTAGGACTCCATCGGAAGTAAGCCGACCTCCCAACCCTCGTTTGCCACCATCCAGTCCTGGTCACTGGTACTTATCAGGTTTACATTGGTGTAGATGCTGGGGAATTTATGATCTTCCTTATGGCCGAAAGCCAATTCAGTTACGGATAAGGTAACCTTCGGTTCCCCTGCCGGCTGAGAAATATAAATCGTTTGGGTAAGGGTATCGGATTTTACCTGAATGGTGCCCTGCCGGCTGTAGGCCATGTCATTGGCAGCACCTGTTACGGTAATGGTATTATCCCCGGAACCACTTATCATCGTAAACACCCCAGTCCAACTCGCGTCAGGGGTAATGGTCCAGGCCCCGTTCGAAGAGATGGCAAACGTTTTGTCCTCCCCGGCCACCGGGAACAAAAGCTCCTTGGGGGAAACCGTCAGGTAGATCGGGCCGAGGGCCGCCTGTTTCACCTGCACGGTGCGCACAATGGAACCTTCATTGATCGTAATGGTGGCTGTCCGGTCCTGGGCCGTAGGGTTTGCCGCCGCAGTAACCGTCAGGGTGCCGTTTCCGTTGCCCTGGGCGGCGTTCAGCGTCAGCCAGGGCTGGCTGCAGGAAGCTCTCCAACTGGTATTAGAGGTAACGCCAATGGTTTTGCTTTCGCCGGCAGCGATAAAAAACAGGTTGGCCGGAGCGGTTGTTGAAGCAGATACGTACCCACCGCCAGCCAACAGGTTGTTTTGCCTGATCCATTCGGCTCCTCCCTTGACGGTTTCAAGGATTGTTCCGTCGCCCCCTGCCGCAAAGCCAGTGTTGGCGTCTCTGGAATAAACGTCTTGCGTGAAGGCGGTCACCGGGCCGGTGTCCTGCCACTGGGCAGAAGCCCACGTGATGATGCCCAGCCATAAGCCCAAGCCCAATAGAAGTTTCGTGCCGAGCCGCTTTGAAAGCCGCGTGACACGCCTTGGAGAATGAGTTGGTAAAAGTAGATGAATCATAGAATGGTAACTTGTTGAAAATAAGTTCACTTTTTAGTAAGTAAAATGCGTAAGGCTCAACGGGCGGCTCCCCACCGCTGAGCGAGGCGGCTTGATGAAATTAAAGCTGTTTCATAGGGATGTGAATAACTGCCAAAAGTGAAAAAGTCGCTTGCCACCGGCAAACCCTACCCCGGCCATACAGCAGGCATGTAAGTTTTGGGCCCGGTAAGGAAGAAGCTCCCGGGGCCGGCGCCGCTTGGGCAGGGCGTAGCCGTCCGGGTCAGTGGCCGGCGGGAAAAACGGATTGGGCACGAAAAAAGGGCAGTCTTTTGGACTGCCCCGTGCCGGCCGAACCCTGGCGCGGGCCCACCGGTCATTTCGGTACTTAGGGAAGGTTAGCGGGAACTCACCATCCGGCGCCCCTGGTGGTGGTGCGGATGCGGCAGAGGTAGCCGTCGGCGGTGAGGTAGAGCGTGGACCCGTCGTCGCCCCAGGCGCAGTTGGCCGTGGCCTGGCCCGTGTTGATGCGGCCCAGGTGCGTGCCGTCGGGGGCAAATACGCTCACGCCGCCGGGGCCGGTGGCAAACAGGTTGCCGTTGCGGTCCACTTTAAGGCCGTCGGGCAGGCCCGGCATCGTTTTCGTCCAGGGCGTAGCGTCGAAGAACACCCTGCCGGTGCCCAGGCTCCCGTCGGGCTTCACCGGGTACGCCATCCAGATGGCCTTTGCGGGGTCCGACTGGGCCACGTACAGCGTTTTTTCGTCGGGCGAAAAGGCCAGGCCGTTGGGGCGGGCCAGTTCTTTGGTGAGCAGCGTTACCTTGCCCTTGGGGTCCACGCGGTACACGCCGAAGTAGTCCAGCTCGCGGGTGGGGTCGTTTTCCTGCTTGGGCAGGCCGTAGGGCGGGTCGGTAAAGTACACGCTGCCGTCCGACTTCACCACCACGTCGTTGGGGCTGTTGAAGCGCTTGCCCTCGAAGGTGTCGGCAATGGTCGTCTTGCCGCCGTTCCAGGTCATGCGCGACACCCGCCGGTCGCCGTGTTCGCACGACACCAGGTTGCCCTGCCGGTCGAGGGTGAGGCCGTTGCTGCCCGGCTCGCGGCTGTAGGCCCCCGCGCCGGTGTAGCCCGACGGCTTGAGGAACACGCTCAGCCCGCCTTCCTCCGTCCACTTGTACACCGTGTTGCGCGGCACGTCCGAAAACAGCAGGTACCCTTTGTCTTCGCGCACCCACACGGGCCCTTCCGACCAGTCGAAACCCGACGCCAGCACTTCAATCCTGGCATCTTTGGGAATGAGCGCATCCAGGCGCGGGTCCGCGCGGACGACCCCGCCGAGGGTGGGATACACGGGGGCCTGCTGCGCGGAAGAAGGAGTAAATACGGCCGACATAACGATCAGGAGGAAGAGGAAGCAGTAGTTTGACATGCGCGGAAGATACGAAAATAGTCGTACGTAGAGACGCGATTCATCGCGTCTCAAACAACGATCCACCACGTCTCAAATAATGATTCATCGCGTCCGGAACAATGATCCGCCGAGACGCGATGAATCGAGACGCGATCAATCGCGTCTCTACGTACGGTGCTAATACATCTTTCCGTAGTATTCGTCCGCCATGCGGTCGGAGTCGAAGAAGGGGAGGATGTCGCGCATGCTCGTTTTGACCAGTTGCAGCCAGCGGTCGGGCTGCCCGTAGTAGAGGGGCAGGATGTCGTTTTCCAGCATGTTCATCAGGTTCTTGCCGTCCGATTCGTCCTGTTCGTGCAATGGCGCCAGGGCGTCGGCGGCGGGCACCACGAAGGAGTTCTCGCGGTGGCGGGCAAATTCGGGAATCCAGCCGTCGGGGACGGAGAGGTTGATGCCCCCGTTCATGGCCGCCGTCATGCCGCTGGTGCCCGACGCCTCCCGGGTGATGCGCGGGTTGTTGAGCCACACGTCGGCGCCGCCCTTGAGCAGCCGCGACAACCGGAGTTCGTGGCCCACCAGCACGGCGCAGTTGCTGTAGCCTTTGGTCATTTCCACGATCCGGTTGTAGATGGACACGGCCTGGAAGTCCTGCGGGTAGGGCTTGCCGGCCCAGATCACCTGCACGGGCCGTTCCTGGTTGGTGATGAAGGCGTGGAAGCGGTTGAAATCCCGCAGCACGAGGTCAGCCCGTTTGTAGTCGGCAAAGCGGCGGGCCCACACGATGGTCAGCACGTTGGGGTCGTAGATTTCGCCGCACTGGTCGGCCACCTCCTCGAAGAGCTGCCGTTTGCGTTCCCGCTTGCGTTCGCGCAGGGCCTCGTCGTCGCCGGCTTCCAGCGCCTCGTACATGGTCTTGTCGGCCCAGTAGCGGCGGTTCTGGGCGTTGGTCACGTGCAGGATGGGGCACACGTCGGTGTGTTTGCTCCACATCTGGCGGGCCACCTCGCCGTGCATTTTGGATACCCCGTTGGCGAGCCGGGCAAACCGCAGGGCGCCCAGCGTGTGGTCAAAAATCTCGCCCAGCGTGCCCGTCTGCTTGCGCACCTCGTCGAGGGAGAGCTTGCCGAAGAAGTTCATCTTGTTCAGCAGGCCCAGGTGCGTACGGTCGTTGCCGGCCTCTACCGGCGTGTGGGTGGTAAACACCATGCGTTGCCGCACTTCCCGCTTTTTGCCGTACTTCTCCAGGAGGTAAAAGGCCAGCGGCAGGGCGTGGGCCTCGTTGAGGTGGTAGGTTTCGGGCTGGAACCCGATCAGGTCGAGCAGCTTGCCGCCGCCCACGCCCAGCAGCACGCTGGCCGCAATCTTGGCTTCCGTGTTGGAGTCGTAGAGCCGGTGGGAGATGGTGCGGGCCAGGTAGTCGTTCTCGGGCAGGTCCGTGGACAGGAAGAACAGCGGGGCCGAGCCGAACACGTGGGGCGGCAGGTACCACGCGGCTACCTTCACGGGGTGCCCGTTCACCTGGATGTCGAACCGCAGCCCCGTATCCACCAGGAAGCTGTAGAACTTTTCCTGGAAGAGCACGTCCATCGTCTGGTCGCCCCGGCGCACCTGGTCATAATACCCGTATTTCCACAGGATGCCGATGCCCACCAGGTTTTGTTTGAGGTCGTAGGCACTGCGCATGTGCGAGCCGGCCAGGAAGCCGAGGCCGCCCGAATAGACCTTTAAAGGCTGGTGAATGGCGAATTCCATCGAGAAGTAGGCCACGGGTTTGGCGTACTCGGGGTTGGCGGGGTAAGGCAGCGTGAAGGGATTGAACGTGTGCATGAGGGGGTTACAAATGATTCGGCGGGTAATATAGTCCAAATTCTCCGGAGCACGCAAAAAAACTGGTTAGCAACTATAGTTTTTCCCAAAAAGAAAGGCCGCGGAAGCACTCTCCCGCGGCCCTATTCAGAATTACGAATTACGAATTATGAGTGACAAATGGGTCATTCGTAATTCGTAATTATTTCACCCTTTCCATGTATTCGCTGGTGCGGGTATCCACGCGGATTTTTTCGCCCATGTTCACGAAGAGGGGCACTTTGATGACGGCGCCGGTTTCGAGGGTGGCGGGTTTGAGGGTTTTGGTGGCCGTATCGCCCTGGAGGCCCGGCTCGGTGTAGGTCACTTCCAGTTCCACGAAGCTGGGGATTTCGGCCATGATGGGGTTGGATTTGTCATCGAAGCTCACCGTCACGGTCATGCCTTCCTTGAGGAAATTCACGCCTTCGCCGAACACCACGCCGTCCACGTACACCTGGTCGTAGGTTTCGTTGTCCATCAGCACGTAGCTTTCGCCTTCCTTGTAGAGGAACTGGTATTCTTTGGTTTCCACGCGCACGAATTCGAGTGCCTCACCGGCCCGGAAGCGGTTTTCGGCCAGTTTGCCCGTGCGGACGTTGCGCATTTTTACCTGGTAAAAGGCCCGCAGGTTGCCGGGCGTACGGTGTTCGTATTCGAGTACCTGCACCAGTTCGCCGTTGAAACGTATAAAGGCGCCTCTTGATAAATCGGATGTCGTTGCCATATCTGAAGTAAGCTCTAGGATTAAGGACTGCAAAGGTAAATAATTCTTCGGTGCGGGCTTGTCGTACACTGATTGGTTATGATGATTATGATTGGGACTGATTTTAAAGGGAAGAGAAATCAGCAGAAAAAATCATAACAGATCATAATCATCATAACCAATCAGTGTACCATCCCTGTACCACTCATTCTCCCTGCGCCGGCAGCCACACGGCCATTTCGCCGGGGCCGCGGTGCGACCAGGCGAAGTAGGGGATGGCGGTAAAGGCTTTCCCCTCGGCGGTTTTGCCCGTCACCGTCACGAGGCCGCGCAGCAGGCCGGGCTGGCTGCCGGTGGCGAAGGCGGCGTTTTTGCCCAGGCGCAGCCCGCTTACCTTGCCGCCGTTGTCGGCGCCTTCCACGCAGTACACCAGCGGACCCCGTTCGAGGGCCACCTTGCCGCGGTCTTCGGTCACCTGCGCGTCGGCAACCACCTGGCGCACGGGCGTGGCGAGTTCGAGGGTCAC
>CADCTQ010000488.1 GCA_902805615.1 uncultured Cytophagales bacterium
GAACGACAAGACGGAAGCCATTGGTTTTAAAATGTGGGAAAAGGGAATGAAGAGCAGGAGGCTGATGAACTTGGTGGGGTTCCGGTTGAAAAACTGGGCGTTGGGGACCCTATTTAAAGATACCTGGGGAAGGCGGCGGGTCACGCCAGCCTTACCCCCAAGATCCTTCAACCAGCTATGGAAAGAAAAACGTAATAAATCGTAGATGATTTGATTATGTTGTTTCTTACGGGTACTAAGATAATGGGTAAAATCGGCCCCATTTTAAATTTTAGATGAAGCCCCGCTTTGCGTAGACAAAGCTCGTTTTTAAGGGGATTAACCTTTTTTGCCACCGGTACGAACCCGCCCAAACCACCGGTGAACGGCCCGGAAACGGGGATAAATCCCAGCCATTGTTCCGATAAAAATGCCGCCGGAACCGACCAATCCGGCGGCACTTGTCAACGTATACGCTATGCTGGACGCGATTGAACAAGCCATAAGGAAGATTTACGACAAGTTGCTCAACTGGGTGGAGACGCTGATCGTGATGCTGCCCAACCTGTTGCTGGCAGTCATTATCTTCTGCGCATTCTACTACGCGGGCCGCCTGGTCCGCCAGACCCTGCAAAGGCCGCTGGCCCGGGTCATCCATACGCGGGCCATCATGGACTTGCTGCTCAGCCTGCTGTCCATGGCTTTTATCGCCATCGGCTTGTTCGTGGCGCTGAGCATCCTGCAACTCGACAAGGCCGTAACGTCGCTGCTGGCCGGCGCCGGCATCGTCGGCCTGGCCCTGGGCTTCGCCTTTCAGGACATTGCCGCCAATTTCGTGTCGGGGGTGCTCATTGCCCTGCGCAAACCCATCGAGATCGGCGACCTGATCGAGACCAACGGTTTTTTCGGCATCGTCAGCCGCATTACCCTGCGCAGCACCATTGTCCGCACCATGCCGGGGCAGCAGGTGCACATTCCCAACAAAGACATTTACAGCAAGCCCATCGTCAACTTCTCGGCCTCCGGCAAGCGGCGCGTGGACCTCGACTGCGGGGTGTCGTACGGCGAAGACCTGGAGCAGGTGCGGGAGGTAACGCTGCGGGCCATCCGGAACCTGTCTTACCTGGACCCTGCCCACGAAGTAGAGTTGTTTTACAAGGAATTCGGGGAGAGTTCGATCAACTTCACGGTGCGGTACTGGATTTCATTCCAGAAGCAGGCCGACTACCTGAAAGCGATGAGTGACGGGATCATGCAGATCAAAAAAGCATTCGACGCCGAAGGCATCACCATTCCGTTCCCGATCCGGACGCTGGACTTCGGCATCAAGGGCGGCGAAAAACTGGCCGAACAGATCAACCAGCTCAACCTCGCCCCGCAGCCGAACGGTTCCAACGGCAACGGGCAGCAGAGCGGTTAAACCGGGAAGTTAAACGCGAAAGGCTGCGTGCGCAGTGCCCGGTCGGGACGTTGCGCACGCAGCCTTTCGCGTTTGCTGTTTAGCGGACCGGCCCTGTCTCAGGCCAGTTGTTCGGGCCGGCTTTCCACCAGGTAGCCGTCCATCAGATTCACCACGCGGTTGCCGTACTGGGCGTTCACCTCCGAGTGGGTCACCTGGATGATGGTGATGCCCTCCTCGTTGAGTTTCTTGAACAGTTCCATGATGACTTTGGCCTGGTCGGAGTGCAGGTTGCCGGTGGGTTCGTCGGCCAGCAGCAGCTTGGGCTGGCCGATGATGGCCCGGGCAATGCCCACCAGTTGCTGCTGCCCGCCCGAAAGCTGGGTGGGGAACAGGTCTTTCTTGGCAACCATGCCGAAGCGGTCAAGGATGTCGGCCACCATGCTTTTGCGTTCCGACGACTTCACGCCTTTGTACAGGAGGGGCGTTTCGATGTTTTCGTACACAGTGAGTTCATCAATCAGGTGGTACGCCTGGAACACGAACCCGATGTGGTGCTTGTGGAGTTCGGTGCGGCGGCGCTCCTTCATCTGGTGCACGGGTTCGTCGAGGAAGTAGAACTCCCCGGTGGAAGGCTCCTCCAGCATCCCGATGATGTTGAGCAGGGTGGATTTGCCCGAGCCGCTGGGGCCCATGATGGACACGAATTCACCCTGTTTTACCTCCAGGTTGATGTTTTTGAGGATGAAAACGCGCTGGTATTTGGAGTCAACGAATTTGTCGATGCTGCGGAGTTGAATCATGACTGAAACGGGGATGGAAAGCGACTATGAATTTAAGCAAAATACTGACATACTCTTTCCAATAAGGGTGCCATTTCTGCAATAGTGCATTTTAAAGCGGCTGCGCCCCGCCGTCCCCCGGCACTTGTCCGGAAACGGACAGTGATGTTCGGATGGGGACAGCCCGCCGGACCCGGCAACGGGGTCTGACGGGCCGCCGCCCGGAGGTGCAATCATGTCGGTAAGGGCTTGGTCACGCAACTTTAGCGGTTTCCGTCGCGGCCGCGTTCCTTCTTTTGCCCACCCATTCCTTTGCCATCTCCAGGTAGAAAGAAGCCGCGCAAATGAGGATGAACGGGTCCGCAAACAGCCGCCAGCGGTATTCCACGTAGAAGATCACATTCATCAGGATCGTGGCGGCGATGGGCGCCACGATCAGCCACCAGGCTTTGTGGAAGCGGCGGTACCGGAGGACGAAAAGGCAACAGAAGCCAAAGAAGCCCAGGTGCGCCAGCAGGGTAAACACGTTGACTTTCAGGTTCAGGAAGTTGTAAGGCAGGAACAGAATGGCGGTCTTTCTTACCGTGAGAATGGCTTCCTTGCCCGGGTTTTCTTTGATCCAGGTCATGGCGAGGCGTTTGTAAACGTCCGATTCGGCCATCTCCCCCTTGCTTAATTCACTCCGGTAGGCTTCCAACTGTTTGGTTACCATGCCGCCTTCGGCCTGCCAGATGCCTGGGTACCAACTGCCGCGGGCCAGTGGGTTGTGCCCGATGAAGAAGGTCACGCCGGATTGGCTCGTCAGGAAGAACCGGCCGTAATCCTGGTAATTCCGGTATAAAACCGGCGCAAGCCCTATTCCCAGGACCGCCCCGGCAACCAACGCGAACCGCCACAGGTGCATGGGAATTCGGGGAAAGTAGAGCAGCAGTAAAACCGGCAGGGTGAGGAGGGCGATCAGGATGGCCTGCGATTTCAACAGCCCGATGACCAGCAGCAACCCCACGGACACGGCCTGCGTGACCGTGTACTCGCGGCGGTGGTAATAGTTGCGGACGAGCATTGAAACGACAATGACCACGCAATAGGCTACCGTGCAGTCGTGGATGTTGAAAATGCCCACGTAGAAAAAGAGGGAAGGGTATACGAGGTAGAACGCCGTGAGCACGCCGGCAAGGGTTTTATTGAACAGGATGCGCACCAGCCGGTAGAAGTAAAACAGGGACAAGATGAGGAAGGCGTTTTTCATCACCAACGTCAAAAAAGCAAATCCCTCGTAGTAGTCGGCCGGCAAATCACCCGGGGTCGCCAGGGAATAACCGGGGTTGAACCAGGTGTACACCTTGATGCCCAACAGGTGGGCGTATATCTGGTACTTGGGCCGCAGGGCGCTGACGGTTATTTTCCCCGGGCGAAAATCGGGCTTGTCGAAACTCACGTCGGTCAGGTATCCTTTCCCTTGCAGCACGTACTTTGCCGTACGCGACATTTCGTATTCGTCCACGTTGAAAACGGAGCTGTATCTTTTGTGAAAGCTGAAGCCTTTCAAATACATGGTGTCGTCGGTGAACGCCACTTCCCCGAACAGGTCAACTCCTAACTTGGCGACGTAGAGTGCCGCGATCAAAAAGTGAATCAGATATTTCTTGTTCATAGCTGTGTTACGCTGGTGGCAGGATTGAGAGGAAAAACGGAAAAAATAGTAAAACATGATGGGTCGTTGGACGACGGCGGCCTGTTTTCCGGCCTCAAACGAATTTGAACTTGTTGGCCGCGAAGACCAGCATGCGCAGCAGGATCACCCCGTGCTTCCACCGCTGGATGTTGGTGCTGCCGTAAGTACGTTCCTTGTAGCTGATGGGTACTTCAATGATTTTTAACCCCAGGCGGGCCGCACCGAAGATCAGGTCAAAGTCGCCGAAAGGGTCGAAGTTGCCGAAGTAGGAGCGGTGCGCGGCCAGTTTCCAGTAATTGTCGCGGGTCAGAACTTTGGTGCCGCACAGGGTGTCCTTGAACCGCTGGCCCAGCACGAACGAGAAGCCCATCGCAAAGAACTTATTGCCCAGGATGTTGAAAAAGCGCATTGCTTCTTTTTCCATCGGGTACACCAGGCGGCTCCCGTTGATGAATTCCCCTTTGCCTTCGGTGATGGCGCGGTAGAATCTGGGCAAGTCCTCGGCGGGTACGGTCAGGTCGGCGTCCAGGATCATCAGGATGTCGCGGGTCGCCAGCGAATAGCCCTTCCGGACGGCGTCGCCCTTGCCTTTGCCCTCCTGCTGGGCAATGAGGATGCGCCGCTCCTTGCCGTATTTGAGGGCCATCTCCTGGATCACCTGCCAGGTGTTGTCGGTGGAGTTGCCTTCCACGAAGATGATCTCATCGTCGGGCCCCATCACCGGAATGCGGCGGATGATGTTCTCGATGTTGCCGGCCTCGTTGCGGGCCGGAACCACGATGGAAGCCGACAGGGTTGGCCGCACGGGCTGCACCGGACGCGCCACGGCAATGTTGACCATCGTGAAAAGACGGAAAAAGGGCAGCGGGGCCAGGTAACGGTTGCAGAGGTAACTGATGATGGGAATGTACACCGGCAACAGTACCTTGCTTTCCTGCCGGACCAGTTCCAGGTCGGACAGCCGGAAAAAGTTCTCAATGTCTTCCGGGCTCACCCAGTTGAGTTCGGGCTGCTTGCGGCGTACCCCCAGCCACGTAGCCAGTTGCATCAGGGGCTTCCACAAACTGCTGTAGTACAACACGATGACCCGCGTAGAGGCGTTCATCAACGGGTGCAACCCCTGGAAGAACGACTGCACGTCCTTTTCGTAATGCACATTCCCGTTGAGCACGATGTACTCGGGCGGCTCGGGCAACGACCCGCCGTCCGGCTTCACCAGCCTTACCCCGGGCAGGTGACACGCCAGGCCCGTCGTGCCCGAATCAACCTCCAGCAGTGAATTGCCGGGGCGTACGTACAGGGTTAAGTAATGGGCAAGTAGTTTGTAGAAGTAGCTGCGTAACATGAAGAAAGACAATTGGTGGCGTACCACGTTTTACCCTTGGTACCCCATATTTTTATACGGACAGGAACCGGAGACTACGTTTTTGCTTGAATACAACTATATGATTGTTAGACGAATACCCTCCAATCCTTCCGTTTGAACAGGTTTATCCTGGTATTATTTTAAAAAACCGGCTTGGTTGACGCTTACCGGAGCACGGCGGACTCGAAATTGCCGTACACCAGCATGTTCCGGATGCCTTCTTCCAGGCTCACCAGCGGCCGCTGCAACACGGCCCGCATCTTGGCGTTGTCGGGCTTGCGGCGGGTCATGTCGCCCTCGGCCAGCGGCGGCAGGTGCCGGATCGCCGAATCCGATTCGGTCACCCGGATGATTTCCCGGGCCAGTTCGAGCACGGAGGTCTCGCGGTCGTTGCCGATGTTGACAATGTCGTTGAGGTACTTGTGCTCCGTGAGGATCTTGCAGGTCGCCTCGATGTTGTCGGTGATGTAGCAGAAGGTCCGCGTCTGGCTGCCGTCGCCGTAAATGGTGATGGGCTGGTTTTGCAGGGCGGCCTGGATGAAGCGGGGCACCACGAAATCGGTGCTCTGGTCGGGGCCGTAGGTGTTGAAGAACCGGAAGATGGTGTATTCCAGCCCGAACTCCTGGTGGTACGACCGGATGAACGCCTCGCCCACGTTCTTGACCACCGCGTACGGCAGCCGCGAGTTGAGCGGCGTGGTGTGTTCGTTCTGCGGAAACTCCACCGGTTCGCCGTACACTTCCGACGAGGAGGAATAAAACACCCGCTTCACGCCGGTATTTTTCGACAGGTCGAGGATGTTCTTGATGCCGTCAATGTCGGCCAGCACCTGCACGGGGTTGCGCAGGGTGCGCTGCACGCCCACCAGGGCCGCGTAGTGGAACACGTAATCGAAGGCAAAGGCCAGCATTACGCTGCTGATGTCGCGGTAGTTGTTGACGTCGCCCTTGATGAAGCGCCAGTTGGTGTATTCCTTCGAAGGCAGCTTCTGCGTATGGCCCGTCGAAAGGTTGTCAACGATCACCACGAAGTTGTCGGGGTCCTGCACGAGGCGTTTGGCCAGGGCGCCGCCCACGTTGCCGGCGCCGCCGGTAATGAGTATTTTTTTCATGACTAGGGTTAGATAATGTGTTTTAAAGAGGCCCAGAAGCGCCGCGTGGAAAGGGCTTTGGGCTCGGTGACCACGGATTTGAACAGGTAGCGGACCACGTCGGGGCGGTGCTGCTTGGTGAGGGCCAGGTGCAGGGCAATGTACGTGTACACGTCGGCCTCCATGTTCTTTTTGCTGTCGCCGAACTTGCGGAGGCACTCACTGTCCTGCCAGATGTACTTGAGAAACAGTTCCTGCCGCCTGATGAGCTTGTCGCGGTTCACCGTGATGACGCTGCGCTGGTCGTGGCTCACCACGGTGGAAGAGATCTGGTTGGTGTGCCACAGCGGGAAGCGGCTCGCCAGGCGCATCCAGAGTTCGTAGTCCTCGGTCACCGACAGGTCGCGGTCCTCGTTGAAGGGGTACTGCAAGGCCACGTCGCGGCGGATGAACACGTTGTTGCAACTGAGCACGTTGCCCTTCACCAGCCGTTCGTTGAGCACTTCGGGCAACTCGTTGACCTGCTGCAACAGGTTGCCCTCGGGGTCGCGGAAGTCGTAGCCCATATGGAACCACTCCGGCTTGCTCTTCGCGGCGATCATGTCGAGGGCCGTTTGCAGGTGCACCGGGTAGGCCAGGTCGTCGGAGTCGAAAAAGTTGACGTAGTCGCCCTTCGCCAGGCGGGCCCCGGTGTTGCGGGCGGCGGCCCGTTCGCCGTTCTTCTTCTTGTGGTAGGTGAGCTTGTCGCTGTGAATGCCTTTCACCACCGCTTCCGTATCGTCGGTGCTGCCGTCGTCCACCACGATGATCTCGAAGTGCGGGTACGTCTGGGCCAGCAGCGACTGGATCGTCTTGGCGACGAAACCGGCCCGGTTGTAGGTCGGGATGACGACGGAAAAGAAAATGTTAGCCTGCATATGATACTAAACTAATTTGAATCGGAGATCACGCATGTAATTGGATACAACCATCAGATAATCAAATAGATATCCTCCACTTCATCCGTTCAATCATGTTCATCCTGGTATAATTCTTCCAACTTATGGATCATGGTATGGAGTGAAAACCGCCCCTGCACGTCGGCCCGGCCCTGCGCCACGATGCTTTGCCGCAGCGGAGCGTCTTCGAGCAGCCGGCTGGTTGCTTCGTAAATGGCCGCCGCGTCGCGGAAAGGCACCACCAGGGCGTTGCGGCCGTCTTCGATGAACTCGGGGGCCACGCCCGAAAGCGTAAACACCGACGGCACGCCGGCCGCCAGGGCTTCCACGTAGGTCTGCCCGAAGGCTTCCAGGTGTTCGTTGATGGGCACGTGGAGAAACACGTCGAACAGCCCGTACAGGGCGGCCACGTCTTCCTCGAACCGGATTTCGGTGTAGCTGCCGGCGGGCAACTCACTGAGCAAAGCCCGGATGGTGGCCGCGTAGTCGCCGGTGGCGTTGGCAAGCACCAGGTGGGCGCCGGGGAACCGGGCCAGCAGTTGCCGGAAGGCGGGCACCACGTACTGGATGCCCTTGAGTTCGAAGTACCGCGAAATCACCCCGACCACCGGCCCTTTGCCCGCCAGGCCGTACTTGCTCCGCAGCCCGGCGGTCCGTTCGGCCGCCACGTCGCCGAATGCTTCGAGCCGGAAGCCGTGGTGCACCAGGTGGACCTTGCGGGGGTTCACGCCTTCTTTGCGCAGCGCCCCCTTCACGTTGCCGCTGATGGCGACGATGCCGGTGGCCTGGGCGTTGATGAACCGGTCGTAGTACACGGCGCGGGGAAAGTACACCTGGTGGAAGGTGGCGTAGTGGCGGGTGTAGAGGCGCTTTTTCACGCCGGCCAGCCGGGCCGCCACCAGCCCCGCCACGCAGGCGTCGAACAGGTGGCAGTGGACCACCCGCGTCCCGCGCGTGCGCAGGAAGCGCACAATGCGGAATATGGCTGCCGGCAGGTCTTTTTTGCCCCGGTACGCGACCCGCAGCACGTCCACGCCCCGCCCGCGCAGGAAGGTTTCCAGCACGGAGTCGCCCGGGTTGAGCAGCACGAAGGACAACCCGAACCGCCCGCGGTCGAGTTCTTCGGCAACCCATTCGAAAGCGAGGGCCTTGTGGATGTTGGACAATATGTAGGTGACGGGTAGGGGCAACTCAGGCGCGTTTGGTGTATCCTTTGAAAATGGCCGTGGCGAGCAGCACGTTTACGATCCGGAAGTACAGGGCGTCGGGGGCCAGCTTCAGGAGTTGCGCCAGCAGCGGGGTGGCCCACGTGATGCCGGTCAGGGCGGTCTTTTTGAGCGGGCCGTAGTGCAGCGCCAGTTCCCGGTGGCCCATCGCCACGGCGACCCGGCGCGTTTCGCCGCCCCGCTCCTTGCGGGCCAGCCAGGCCGGCAGGTTGAGCCGGTCGGTTTCGTTGTGAAAAGCCACGCTGAGGGGGTAGATGTAGAAGGCCACGCCCTGCTTTTTCAGTTTTTTGGCAAAATCGTAATCCTCGAAGCCCGCGTGCGGAAACCCTTCGGTGTAGCCGCCCGAAGCCCGGAACACGTCCCGCTCCATGGAAAGGTACTGGCTCGTGATGCCCTCCGTGCGGAACAGCCTGGACGCGTCCCACCGGTCGCCCCGGTTCCAGCCTTCCAGGGAGGTAAAGCCGTAGTGGACCAGGTAACGTCCGAAGGGGTTTTGCCGGATGGCGGCGTCGAGGTCGGGCGGGTACACCCAGTTGAGGTTGATGCAGCAGTGGGCGTGCTGCCGGTGCAGTTGCAGGGTCACCTGCACGTTTTCGCGGCTCACCAGCATGTCGTCGTCGAGGAAGAGCAGCAGCCGGCCCCTGGCGCGGGCGGCGCCCAGGTTGCGGG
>CADCTQ010000489.1 GCA_902805615.1 uncultured Cytophagales bacterium
GCGGATCAGGGGGAGGCGGATGGTGACGTGGCCGTTCTCACTGGCATGGGAGAGGGGCGGGCCGGCGAAAAAGCCGTACGCCTGCGACAGTTGCTCAACCAGTTCGGGCAGGCTGGCCGGCGGGTTGAGCCGCTGGAAGAGCTGGAAGGAGAGCACGGCCGTGTCCTTTTCGATGGAAAGGTGCAGGTGCAGGGGCCGGTCGGGCGTGATGATGGCGTTCTGCACGGCGCAGTCCACCAGTTTGATGAGCGTGCAGGGCAGGACCTGCACGTGCGCGGCGGCGCTGCCCGTGGCCCGGCAGAGGTGCACGTGGCCCCCGTACTGGTAATTGTACACGGCCACCAGCGCCGCGGCGGCTTCCAGTTCATCGGGCATCGGCACGAGTTCGCGGCCTTTGTGCGTCAACTGGTACCGGTACACGGCCGAGAGTTTTTCGATGAAGCCTTCCGCCGCCCCGGCGTCCTGGTGGACGAGGCAGATCAGCGTTTCGAGGGCGCTGTACAACAACCGGGGGTTGGCTTCTTTCTTGAGCGCCTGCAGTTGGAACTCGGTCTTCTGGCGGAGCAGCGTTTCCTCGGCGATGCGGTGCTGGCTGTGCTGGTGCAGGTAGTAGAGGCCCCAGTACACCATGTTGTAAAACCCGCAGCCCAGCGCGAAGAGGGCGTTGAGCGTAACCAGTTCCGCCCGGAAGGTCGTGTAGCCCAGCACCCACTGGAAGTACGCGGTCACCCCGGCCGAAATCACCGCCACCGACAGGAGCAGGTGCACGCCCCCTTGCAGCGCGGTGCGCACCCGGGGGTTGCGGCCGGCCGGGTACAGGCGGTTGAGCCCCACCACCGACAGCCGCAGCGCCTCGTTGAGCACGTAGGCCAGCCCCACGCACAGGAGCACTTCCTGGCTGAAAAAGTGCCGGGTAAGCTGCCCCAGGCTGTCGAAGAACAGCAGCACCAGCACGTACACGACCGTGCCGTACAGCGCCGGTCCGAGCAGCCGGAACATGGGGTGGTGAATGAAGAGTCTTTGCACGGGCAATGGGGTTAGGAATTGCGATGTTTGATGTCCGATGCCCGATGCTCGATGTTCCGAAGGTGCAAGATTAACAACTGAGTACCCCGCGAACATCGAACATCGGGCATCGAACATCGAAAACTATCCCGCCAGCAGCGGCAGGCGCACGGTAAAGTAGCCTTCCCGGGTGATCTGGATTTTCTGATTGGTGTGGTACCGGTACCGTTTCCGGATGTTTTCCAGGCCCACTTTGAGGGAATGTTCCCGGGCGTCCGGCCCCGGCTTACCGATGGTATTGATCACGTTCAGGTGGTTTTCCGAATCGCTGTAGATGCTGATGTGCAGTGGGCTTTCCCGGCTCACGGCGTTGTGCTTCACGGCGTTTTCCACCAGCATTTGCAGCGTCAGCGGCGGCACGCGGCACCCCAGCAGGTGGGCCGCCACCTCTTCCCGGATCTGGATGGCCCCCTCGAACCGCACGCTGAGCAGGTAGTTGTAGGCCCGCACGAATTCCAGTTCCTCGGCCAGGCTCACCAGCGGCCGGTCGTGGGTGTCGAGTACGTACTGGTAGGTGTGGGCCAGCTTCCGCACGAACGCTTCGGCCTGGCCCGCGTTGCGGTGCGCCAGCGAGGAGATGGTGTTGAGGCTGTTGAACAGGTAATGCGGGCTCAACTGGCTCCGCAGCAGTTCCGTCTGGAGGGCCAGTTGCGTTCTTTTCAGGTGCACGGCCTGGATCTGCATGACGGCGTACTGGTGGTACGAGAACAGCATGAAACTGGCCAGCGTGTAGCCGAACACGGCAAAGCCGGTCAGGATCAACCACTTCAGGGTGACTTCGGAATGCGCGGCCAGCAGGGGCCGCACGTCGGGACGGCCGTGGGCCACTGCCGAACAGGCCACCAGGCAGAGGGCCGGCACCAGCAGCGCCACCAGGGCGTTGCCCGTGAAGCTCGCCAGCAGCGGCAGCCCCACGTTGCCCTGCCAGTCCAGGCGGCGGTGCAGCCAGGCGCCGTAGGCGTACAGGGCCGCCCCCGTGAGTACGGCCGCCAGCCAGCTCCACGCGTACAGCGGCGAGGCGTACCAGCGGACCGGCAACGACCCGGCGGCACCGTAGGCGAGGTAGGCGTAAAACAACCCCCCGGCCAGGGTGCTCACCAGCAGGAGCAACGCTATTTTTCTGATCGTTTGGCGCATATCCTTTGCGGAAGGCATTACACTGAAAAACAGTCCATGTGAGACGCCCCACCCAGGTAACCCAGTGGAAGTAAACTTTGAAGTAAACACATAAAAGGATAACATCCAATTAAAATATTGAATGACAGCAGGATTGAAGGCATGAACGGTCCAATCACCGCCACTCCCGGTTCAGCATTGTAGTGATGACCGGTGGGCACGTTGTCGTTGGGAAAGTCCCGGAGGGACGCCCTGTTCCTAGTACACGGCATTACCCCCTCGGCAAGCGCTCCGTAGGAGCGAACTGTTATTCTTAAACATTTGAACAGGACGCTCCTCCGGAGCTTGTGTCTGATTGGATGGTCCTCGCTAGGAACAGCACGCCCCTCCGGGGCTTTCGCTGTCATCCATATTGCTACCCAGTTGCTACCCAAGCGGCTGCGTAAGCCCGGTATTCTATTCTATGGCTTCCATGGCGCGGCGGTACTCGTGGTCGGAACCGATGGATTTAGCGGCCTTTCTGTAGGCTTCCATCACTGTAGCGTTGCCCCGGGGGATCGTCTTGGCGAGGCGGGTCAGCAACTGGCCCTTTTCGTGGTCCGAACCGATGGAAGGCAGGGCCGCCAGCACCTGCACGTACTGCTTGTCGTCGGGCCGCGTTTTGGCGAGCAGGGCCGCCAGGGACCGGCCTTTTTCGTGGTCCGACGAAATGCGCGTCACCAGCCCCAGCACGTCGCCGAAGTGCTTCTCCACCAGGGGCTGGTTGGTATTCACCAGGTGAGTGACCACGCCGCTCTTCTCGTGGTCGGAGCCCAGCCGGTCAATGAGGCCGGTCAGCGTTTTGAAGTGGGTGCCCGTCAGCGCCTGGTTGCCCAGCAGGGCCCGCAGCACCCCGGCCTTTTCGTGGTCGGAGCCGATGGAGCCGATCACCGGCAGCACTTGCTGGAGGCCCGCCCCGTCCAGCTTGTTCTGCCCGAGCAGGAACCGGACCACCCCCGCCTTCTCGTGGTCGGAACCGATGGAGGCGACGGCCTTGGTGACGGCGGCGGTGTTGGCTTCGTTGAGCGAGAGGCTGCCCAGCAAGTGCCGGAACAACTGGCTCTTTTCGTGGTCCGACCCGATGGAGGACGCTACCCGGATGTACGCCTGGCTCGTCTGGCTGCCCTTGAGGTAGGCGCTGCTCACCCGGCGCAGCAGGTTGGCCTTTTCGTGGTCGGAGCCGATCCCGGTCACTTTTTCGAGGACCGTCAGCCGGTCTTTTTCGGCCAGGTTGGGCTGTTCCATCAGGTAGCCGAGGTAGATGCTCCGGGCGTGGTCGTTGTCAATGTCGTCAATGGTTTCCAGCACGCCGTTCACGCCCTTTTTGGCGTAGATGCGCCGCACGCGTTCCTCCGCCCCGATGCCCGAGGAGGCAATGATTTCGGGCAGCATGTCGGCCAGCCACTTGCGGCCTTCCGGTTCGTAGGGCTGCTCCTGGCGGCCGGCGTGGTAGGTGCGCGTGAGCACGCCGTCGCCCGAACTCTCGAGGAGCACGCTGCGGGTGTTGCCGAAAGTGGTTTTGCTGAATTTGAAAAAGCCCCCGGGCGAAATGCTTTTGATGTCCCGTTCGTCGTCGGTAAAGGTGATCTTGCCGCGGTAGCTGATCTCGGTGGCGTTGGAGCCGTTCCGCTCCGTGTGGCTGTAGGTGTGCTGGGCAACGCGCCGGCGGCTCGAATCCTGGGGGAAGGGTGCCGCCTGCACCCGGGGGGCGGCCGCCGGCCGGGGCGGGTAGTCGTCCCGCAGCAGGCCCTCGCCGGTAATCATGGCAAGCGCACCGGCCGCGAGTTGAATGAGCGTAAACATAAGGATGGTTTGAGTCGTTGAAAAGGTGGATGGAGCGGGTTTCCGTTCGCCCTGGTTCGAAGATGCGGGGCGGGGCCGGGTAAAAAAAACGGTTGGTCGTGAACGGGGAAAAGGGTGCAGTCAACTGTAGAAAAAAAAGAGTAAATTTACGTATGAACATGATCCAGATCCTGCTGGTTGAAGACAATCCGGCCGACATTTACCTGGCGAAAGAAGCCCTGAAGGAATCGGACTTCCCGGTGGAACTGCACGTAGTGGAAGACGGCGTGAAAGCCACCAACTACCTGCTCAAAAGGGCCCCCTACGAGTCGGCTACCACGCCCCACGTGATCCTGCTGGACCTCAAGCTTCCCATCAAGGACGGCCTGGAGGTGCTCGAAGAAATCCGGCAATACCCCGCCCTCAAGCGCGTGCCGGTGGTGGTGCTCACTTCCTCCGAACACGAGAAGGACATCAGCCGCACCTTTTTGCTGGACGCCACCTGCTACATCACCAAGCCCATTGAGCCTGAGCAGCTGCTGTCCACCATCAAGCTGGTCAACGGCCTGCCCCAACTGAGCCAGACCCTCTAGCCGCCGCCCCGTTTTCGCCGTCCCTTACCCGGGGCGGTGCAGGCCGGCAACCCGTACTCCCCGCAAATGACGCCAGGAAGACCCTCTTCTCCTTGCGCCCTTTGCGGTTTTTTTGTGCGTACCCGCTCCCGCTGCCCTCCGCTTTTGCGCCTTTTGCGCTGCTGAAGCGCCTTTGCGTGACATTCTCCCGCCGTGGCAAACATTTTTTCCGGTGAGCCGCCCGAATTGTCAAAACCCCGCCGATTGCATAATATAGTGGTTCAATCCCTTATGACCATGACGAAAAAATACCAGATGATCTTTTGGCAGGCATTGCTGCTGCTGACGACGGCCCTGCCCGGCCTGGCCCAGAACCTGCGGGGGCGCGTGACCGACGCCCAGTCGGGGAGCGCCCTGCCCGGGGTGGCCGTCGCCGTGGCCGGCACCACGCAGGGCGTGAGCACCGACAACGCGGGCAACTACAGCCTGCCGCTCCGGCCCGGCTCTTACACCATCCAGTTCTCCTTCATCGGCTTTACCACCCTCACCCGCCAGGTGACCATCGGCAGCGCCGACGAGACGCTCAACATCCAACTGGCCGAAAACGTGCAGTCCCTCACCGACGTGGTGGTGGTCGGCTCCCGGTCCACGCAGATCCGCTCCAGCGTGGAGACCGTGGCCCCCGTGGACATCATCAGCAGCCGCGAGTTGCAGGCCACGGGCCAGATCGAACCCACGCAGATGATCAACCTGGTGGCGCCTTCCTTCAACTCGGCCCGGCAGACGGTGGCCGACGGCACCGACCACATTGACCCGGCCACGCTCCGCGGCCTGGGACCCGACCAGGTGCTGGTGCTGCTCAACGGCAAGCGCCGCCACAACCAGGCCCTCATCAACGTGAACGGCACGGTGGGCCGCGGCTCGGTGGGCACCGACCTCAACACGATCCCGACGGCGGCCATCGAACGCATCGAAGTGCTGCGGGAAGGCGCCTCGTCGCAGTACGGCTCGGATGCCATCTCGGGCGTGGTCAACGTGGTGCTCAAGAAAGACACCGGCACCACGGCCAACCTGCACCTGGGGCAATTCTACGAGGGCGACGGTGGCAACGCGCAACTGGGCCTCTACCACGGCATCAAACTGGGCGACCGCGGGGTGCTTGGCGTGGCCGCCGACATCCGCCTCCGGCAGGGCACCAACCGCGCCGGCACCTACACCGGTCCCGTGTACACCAACTGGAACGTAAACCGCAATACTGCCGCCGGCGAGACGGAGGAGGCGTGGCTTACCCGGCGACAGACGCTCTACGAACGGGACCGCGCCCTCATTGCCGAGAACGGCTTTAGCCTGGAAGACAACATGCAGATCGGCAACTCGGCCGTCAACAACTTCGGCGGGATGATCAACGGCAATTACAAACTGGCGCCCAATGTGGAAGCCTACTTCTCGGGCGTACTGAACCACCGAAAAGGGCAGGCGGCCGGCTTTTACCGGTACCCCTCCCAGACGAGCCAGGTAATTGCCGATCTGTACCCCAACGGCTTTCTGCCCGAGATTCATTCCACCATCTGGGACCGTTCGGCGACAGTTGGCATCGGCGGCGAATTCGGCGGCGGGTGGCGCTGGGACCTTTCCAACGTGTTCGGGGGCAACTCGTTCCGCTACGACGTGGAGAATTCAAACAATGCTTCACAGTTTGCCGACGGGGCCGGTGCCCAGACGGAATTCTACGCCGGCACCATCAAATTCAACCAGAATACTTCCGACTTTGGGGTATCCAAGGACTTCGGTGCGCAGCTCGGCCTGAAGTCTTTCAACGTGGCTTCAGGCCTGTCTTTCCGGCTCGACAATTACCAGATCCAGCCGGGCGAAGAAGCCTCTTACCGCAATTATGATCCGGCGTCGGGCCGCGCCGGGGGCGCCCAGGTGTTTCCGGGTTTCCAACCTGACAACGAGGTGAACGCCAACCGGAACGTGCTGGGGGCCTACGTGGACGTGGAAACCGACCTGACCGACAACTTGCTGATCAACGCGGCGGGCCGTTACGAAAACTACAGTGACTTCGGCGGCAACCTGGCGGGTAAATTGAGTGCCCGGTACAAGTTTGCCGATTTCTTTTCGCTGCGCGGCACGATTGCCAACGGCTTCCGCGCCCCTTCCATTCACCAGCGGTACTTCAGTTCCATTGCTACCGTGTTCGTTTCGGTGGAAGGCCAGGGTTTGCAGCCGCGCCAGCAGGGGACCTTCCCCAACAACAGCGCGGTGGCCGGGGCCTTCGGCATTCCTTCGCTCACGGCCGAAAAGTCCACCAACTACAGCCTGGGCGTCACGTCCCAGCCGCTGTCCAACCTGAGCATTACGGTGGATGCCTACCAGATTGACATCAAGGACCGCATCGTGTTGACGGGGCAGTTCCAGCGGGGTACTTCGGCGGCCGGCCAGCAGGTAACCCAGATTCTCGATGCGGCAGGTCAGCAGGACGTGCAGGCCGCCGTTTTCTTCACCAACGCCGTCAATACCCGCACCCGGGGCATTGACATAGTGGCTTCGAGCGACTACCGCCTTGGTCCCGGCACGCTTACCTTATCGCTGGCCGGCAACGTCAACGAAACGGAAGTGCGGGGCGAACCCAAAGGCTCCACTACCCTGTCCGCGGATGTTTTCGGGGCTACCCTGTTCAACCGGCAGGAGGAAGGCCGCCTCGAATGGGCGCAGCCACGCAGTAAGTTTACGTTGGGCGCCTTGTACCGCGGCGGCAAGTTCGGCGGCAACCTCCGGGTAACGCGGTTCGGTGAAACGAAGTCATTTGATCCGAACACCGAAGCGTTGGATGAAAGCTTCCGCGCCAAGGTCGTCACGGACCTGAGCCTCAACTACCAGGTCAACCGCGTCCTCCAACTGACCGTGGGGGCCAACAACCTGTTCGACGTCTACCCCGACCCGTTGCGGGTAACCCAGTATCCCAGGCCCGACAGTCCTGCCTCCGTGGACAACTCCTCTTTCGGGCGGTTCGTCTACAGCCGCAACGTCTCTCAGTTCGGCTTCAACGGCGGCTACTACTTCATCAGCCTGTCGGCGAGATTGTAGTCTGAACCTTGATTTGCTTGATGAAAGGATGTACTTGATGGTCCGGACGTTGATGGTCTTGATGAAAGGATAAGCGGGGGCGGGATTTACAAGGAGGGGATGAACGAGAGTGCGCACGTCGTACTCCTGTTCATCCCCTCATCTTATAATCCTTGTACTCATTCTGATGCGCGCCCCGGTTATCTTTTCATCCCGTATTCCAAGGTTCACCCCATCATGGTCATCTTTTCATCAGGCACATCAAGGTTCAGACATTCAAGGTTCAGACCGCCGCAGCACCGCCGCCAGTTTCTTGCGGTCTTTGGCGTAGGGGGCCAGGTCCAGGAGTTGTACGGTGCGGAATTCGATGGGGTGGCTTTCGCTTTGCAGGGCAATGTAGCCTTCCTTCAGGGGCTGGCCGTCGCGCTTGTGCTTCGGGTCGTGGCCGCTCACGTGTTCGCCGCCGACCTGCGGTTTGGCGTAGGTCAGTACCGTATCGCCTTCCACGATGTGCCGGATCAGCGAGTCGCCCAGCACGAGGAGTGAGGCCCGCACCCACCGGTCGCCGTGGTAGGTTTTGGACTTCGAATCCACGCAGTGGGGCGTAAACAGCTTCCCGTTCAGCACCACGTGCGTGCCCGGCGTGCAGAGGTTCAGCGTGGTCCGCGGGTCTTTGCCGTTGCCGCCCAGGAACTGCGCTTCGATGGAAATGGGAAAGTCCTGGTTGCGCCCCAGGGCGGCGGCCGGCTGCGCGTGGAACATGACGCCGCTGTTGCGCACGGCCCAGCCGGGACCGCCTTTCACCTGCTGCCCCGTGAACCGGTATTCGACGGACAGCAGGTAGTGCGAGAATTTCTGCCGGTAAAACAGGTGCCCGTACTGGTCGGCAAAGT
Source organism: uncultured Cytophagales bacterium (assembly GCA_902805615.1). GTDB lineage: Bacteria > Bacteroidota > Bacteroidia > Cytophagales > 172606-1 > CADCTQ01. The sequence goes on from CADCTQ010000489.1 coordinate 8,534, forward strand.
CGGAATACCCTTCGTAGGCTACCTTCAGCACGCCGTTTTCCACCCGGAAGGTGTTGCCGTAGTTCTCGTTGAGGGCGTGTTTGGCGATTTTGACGTCCCAGTTTTTGAGGTCTTTGCCGTTGAAGAGGCTGACCCAGCCCCCGGCGGGCGGCGGGGCCGGCGACAGGCAGAGGAGGGCAGCGAATACCAGGAGCAGGGGAGGGGCGTATTTCATGCGGGTTAAATGGGTATTGATTGAGAATCAACGAAATTCAGTTCGATAAGCAGAAAGTCATTAGCTGGAACCACCCCCGGCCCCTCCTTGGAAAAAGGAGGGGAGCCGTACCCATGCGCCGCACTGACCGAACAAGCAGGCCGTGACGTGCATTTGTCCTTGCCACGCAGCCGTATCCGTCGAGTTCCCCTCCTTTTTGCACCACGATTAGGACACTTTTGTGGAACCTGCCTGAAAGACCATCCCGAGCCGTCAGTGAGACACTGACGGCGGCGGACACTGACGGCGGCGTGCGGATCTTGATGGAGGTTGTTCCGTGCCGTTGTTCGCGTCTTTTGCTGCCGTGGTCAGTGTCTCACTGACCACTTTTCGCACA
>CADCTQ010000490.1 GCA_902805615.1 uncultured Cytophagales bacterium
ATGCCGGGGATGATGAGGGCTTTGCGGGGGCTTTTGGCCGTCAGGTCGTGGGAGGCGATTTCGATCTGCGGCACGTACTGCCGGGCCTGGCTGATGGAAGCCCCGTACACCACCGTGGTGATGCCCGCGTAGAGGATGGCCGACATGCACATGGGGCAGGGTTCGCAGGTGGTGTAGAGCACGTAGCCCGACAGGTCCACCCGCTTTTTCTGGGCGTGCAGTTTGCGCAGGGCGTTGATCTCGGCGTGGGCCGTCACGTCGAAGTCCTGGGCCACCGTGTTGTGGGCCGACACCACCACGGCGTCTTTTTTGACGATCACGCAGCCAAAGGGAGTTCCTCCCTGCCGGGCCTGCTCAATGGCAGCCCGCATGTAGGGTATAGATTCTTGCATTCAGTATAGATTGGGTTAAGGTCTCATTATTGAATCAGCCCCCGGAGTACTGCGTAGCGGATCAGCGTAGCGGTATTGCTCGAATTGGTCTTTTCGAGCAGGTTTTGCCGGTGCGTTTCGATGGTACGTTTGCTGGTGAACAGCTTGTCGGCAATCTGGGCGTTGGTAAACCCCTGCGCAATCAGGCCCAGGACTTCCATCTCGCGCCGCGACAGGTTGTCGGGACGCTTCCCGGCGAGCCGGGCGGGTCCGGGGGCCTCGTTGCTCAGGGTCCGCAGTAAGTTCAGGGTGATTTTGGAGCAAATATAGGGATTCCCTTTGGCTAATGAGTGGATGGCGAACCGGAGTTCTTCCGGCTCGGTGTTGCGGAGCACGTAGCCGTGCGCCCCCGCATCGAGCAGTTGCAGAATGTCGCTTTCCTGCTCCGACCGGGAGCACACCAGGATTTTTGCCGCCGCGGGCATTCCGCTCAGGTCGCGAACCAGGTGCACGGTCCCTTTGTCGGGGGCATCGGTACCCAGCAGCAGTACGTCGGCCCGGGCGTGGCCGGCCAGCGTGGGCACCTCCCCCAAGTGGGCGGCCTCACCCACCACTTCTACCGCGGGGTCGTCGGCAAGCAATGCCTTTACGCCCTCCCGCATCATTGGAAAATCATCGGCTAATAGTAAGCGGATCATGGATGGCTGTCTTTCTGCTTTCGTGGCTGTTTACGTGTTTCCCGAAATTTGGCTGAAGTTTGCGCAAAAATTTGTGTTTTGGGTAACAGCTTCCCGGCACCTGATTCTGCTTTTTCGGTGCAAATGCACCCAAGTGAGGCGGTTAGGTATCCCCATGCACGGATGCAATCTTACGGAAGAATTGTAAATTTCTCCGCCCGGCCCCGGTTTCTTTCCCGTATTTGTCGCAACCCGGCCCGCGCTGATACCCCGCCGGACGGGTTTTCGGTACCCATCCTGCCGCGGCATGGGGGCGAAACGGCCGCTGGGCCGTACGTAGTAATACGGATTTTGCCCGGAATATAATTTAAGGGTGCATCCCACCGGGTTTATTCACGTAGTAACGCTCATACTTAGGGAAGTAAGTCCAGTATTCACTGGGCATAATTGTATTTATTAATTACGGAAGAGGCAACAGCCGCCAGGGTCCGTACCCGGGGTTTTGCTTCTTCGCAACCACTACGAAAAGATGAAAACGACATCCATCAGAAATACAATGGCCCGTGGGGCTTTCATGGGCCTCACGCTGGCGGGTACCCTGTTGTACGCCTGCGGCGGGAGCGGGGAGCAAGGCAACGGCGCCGAAGCCGATGCCGAACAGAACGTGCCGGCCGTCACGCCGTCCGACTCCATGAACTACGGCCTCAACGGCCGGGAAGGCGGCAGTGATACCATCAACACGTCGGCTACTGCCAACCCCTCCACCAAGGGCGATACCCTCAGCATTGGCACCCCCGGGTCTACCGGCAGCAGCGACGGCACCACCGGCGGGACTTCGGGCTCGCCCAACGACAAGGGCAATCCGCACGTACCCGACAACAAACAGTAGTTCTTAAAGCGCTGATGCGGGCAGAATACGACGCATACGCTCCATTTCCTCAACGTTTCAAATCATATGCATATGACTCCGATCTTCAAACAACTGGCCGCACTGGCCGCCAAGGGAACCCTGGCGGTGGCAACGGTGGGCCTGACTTTCTTATATTCCTGCAACCAGGGCACGTCGTCGCAGGCCGGCGCGGCTGGCAACTCGGGCACGTACGGCACGGGCAATACCGACGGCGTGGGCAACGGCAACACCAACGACGCCGGCTCCCTGAGCGACACGAGCAGTTCGTCCGGTAGTTCTTCGGGCAGCTCCTCGGGTACCACGGGCGGCTCGGGCAGTTCGTCGGGCTCGATGAACAGTTCCGGCAGCACTTCGGGCACCACCGGTGGCGCCAACACCACCACCGAGATGAGCACGCCGGCCACGCCCAACGACCCGGCCACCACCGGTCAGCAGGCCGGCGAACAGGATACGGTGCGCAGCAACAACCAGAAGTACGGCAACGGGGTACACAGCGCCCCCACGCAGGGCGGCACTTCCGGCAGCAGCACTTCGGGCAGCAAGGGGTCGGGTACGCAGGGCGGCACCACCAGCGGCTCGGGTACTTCGGGCAGTTCCTCGTCGGGCGCTTCGGGCAACAGCCAGGACAACAGCAGCGGCACGCTCCACAATGGCAACCAGCACAACAGCAGCAGCGACAACCGCGGCGACGCTTCGGGCACCGAAACCACCCCGACGGGCACGACGACCAAAACCAAAACGTCCCAAACCAAAACGACCACTACTACCCCTAAGGACTCTTTGGGCAAGGGGCACGACAATCACTGATAGTAGGCCGGGATTTGTGGGGTGATGAATGGGGGCTACGCACCGAAAGGACGTAGCCCTTTTTTATTTCCGATGCTTCCTGCGAAGCACTGAACCGCAAGCATCGCAAGGGGGAACGCGAAGGGCGCAAAGAAACAGAAGTATCGCTTGGCGGGAAAGTATCGCTTGGCGGGAAAGGGTCGCGTCGCGGCTCCCCTCCTCGGAGGGGCCGGGGGTGGGTTTACCGCCAGGAGACAAGTTACATCGGGATCATTGCATTACATTGTTTTCAAGGTGAAAACCATTCAGGAGGAGTAGCAGCGTAGAAGATAGACTTGAGGTGATGCAATGATCCCTCTATAAACCGTAGCCTGGCGGTAAACCCACCCCCTAACCCCTCCGAGGAGGGGAGCCGCGACGCGACCCTTTCCCGCCAAGCGACCCTTCTGTTTCTTTGCGCCCTTTGCGGTTCGGTTCTTTTACACTGCCAGCAGGTGCCAGGCAGATTCCCGCAGCCGCAGCCAGGCCGGTTGCCCCGGTTGCCAGTGGCCCACGGGCACGTGGACCCGCAGGGACAAGCCCGCTTTCAGGGCAACGGTGGCCTCCTCGTAGGCGCCGTAGAAACTGACCGCCTGCACGGTGCCGCCCAGGTGGGCGTCGGCGGCAGGGGAGGGCAACAGGTGTTCGGGCCGGAGGCAGAGGGTTCGTCCGACCAATGGGGAAAGCTGGGTTGCCAGGAGCCGCCCCGCCGCCGACCCTTCGAGCAGGGGCAGCAGGTCGCCGGTGGGCACCAGGTTGGCCGGGCCGAAGAAACGGGCCGCGTAGGCCGTTTCGGGGCGGCGGTAGAGGTCGCGGGGGGAGCCGCTTTGCAGCACCCGCCCCGCCCGGAGCAGCACCACCCGGCCGGCCATCGAAAGGGCGTCGGCCGGCTCGTGGGTGACCAGGATCACCCCGCAGCCGCTGCCGGCCAGCATGGCGCCGATTTCCCCCCGGAGGTCGCGGCGCAGGGCCGGGTCGAGGTTGCTGAAGGGTTCGTCCATGAGCAGCAGGGCCGGCTCGTCGGCCAGGGCCCGGGCCAGCGCCGCCCGTTGCTGCTCCCCGCCCGACAACTGGCGGGGCAGGCGGTCTTTCAGGCTTTCGAGCTTGGCCAGGGCCAGCATTTCGCGGAGCCGCCGGTCGCGGTAGGCCGCGTCGTACTGCCGCAGTGCGTGCCGCAGGTTCTCGGCCACCGACACGTTGGGAAACAGCCGGAAATCCTGGAAGACGACCCGGATGTCGGGGTGGCCCGCAATGAGTTTGCCCGCCGGGCCTTCCACGCGCCGGCCGTTGAGGAAAACCGTGCCGGCGTCGGGCTCTTCCAGCCCGGCAACCAGCCGGAGCAGGGTGGTTTTGCCGCTGCCGCTCTCCCCCGTCAGGGCCAGCAGTTCCCCCGGCGCCAGGTGCAGGGAAACGTCGTGCAGCGCGGCTGACCCGCCGCCGGGGTAGGTTTTGGAAACGCGTTCTACGGCCAGTAACGGGTGGCTCACGGTGGGGAAGTGGGGACTGGGGCAACAAACCTACCCGCTTATTTGCAATTATTCGCTTTACTGGCTAAATTATACCACGATGGCAATGATTTGAATGATGCCTCGCCGGATGGTTCGTTGAAAAACATACCGGAATGAGCAGGATTGGAATGATCTTCCGGCGGATGATTGGCTGAAGAGCGCCGGCCGCTAAATACGAACGGGGCCCCCTGCGCCCCGGAGAAATACGGAGCAGCCTCCGGAGTACCTCGTAAATGCAAGAGATCCCTAAACTTTTCCACCTATTGCTGGTTATACCTGTATGCTGGATCTTCACGTTACGATTGACCAAAGTTCGGGCTTCTGCTTTGGGGTCGTCTACGCCATCGAAATGGCGGAGGAAATACTGGACGAAAGGGGCTACCTCTATTGCCTGGGCGACATCGTGCACAACGACGAGGAGGTGAAGCGCCTCGAAAAGAAGGGCCTGCGGGTCATTAACCACGAGGAACTGGTGCACCTGCGCGACGAACAGGTGCTCATCCGGGCCCACGGCGAGCCGCCTTCCACCTACCAGCTGGCCCTGCGCAACAACATCGAACTCATTGATGCCTCCTGCCCGGTGGTGCTCAAACTCCAGAACCGGATCAAAAATTCGTACGACAAGGACGAGAAGATCTACATCTACGGCAAGCACGGCCACGCCGAGGTGGTGGGGCTGCTCGGGCAGACCGACAACCAGGCCGTGGTGTTCCAGGGCCTCGAAGAACTCGACCTGACAAGCCTGCCCCGCCAGCTTACGCTGTACAGCCAGACCACCAAAAGCACCGACAAGTTTTACGAGATCACCAATAAGCTGGCCGAAGCCGGCGTGCAGGTAGCCGCCAACGACACCATCTGCCGCCAGGTATCCAACCGCGACAAGGAGCTGCGGGTGTTTGCCCGGCAGTTCGACAAGATCATCTTCGTGTCGGGCTCCAAGTCGTCCAACGGCAAGGTGCTCTACAACGTGTGCCGTGAAACCAATCCCCACACGCACTTCGTTTCAAAGGTGGACGACCTGCGGGCCGAGTGGTTCAGCCCCGGCGACCGGGTGGGCATTTGCGGCGCCACCTCCACGCCCATGTGGCTGATGGAAACCGTCCGGGACCAGTTGCTCACGTACTAAGGATTGAATCATGGAAGCATTGAATTGCCGGATTAGCCATTCACCGGATCAGTCCGCAATGCAAGAGGTCTTCCACGCAATGATTCAGTCATTGTTTCATTCAATATTGTAAAGATGTTTCCGCTCTGGGTGAACGTATTGATTTTTGTGGGGACCTTCCTCTTCATGGAAGGGTTTGCCTGGTTTGTGCACAAGTACGTCATGCACGGCTTCATGTGGTCGTGGCACAAGTCGCACCACGCGCCTTACGAAGGCATTTTCGAGAAAAACGACCTGTTCGGGCTGCTGTTCGGCGTGCCGGCGGCGGTCGGCCTGATGATCGGCCTGGAGCACGCATCGCTGCGCTTCCTGGCCTGGGTGGGCGCGGGCATTACGGCGTACGGCATTTTTTACGTACTTTTCCACGACGTGATCGTGCACCAGCGCATCAAGACGGGGTTCCGGGCCAAAAACCGGTACCTGCGCCGGCTGATCCGGGCGCACAAGGTGCACCACAAGTGTTCCGAAAAGGTGGGCGGCGAGGCGTTCGGGTTCCTGTACGCCCCCCGCAAGTACGAAGCCACGGCCTACAAACCCAAGGCGCCGGTCCGTTCGGGAAGCCGCAACGACGGGTGATTTTGGGTGGGTTGAGGGTTCGGGGTTGGATCAGGCAGATGCGTACCGGCCCGGAAACGGCGGTTGAATGATGATTGTCGAGCAACGAACCACGAGAAATCAACAACGCTCCATGCCCGCGGGTCCCCTTTTTTGATGGAAAGGTTCACCAACAACCTCTGGCTGCTTTACGAACGGGCCCGGCACGAGTTGTTCCCGGCACCCGGCATCCTGCAAGCCGACCTCTGGGTCCGGTTCGGCGTATTGCCCTCTTTCCAAAGCTGGTTTACCATTGCCGTCCTCCGCGAACCGCACGGCGGGCTCACGCTGCTCCGCCGGGAATGGGATTGCGGCTACGACTTCCGGCGGTACCACCTCAAAATCTACAACCTCGACCGCCTGCGGATCACCCAGACCCACCGGCGGCTCGGCTACTCCGAAAGCCGCAAACTCACCGGCATCATCTCCCGCATCGAACTCACGCCGCTGCCCGACTCCATGAGGGAAACCGGAATTGTCATTGATGGCGTTGACTACAAGCTGGAACTCAGGGGCCTGGGCAAAGAATTCGAGTGGAAGCTTTTCAACGAACGTACCAAGGCCATTGAACCGCTGACGGACTACCTGCTCACGGAGGAAAGTTAACCGGCCCGTTCGGGGCGGACTGCGCCTCTCCCGGCCGGTCCGTACGCGGCCAGCAGGTCCTTGCCGCCGCAGGTGCCTTCGGTGGCAACCGGCACGAAGCGGGCAAACAACTCTTCCGAGTACCACTTCCGTTCCCGGGTGCGGCGCACGATCTCCTTGTGGCCCGACTGCCGGTAGGCAAACCCTTCCAGCGCCCCGGCGTCGCGCCAGAAGCTCACGGTGGCCTGCTGCACCAGGGGTTTTTCGCCCACCCCCACCGAGTAGAGCAAGGCGTCCGAACGGTACAGGTTTTGGCTGGCCTGCGGCACGTGCCGCCAGAAGTCCACCAGGGCCCCCGGCCGGATGCTGGCCCGGGTGAGTACGGCCACCGGCAAGCCGGGCGGGGGCGCCAGGGCGTGCGGCGCGAACGGTTGGACGCCGTCCCATTGGCCGTGCGTGCGGAGCGGCAGCATTTTCACCGACCACACTTCGGCGGCCCGCCGGCGGAAGGTATCCATCAGCCCGGACGCGAAAAAGGCGTCGGCGGCGGCATCCGTGTCCCACACCCCCAGCAGGGCGTACCGGCCCCAGTCGGGCATCAGGCCGAAGTTGCCCCGGCCGCTGCCCATCAGCTTGGCAAAGGTGAGCCCGGGCACCGAGCGCAGTTGCCTTGGCGCCAGCCCCATCTGCGACAGGGCCCAGAAACGGTTTTTGGGCGGGTAGTGAAAAACGGAGAACGTGACGATTTGCCCGGATGGGGGCAGGGTAACCAGGGGTCGGAACATGCGGAAGAAGACAGGATAGCTGTTCCCTTATACGCCGTTTACCACCTTAGGGTGCACACGCGGCACACGGTGGCGTTGCAATAGTTGACCGAGCCAACCAGTACGATGCTTTTGGTGCCGTAGGTGCAGCCCGACCCGCCGGAATCGCAGCTACAGGTGTAGCCGGCTACCCTTCCGTTTTTCGCTTCTGACTTTTCGAAGACGTAGTCATTGAAAAATTTGTTGCCCAGCATATCATTGAGGTCGCGGTCAATGGGCGCCAGGATGAGTTTTCCGTAGAGGCTCATGGCGGCAATCACGTAGTTGTCCGGGAGTTCGGCATAGGTTTTTGCCCGGTACACCTGCGGCAGGTTGCTTTGCTGGTGCCCGGTCATGAACTGTTGCAGGGCAGCCTGCACTTCCGGCAACTCCAGGAATGCTTCCGTGGGAGAAGTCGTAGCCGCTTTCATTTCGGGGTTGGTTACGAACGAAATGCCCAGGTTGAAGTTGACCAGGTCGGCTTCCACTATTTCCGTTTTTATTTCCGTTTTATCCCCAAGGGCAGGAAAAACCATACCGTCGCCGCTACCGGCCGGAGCAACCAGGGCGGATACTTTTTTGGTGCATTCGGTACAGCGGCTTCCCAGGTTGCAACCCACCGTGGTTTGCCCGCCGAGGCTGGCTACGTACGGGCTGCACCCGGTGCCGGACGTGCAGGAGCAGGTCACGCTGCCGTAAGTGGTTGAAACCGGAGTGCCCGGCTTGTTGTTGGTGCCAACGGTCCGGCCCGTTAGCTTGTAACCTTTCGGCAGTTGGTACACGAAGGAGTACGGGTCATCTTCCGCTTTGCTTAGAACAGTGCCAATGGGCAGCGTGATTCCTTCGGCGAGGGGTAACGGTTCGCGCAGGGTGACCGATTTGTTTGCGGTGTTGCCGCCCAAAATGATGTCTTTGTCGGCAACGCCGCCCGGCGCTGCTTCCCCAGGGCTGCGGTTACAGCCCACGAAAAAGGCCCCGGAGGCGAATAGTCCGGCCATCAGCAATAGCGTCAGTGCGCTCATAGAGGAGCGATTGGAAAATAAATTTTTCATCGGTTGAAGCGTCTAAAGGATCAGTAATGAAACAAACTTGAAGTACGCAGGCTATGGATTTGCCTGCTACGCCCCGTGAAGCGGGTTAGGGTGCACAAACGGATCAGGGGCAATGCGCCTGTTCTTTCCAGGGCATCACGGGGAATCGGGTTGTTGCAAGTGTATTTGGCCGAATACCCTTACAATAACATGATTAACATTAATAATAAAAAACAATTGTATGAATTTATTTTTAATGCATAAGTCATCTTGCCCATTGGATGCGATAGCAAGGGTTGCCGGTCAAGTCAACGGAAGCGTGGGGAAAAGCTGTAAGGAGTAACGGATAAACAGGTGAAGTAGCAAATGGATAGGGAGGGTTTACTGCGCTGTCAGCTAAGTGAGGGGCTTGGCTAAAAGAACGTTTGGCAAGTCATCCCCCTGCCCCCTTGACTGCGTCGCCCCCATTGGGGTTCCCTTCCGTACAAGCATACCCACAAGGGTACGGAGGCGAGAGCCGAACGTACCGAACGTAGTGCTGAGGCGAGAGCCGAACGTACCGAACGTAGTGCTGAGGCGAGAGCCGAACGTACCGAACGTAGTGCTGAGGCGAGAGCCGAACGTACCGAACGTAGTTCTAGTTCTGAGGCGT
>CADCTQ010000491.1:0-24194 GCA_902805615.1 uncultured Cytophagales bacterium
GCGCTTATGCAGGTTCTCTCTTACTGTGATCCCCATCAGGATGGTGCCGTCAACGATTCCCATCAGGGTGGTGCGGTGAACCTTGGATAACGCTTCTGCTGGCGGTAAACCCACCCCCGGCCCCTCCGAGGAGGGGAGCCGCGACGCGACACTTTCCCACGACGCGTACTATTTATTTTTCCCTACAAGATTAGCCTCGGAGGGGTCGGGGGTGGGTTTGCCTCCAGGAGACAAGTTGCCCGGGGATCACCGCATTACTTTGATCTGCCCCACGTCAGTGCCCGACTTTATGCGGATACGCTCCGGTGCGAATGCCTCCATTGCCTGGGTCTCCCTCGCAGTGATCCCCATATAACCCGTAACCTTTCGGTCAACCCACCCCCAGCCCCTCCGAGGAGGGGAGCCGCAATGCGACGCTTTCCCGCAATGCGACGCTTTCCCGCGACCTTTCTGTTTATTTGCTATTCTCTTTACGCCTTTGCCTGGAATCCCCGCTTACGTCCCGGTACACCTCCTTCCGTCTCCCTTCCTCCGGTCTCTCGTCTCCTTTTTTACGGATAGACGTAGTAGTTGATGAGGATTTCGCCGCGCAGGGCGTTGCGGTTGTTGCCCGAAGCGTCCTTTTGCGGGTTGAGCCGGCCGGCGGCCACCACGGTGTACATCTTGCCGGCGTCGAAGCGGGTGTTGCTGAGGGGAAGGGCCACGGTGGTGGTGCCGGCCGGACGTACTTCGAGGTTGTACGAATTGGCGTCCACTTCCACGAAGGGAGTCACCCCTTTGAACGACTGGTTGCCGAACAGCACCGGGCCGCCCTGTACGGCCACGTCCACGGCCGGCGCGTCGGGCGACATGTGGGCGAACCGGACTTTGGCCCGGCCACTCGCCGGGTCGGGCGGCGTGAGGTCGTCTTCCACGAGTACGGTTTCAATGCTTTGCAGCGTGTCCACCACGAACAGCGTGTAGAACCGGTCGGCCGCCAGTTCGACGTTGCTGTTGACCACCGGGGCGGACGGTTTGGGAATGGCCGTCGAGGCGTCGAAGGCCGTGTCGGCGCGGAAAGCCCGGTTGCCCGGTTCCACGGGGAAGTAGCCGGTGTAGTTGTTGTAGCCCAGCGGCCCGGCAAAGGTTCGCACGCCGTCCAGGTTCAGGTACAGGGGCAGGCCGTTGGTCACCGTGATCGGCAGGCCTTCCTTGTTAACGCCCTGGTACACGTAGAAGCTGGGCATCACGTTGTAGACCATCAGCTTGGCCTTGCCGGGGTCACCGTCAAACTCGTCTACGCCCGTGGGGTTGCAGCCCCCCAGCAGCAGCCCGAGCAGCGGCGCGGCCAGCAGGAGGCGGAATGTATTTTTGCTTGGAAACATGGTTCGGATGATTAAAGCGGTTCTTTCAGATCAATGACAGTAAGCAGTGGGCAAAAGGCAGTGGACAGTGGGCAATAAGCAGGAGGCAATAAGCAGTAGGCAGTGGGCAGTACCCAATACCCAATACCCAATACCTGCTCTCCAATCCCCTAATTATACCCCGGATTCTGGTCCAGCAGTTCGTTTTTGACCCGTTCGCCGGCGGGGATGGGGAAGAGCAGCTTGTTTTGGTTGATGTTGGTGCGGCCCTGCGCAATCATCACGTCAATGGCCCGGCCCGTGCGTACCAGGTCAAACCAGCGTTGTCCCTCGAAAGCAAATTCCACGCGCCGCTCATCCAGAACGGCGTTCCGGAATTGCTCCTGGTTTGCCACGCGCAGCCTCGGCAGGCTATTGTTGGCCGTTTTGTTGGGGAGGCCCGCCCGGGTCCGCACCTGGTTCAACAGGGCGAAGGCTTCTCCGTCGGGCTGGAAGCCTATTTGGTTGAGGGCTTCGGCCCGCATCAGCAGCACGTCGGAGTAACGGATGACGGGGTAGTTGGCCCCGCTCCGGCGGAAAATGTCCACCGTGTTGAAGTACTTGTTGGCCAGGAAACGGTTGACCCGGCCGTTGTAATTGCTGATGGAAACCGGCCTGCGCTTGTCAATGGAGTCGTAGGCCTGCACCAGCCCGCCGCCGTTGATGGCCCGGGTGTTGGGCGGATTGGTGTTGTCGGTGGGGTAGTTGTTGCCGTAGCCCCCCGACGTGATGGCGCCGGTTTCGGGCACGGCCATGTAGCTGGTGGTGTACGCCGCCACGAGTTCGCTGGCGTTGCTGAACTGGATCTCGAATACGGATTCCCGGATGTTCTCGGCGCCCAGCCCGGCGGTGAAATTATCGGCGTAGTTGGGCGCCAGGCTGTATTCCCCGCTGTTGATCACCTCCCCGGTGTACTGCACCACCCGGGCCCAGTTCTCCCGCGTGAGGTACACCCTGGCCAGCAGTGCCTGGGCCGAACCCTTGCTGGCCCGCCCCAGTTCGTAGCCTTCGCCGCCGGACCGGTAGCGGGTCACCGGGTCGAGTCCTTCGATGGCGTCGAGCAGGTCCTGCTCGATCTGCGCGTACACCTCGTCGGCCGTCGCCCGGGGCACGGCGGCTTCGGCGGGCTGGGTAATGCGCCCGGTAATGAGCGGCACACCCCCGAAGATGCGCGCGAGGTTGAAGTAAAACAGTCCCCGCAGGAATTTGGCCTCCGCCGTCAGCCGCGCGGCCGGCACCGGGTCGGTGGGCGCGAACGTGATCTGGGGAATGCGCGAGATGAGGTAGTTGCACCGGTAAATGCCCCGGTAGTGGGTGTTCCAGATGTCGGAGACAATGCCCGAATTCTCGTCGTAGGTAAAGTCTTCGAGCTGCCCGTCGCCCCCGTCGGTGTCGTCGCTGGTGATGTCGCCGAGGCGCCAGAGGGCCTCCTTGTAGGCGCCCGTCTGCAACAGGGTGCTGTAGGCACCGTTCACGCCGGCCAGGGCGCCGCGGCCGTCGGAGAAGAACACGTCGGCGGCCAGCAGCCCCTGGGGCTGGGGTTCGATCAGTTTCTGGCAGCTCACCGCCGAAGCGAGCAAAAGGGCCAGGATGTATTGATGGCTTCGTTTCATGAGTAGGGAAGTGAGTGGAATGAATTGCACGTTTAGAAGGTGGCCGTCACGCCCATGGTCAGCACGCGGGGCAGCGGGTAGCCGATCAGGTCAATGCCCTGGTTCTGCGGGTTGCCCGCCAGGCCGTTCACTTCGGGGTCGTAGCCCGTGTACCGGGTAAAGGTCAGCGCGTTGGTGGCGCTCACGTACACCCGCGCCGATTGCAGCAGCAGCCGCTGCGACAGCCCGGCCGGCAGGTTGTACGACAGGTTGATGTTGCGGACGCGGATGAACGAGCCGTCTTCCAGGAAACGCGTAGAAGGGCGGGTGTTGCGCTCATGCGAGCCGCCGCCGGCCAGCCGCGGCACGTCGGTGTCGGTGTTGTCGGGCCGCCAGGCGTTCATGAAGGCGTTGTCCATGTTCCAGTAGGCATCCCGCGAGGCGTTCGCCCGGCCCGAGTTGTAAATTTTATTGCCCGAGGAGAAGCTGGCGAACACGTTCAGCGAGAAGCCTTTGTACTCAAACGTGTTGTTGAGGCCGCCAAACAGGTTGGGGAACGGCGAACCGGCGAAGATGCGGTCCTTGTCGTCGAGGATGCCGTTCCCGTCCTGGTCCTTGTAGCGGATGTCGCCGGGTTGCAGCCCTTCCTGGTAGGTGGAGCCGTCGCGGTTCATGGCCTGGATCTCTTCGAAGTTCTGGTAGATGCCGTCGGCCTCGAACACCCAGAAGGCGCTGATGGGCCGCCCTTCCACGGTTTTGTTGATCTGGCCGGCGATGAAGAAATTGCGTCCCAGGTATTCGTTGCGCCCGCCGCCGGGGTTGGTGCCCAGGCTGGTGATCTTGTTTTCGAGGGTGGAAAAGTTGAAATCCGTGGACCAGCGGAAGTCGCCCGTCAGGTTCTGCGTGCGGATGTCAAATTCAAAGCCCCGGTTCTGCACTTCCCCCAGGTTGAAGAGGATGGTGGGCGAAGCGCCGGCCGCGCCGGGCAGTTCCACGTTCAGCAGCAGCTCGTCGGAGGTCTTCACGTAGTAGTCGGCCGTTACGTTCACCCGGCCGCCCAGCAGCGAAAAGTCCACGCCCACGTCAAACTGCTTCTGGGCTTCCCATTGCAGGTTGGGGTTGGCGAAGCTCGACGGTGCCACGCCCGGGGCCACGCTGTTGCCGAACACGTAATCGCGGGATTCGGCCCGGGCCAGGTACTGGAAGTCGCTGATGTCCTGGTTGCCGGTAAGCCCGTAGCTCACGCGGAATTTGAGGTCCTGGATGGCGTTGATGCCCTGCATGAAGGGTTCGCGGGAAATGCGCCAGCCGAGGGAGCCCGACGGGAACGTACCCCACCGCCGCCCCGGGCCGAACCGCGAGGAGCCGTCGGTACGGATGGTGGCCGTGAGCAGGTACCGGTCGTCGAAGGAGTAGAACGCCCGGGCAAAGTACGACACCAGGCCCGCCCGGTTGGCATCGCCGCCGAACGACTGGTTGAGCGTGTTGTTGGAGTACGTGGTGAGGGCATTGTTGGTGGCCCCGCGGGCGTCGCCGAAAATGTTCGAACTGATGAAGCTCTGCGCCTGGAAGCCCAGCAGGGCGTTGAGGTTGTGCCGCTGGCCGAAGGTGCCGTTGTAGGTGAGCAGCTGTTCGGCGTTGTAGTTGATGTAGTCCGAGTTGTTGGTCCGGGTGCGAACCGTCGGGTTCTGCTGCCCGCCGAACAGCCGGTAGATCGGCTCAATGTACTGCTGTTTGGTGTACATGATGTCGCCCCCGAACGAGGAGCGGAACGTCAGGCCGCGCAGCAGGGTGAGTTCGCCGTACAGGTTGCCCAGGGTGCGGAAGCGCCGCAGGTCGTTCACGTCGCGGTTGAACTCGGCCACTACGTTGCGGGTTTCGCCGAAGTCGGTGTTGGGCGGAATGCCGGCGTAGGTGGTGCCGTCGGGACCGTACACGGGCAGCGTCGGCTGGGCCCGCAACGCCCCGATCAACCGGCCCCCGAACACGTTGTCGGTGTTGAGGATGTTGCCGTACTGGTAGCTGGGCGCCAGGCTGATGCCGGCCTTCAGCCGCTTGGTGGCCTGGTGGTCAATGTTGGCCCGGGCCGAGATGCGCCGGAACCCCGTGTTGATGATGATGCCCTGCTGGTCGAAGTAGTCGCCGGAGAGGGCGAACTGGGTTTTTTCGCTGCCCCCCGTGATCGAAGCGTTGTAGTTCTGCATGGGGGCGATGCGGAACACTTCGTCCTGCCAGTCGGTACCCTTGCCGAAGGAGTACGGATTGGTGTAGAGGCCGTTGATGCGGTCGCCGTTCACGTTGTTGAGGCGGGCTTCGTTCTGCATCCGGGCAAACTGGTAACCGTTGGCCAGGGGCAGCAGCTTGCGTACTTCCTGGAGGCCGTAGTAGGCGTTGACGGTCACGTTGGCGCGGCCGGCCTTGCCCCGCTTGGTGGTGATGATCACCACGCCGTTGGCGCCCCGCGACCCGTAAATGGCCGTGGCCGAGGCGTCCTTGAGGATTTCGATGGCTTCAATGTCGTTGGGGTTGATGGAAGCCAGCACGCTGCCGCCCGGGTTGGTGCCATCCCCCGAACCGGCCTGCCCGGCAATCGGGCGGGCGTTGTTGAAGTCGTTGCCGTACAGCGGGATGCCGTCCACGACGTAGAGCGGTTCGCTGTTCTGGGTGATGGAGCCCACGCCCCGCACCCGGATCTGCACGCCGCCGCCCGGCGCGCCGTTGCTCTGCTGCACCTGCACGCCGGCCACGCGTCCCTGCAAGGCCTGCTGGAAGGTATTGACGGGCACGGCCTTGATCTCCTTCTCGGAAATGGAGCCGATGGCGCCGGTCAGGTCGCGGCGCTGCTGGGTGCCGTACCCGACCACCACCACTTCACCCAGGGCTTCCACGTCGGCGGCCAGCGTCACGTTGATCACGGTGCGGTTGCCGATGGGCACTTCCTGGGTGCGGAAGCCGATGAAGGAGAACACCAGCGTGCCGCTGCCGCTGCCGTCGGGGAGCGAAAGGGAATACCGGCCGTCGGCGTCGGCGGTGGTGCCGCTGGTGGTGCCCTTGAGCACCACGTTCACGCCGGGCAGCGCGCCGCCCCCTTCGTCGGTGATGGCGCCGGTAATGGTGATGACCGGCACGCTTACCCGGCCTATGGACGTAAGGGGCCGTACCGCCCCGGTGCTTTCGATGGGCCGCGAGGTTTGCGCCAGCGTGGGGCCTTTGGCCTTCAGCGGGGCAATGTCGCGCACAATGGCGTAATGGGTCGGGTCAATCTGCTGGTAGGCGAGGCCCAGCGGCTTGAGCAGGGTCGCCAGCAGGTCGGGCAGAGTGCCGGCCGCCAGGTCCGGGGCGGCCACGTATTTTTCGGCCACGGCGTCGAGGCGGTAGAGGAACCGCACGTCAAACTTCTGTTCCAGTCCTTTGAGCGCCTGCGGCAGGGCGAGGCGGCGCTCCGGGGAGCCGTCCTGGTTTTTGCCGGTCAGCCGGTCGCCGGGACCCGCCCAGGCCACCTCCTGCGCGGGCAGGGTCACGTGGGCGCAAACGAGCAGCAAGCCGGCCCACAGGGCAGTTTTCAGGGGGCGTATCTGCGCTTTTTTCATAGTGAGTGAGTAAGAGGTTTGGGTAATGGAATGTCTTTTTCAATCGGTCCGGTTGTCGAAGATGACCTGCTTGTCGTCGTAGGTGACCTCCACCTGGGCGGCCAGGGCGAGGGCCCGCAGCAGCATGTCCATGTTGTCGAGGGGGTAGGTGCCGCTCAGTTTCAACCCGGCCAGGCCGGCCCCCCGCAGCACGACCTTGCGGCCGTAGGTCTCTTCGATCACTTTGGCGACTTCGGCCAGGGTCTTGCCGTCGAGCACGAGCTGGCCCTGCTTCCAGGTGCTGAACCGGGCCGGGTCGGCTACGCGGTGCGGCACGAGCCGGCCGCCGTCGAGTTCGGCCTGTTCGCCGGGCCGCAGGCGCAGGGGGGCCAGCCGGGGGTCGTGGGGACGCAGGTGGATGCTGCCCGATTCGAGCGTGACGGTGGTTTGCGCCGACCGCTGCTTGACGTTGAACTCGGTGCCGAGCACTTCCACGTCGAGGTCGCGGGTGTGGACCACGAACTTGACGGGACCGCCCGGGGCGGCTTTTTCGGTGACGGCAAAAAAGGCTTCGCCTTCCAGCCACACTTCCCGGGCCTGGCCGCCCGCCCAGCGCCGCGGCACTTCCAGCCGGGAGTGGGCGTTGAGCGTCACCCGCGACCCGTCGGGCAGGGTGACGGTTTCCTTTTGCCCGTACGCGGTGGCATAGGCCACGGGGCGGGAGGCAAGGTACCAGGCGCCGCTGAGGGCCGTCAGCAGCAGGGCTACGGCCGCGGCCAGCCGGTACCACGCCGGGCGCAGCGGCCGGACGGGTGCCGCCGCCGGCAGCGATGCCCGGAGCCGTTCCCAGTCTTCCTCCGTTTTGGCGGGGTCGAGCGGGGGCTTGTCGAAGTGCAGTCCGCGGATGATGTCGGCGGCCTGCTCGGCGAGGGCGGCCTGCCCGGGGTGCTCCCGTAGCCAGTCGTCCCAGGAGGCCGCGTGCAGGGCGTCGGTCCGGTTGACCCAGTGCCGGAAGGTTTCATCCCCGATGAAATCTTCCAGCCGGTAGTGTTGGTGAGGCACGGTAGAGGGCGTTTTTTTACCCCTATGATCCCGGGCCGGCCGGTTACTACTGTGTTTTTCGGGAAAAAATCTAAATTATTTACAGAGGCCACCCCGCCGGGCGGGAGTTTCGCGTAGCAGATGCATTGCGGCCCTTGTTCTATGGCGCGGCTGGCGCAGGCGTCCGCCTGTGCCTTCTCCTCCCAAGCGTCCGCTTGCCTCTTTCGCACACCAAGTGCCCCACTTCCTGCCCCTTGCAAATTCAGCCCATTTCAACTGGTGAAGCTCTTTTCAACACACTTGACAGGGGGAAGGAATGCAAGGAACCGCATTGGAACCCGTAAGCAGCAAAAATAAGCCTGGCGGCTGGCAAGCGGACGCTTGGGAGGAGAAGGCACAGACGGACGCCTGCGCCAGCCGCGCCAGCATTTGAAAGAGAGTCATCCCCCTGCCCCCTTCCCTTACCCGCGGGCAAACCCACAAGGGTACGGAGGCGTGAGCCGAACGTACCGAACGTAGTTCTGCGTACCCACCGGCGCCGCCGCAAGGCAACTCCCGGCCGCAAGTCAACGCTGCTCCGCAACGCAACTTCCGGTAATAACCACGGGAATTCCCGGAGTACAAAATATTCATGGTCATATGGTTACCGGCTATTCCTCTTACAGCGGCACCGGTGGGTACAGGTCCCCCTTGCGGGCCGGTTTGTGCGCAAGGGAAGGGGGCAGGGGGATGACCTGCTGCCAGGCCTGGCCATAAAAAAATCCGTACGGCCGCGTTGCCGTACGGATTCGTTGCCGGTTCCCGCCCGGGTGGCGGTCCGGTCAGGGTTAGTGCCGGACCACGATCTGCTTTACTTCCGGTCTGCCGTCGCGCCCGACGTGCAGCAGGTACACCCCGTCTTTGAGGTGGCCCACCCGCACCCGGTACTGGTTGCGGCCCTGCCGCCCGGCCTTGGTCTCGGCGTGTACTTCCCGCGACAGCACGTCGGTGATCCGGAGGTGCACCGGGCCGTCGGCTTGCAGGGAATGCGTGACCGTCAGCCAGTCGCTTGCCGGCACGGGGTAATACCGCAGGTCATCTTCCGCCGCGGCCCACCCGGCTACCCGGCGGGCCGCCGGCGACGCGAACCGTGCCACCTCGGCGGCCGTCAGGGCCCGGCGGTAGATTCTGGCCTCGTCCACCAGGCCGTCGAAGTGGTTCGCCGTGCCGCTCCGCGAGCCGATGCTCAGCCCTTCCGCCGAAGCCACGATCCGGCCCGCCTTGCTGGTGGCCGCCACCAGCGTGCCGTCCACGTAGAGCTTCAGCACCGATCCGTCGTAGGTGCCCGTGAGCAGGTGCCACGCCCGGAGGGAAGGCGCCGTTGCGGTCACGCTGCCCACGCCGTTCAGCGAAAACCGGATCTTCCCTTTCTCCACCGCCAGCCGGTACTGGTGCTTGGCGCCTTTCACCAGGATTTCCCGGGTGCCCGTCCAGGCATTGGCGTTCACCCAGGCCGACACCGTAATGGCCGCCGCCGGGTTGAGCGTGGGGCTCGGGGCCACGGTGACCACCCCGCCGGTTCCCCCGAAGCGCACCGCCCCCTGCAACTTGCCGTCCGGGGCGAAGGCCGCGCCGTCCCGCAGCGTACCCGCGTTGCCCTTGCCGGAGAGGTCGGCCGCGGCCGTGCCGGTCGTTTCGTCGAAGGGCAGGTACAGCAGCAAGTCCGTCGTGTCAATGGGCGTCACCGGCACGGTCAGCTTGGCGACGCCCATGTGGGTGGGGGAAATCCACACGTTGTCCTGCACGCTCCACCAGGAAACCTTGCCGTCGCGGCCGCCGCCGGCGTCGTCATCGTTCACGTGGGCGTCGAAGCCCAGGGCCCGGTTGGCCGGGAAACCGCCCAGCGCAGTCCACGGCAGTTTGATCTCCAGCGTGTAGCCGCCGGCCGTGGGTTTGGCCACGTACGCGGCCCCCGCGGTGTTGTTGTGCTTCGATTCGATGATGCCCGTGCCGTCGGCCAGGAAGGCCCACTGGAAGTCGTCGGCCTGGTAGCCCTCCCGTTTCTTGTTGCCCCGGTCAATGTAAAGTTCCGGGCTGTCGTTGTCGTACCAGGGGCCGCCGTCCACCGACACGTTGTCGTCGGTCACTTCAAACAGGACGTAGAGGTGGGTGGTGTCGTACAGCGCCCGGTAGGTGCCCGACAGGTCGGCGGGGTCCAGCGGGGCCGTGCCGCCCGACAGGTTGTTGCCCAGCGCGTAGCGGGGCGCTTTTTCCCAGAGGGCCTCGGCCGTGCCGTCGAGCAGGGGTTCGCCCGGCGTCCGCACGATTCTGGCGGCCTGGTCCACCACGCGCACCCCGGCCTCGTCGGATACGTTGCCGGTCCGGGCCGTGACCGCGAAGGGACCGCCGACCGCGTTGCCGGCCGTGAACGTGCCCGCGTCGTCAATGGTGCCGCCGCCCGAAACGGTCCACGAGAAGGCCGGTTGCACCTTGAGCGGCGCGTCGTCCTGGTCGTAGGCGACGGCCGTGAAGGGCTTGGTCAGGCCCAGGTCCACCGACGCCGAATCGGGCGTGACGCGGACGCTGGTGAGCACCCGCACCGAATCGGAAAACGACAGGGTGGCGCCGTTGAGGGCCGCCACGCCGCCGCCGATCTCGGCCTGGGCCATCGTCCAGCTCACCAGGATGCGGGCCTTTTCGGGCGTGCGGTAGTTGATGGTGATCCTGCGGTCAAAGGGGCCGATCTCGCGGGCCTGGCCGATCACGTCGCCCTGGGTGATTTTGCCCAGGGTGTCGGTGTAGAGGATCGTCTGGCTGTTGCCGTCGTCGAGCTTGACGGTGACGGCCCCCACCATTTTGGAGCCGCCCACGTACAGCGTGAGGGTGCGCAGGCTGGGGCTCGACGGGGCGCTGAGGCTGAAGCCGCCGCCCACGCCGCTGTTGACGAACACGCAGCTCTTGGCAATGGCGTCGTTGCCGACGTTGCTGGCCGTGGGGGTGCCGTCGGTCCAGGTGATGGGGCGGCGCGACACGTAGTAGGTGCTCTGCGGGCTGGCGCCCGGGTTGAAGATGCCCAGCGTGTTGTAGCCGAAAATCTGGCCGCCGCCGTTGGCCTTGCGGTCGGTGCCGCCCGGGTCGTTGCGCCCGAAGTGCACCCAGTCGGAGCCGCTGATGGTGGTGGCCGCCGTGAAGTCGGCCGGGTCGGCGTTGTTCTCCTGGGTGACCTGCACGAAAATGTCCTGCACCTGCACGGCCACCCGGCCGCTGATGCCGCCGCTCGTGGCTTTCACGGTGTCGGTGCCCGCCGTGCCGGGGGCCGTGTACAGGGCGTCGGGCGTGATGTTGCCACTACCGACTACGCTCCAGGCAAAGGCCGGCTGCGGTTCCACGTACCCCTCGTACTGGTCGAGGGCAACCGCCGAAAACGACTGGGTCGCCCCGATCGGCAGTTTCACGAAGTCCGGGGTGACCTTGATGGACGTGAGTTCGGGCGTGTAGGCGCCGATGCTGCCCACCTCCGGGGCGGGTTTGCCGAATTCGAAGGCCCCCAGGTCGGGCGCCGCCCCGGCGATGGGGTCGTTGTAGGGCTCCACGCCCACGCCCTTGTCAATGGCCGCGGCGGCGGTGGGGCGCAACTGGTAGTCACCGCCGGCCGCGTTCACGAACAGCGTGTCGGGGGCGTTGAACAGGTTGTTGCTGGTGGTGGCCCGGCCGCCGGTTTTGAAAATGCCGTTGGTGATGTTGTTGCGCAGCACCAGCCCTTCGTCGGTGCCCGGCCCGTCGTTGACGTACCCGCGGGGCCCGTTGTCGGAGGAAATGAGCACGTTGTTGTAGGCGTAGCTGTTGACGATGGTGGCGTTGTTGTTGTATTTGAGCGGGGCGCCGGCGTCGTACACCACGTTGTGGTCGAAGATGTAGCCCTTGCCGTAGTCAATGTAGATGCCCGCGCCGATGGGCCGGCCGTTGTCGCCGTGGATGACGTTGTGGTCAATGCGCAGGTTGTTGCCGTCCTGGTAGGCGTTGTACATGGCCCCGATGTCCTGGATGGCCTGGATGCCGTAGTTGCTGATCCGGTTGTGGTGGATGCGGGCAATGCGGCTGCCGGGGTCCGAGTTTTTGAGGTTGCGGATGCCGAAGCCCATGCGGGAGGCGTTGTAGCACGTGTTGTAGCTGATCTCGTGGTCGAAAGAGGGGGCCGTGGTGCCGGTGCTGATGAAGCCCGTTTCCACGTCGGCGTAGCCCACGTCGTGGATCACGTTGTTGAACACCCGGTTGCGGCGCCCGAGCACGGTGATGCCGTTGCCGGCGCTGTAGGCGATCTTGCAGTTCTGCATCACCAGGTCGCTGCCGCTCAGGATCACCCCGCCCGTCTGTTCCCAGGTAAAGTAGCTGTCGCCGCGCAGGCTGTAGAAGTGCGAAACGTACCGGATGTCGAGGTCGCTGAGCACCACGTGGTGGCTCTCGGCGTAGCTGCTGGCCCCGCGCCAGGGGTATTGGATGTCGGTGGCGCCGCCGTAGGCCGCGTCGCGGTCGGTGGTCACGCCGCAGGCGAAGAGTTTGAAGCCCTTCACGGTGATGTAACTCCGGGCGTTGCCGGCGGGGGCGGGGCTGCGGAAGGCGCCCGGGTCGAGGTTGAAGGCCCAGTCGCGCACCTTGAATTCGACTTCGTGGCCGGCCGGGTCGGAGCCGTCGGGGGTGCGCACGTAGAGCTTGTGGGGGGAGACGCTCTTGTCGAGCCACCATTCGCCGTTGCTGTCAATGGCGTCCTGCTTGTCGAAGAGGAAGTAGGCCGCGCCCGACACGGCCGCGTTGCCGGCAAAGTCGCCGTTGTCGTTGCGGTAGGTGATGCGGTTGCCCGCGTGGGAGATCACGCGGAAGCTTTTGGGCTGGAAGAACAGGTCCTGCCACACCTCGTTGCCGCTCGCGTTGCGGGCCGGGTTGGTCGCCAGTTCGTTCATCTGGATCATGGCGCCGGTCCAGTCCACGTGTTGGGTCAGCAGTTCGTCGTCCTCGAAGGTAATGTCGAAGATGTCGCGTCCGTAGGGGTCTTTGAGCCCGGTGCGGACGGGGTTGCCCACCAGCCGGTCGCTGCGCAGCTTGATGGGGTAGGAGAGGTTGGTGATGTCCCCGAAGTTGGGAAAGCGGGCCAGGTGGATCATCACGCCGTCCACGAACACCTGTTCGTTCTGGCCGATGAGGGAGTTGAACCCGGCGGGCACGTCGGCCACCCAGGTATTGTCGAGGCCGGCCGCGGGGGACCAGCCGGTCACCAGGTCGGCGCCGCTGATGGTGACGGTTTCGCCCTCGTAGGGCTGAAAGGTGATGGGCGCGCCAGTGGTGCCCGACACGGCCGGGGTCACGGTTTCGCGGTACGTGCCGGCCCGTACGTACACCACGTCGCCGGGCCCGGCCACGGCCGCCGCCGCCCCGATGGTTTTGTAGGGGTTGGCCAGGGTGCCGTTTTCGGCGCTGCCGGTGTAGGACTGGTCCACGTAAATGGGCCGGGCCGCCGCGGTGGCCATGCAGAGCAGGCCGGTGCAGAGGACCAGGGCCCGGAAAAAGGGGAGCAGCCGGCGGCTCGTGGGGAGATGGCTTCGCCGCTTGCCGGGCGCAGCCGGGCCGGGTAGAGGTACTGATACCATACAATGGGGAAGTTTGGGTGGAATGGGGTTGAAAAAAATGTTTGGTGAATGGATTTGGCGGGCGTTCCGCGGCCTCCGACCGGCCGGCAGCCAGAAAAAACAATCAAAAAAAGAGCTGGCGTACAGGGATCAGCTATTTTTGGCAGGAGCCGGCCCTCGGGTTCCGGGCATACTTATCCCATAGACCACCGCCCTGGCGTTTACTACTGTACTTTTCGAGAATTTTTTTTGACTATTTTTTTAAACGCCTGCTAAACGAGAAGGGCGTTGCGCGGGTGGGGAAAGAATTAACCACGGAGACACGGAGGGCACGGAGTTTCACGGAGAAAAAAGGAGCGAGGAGCGAGAAGTGAGAAGAAAAACTTAACCGCAAAGGGCGCAAAGGAGACGCAAAGGGCGCAAAGAGGTACGCGTTCTCCTTGCGGTCTTTGCGTCTCCTTTGCGCCCTTTGCGGTTAAGTTCAAACTCTCTAACTCCCTTTTTCTCCGTGTACCTCCGTGCCAACCGTGTCTCCGTGGTAAAATCATGAAAGACAGAGAAAAGTTAACTCACTAAGTAGGCCAGCAGCGGCAGGCTCAGGTCCACCACCCGGCGGAGCGTGGCGTTGCTGCGCAGCTTGCGGAAGGCCAGGTGCAGGCAGTTGAGCACCGACTGGTAGTGAATGGACAGGATGCCGGCGATCTCGCGGTAGGTCAGGTTCTCGTAGTAGTGCAGGTACACCACTTCCCGCTCCCGCTTCGAGAGGTGGTTGAGGGCTTCGGCCAGGGCTTCCTTTTTCATTTGGAAGGCTTCGGCCTGGGTGACCAGTTCCTCGGCCGAAAACACCACGTCGGCTTCCGTGGCGGTGTACTCGTCGTGCAGGCTGCCGGCCCGCCGCCCCTGCTGGTGGCGCTTGAGCACTTCGTTGCGCAGGGCCCGGAACAGGTAAGGCCGTACCTGGGTGACGGCGGGGAGGTTTTCCCGGCGGGTCCACAGGTTCATGAACACCACCTGGATGCAGTCGCGCGTGAGTTCTTCGTTCCAGGTCAGGCGGTGGCCGTACCGGTACAGGTAGGGGTGAAACGTACGGAACAGGGCGGCAAAGGCGGTTTCATCGCCCTGCGTAAAGCGAATCCATTGTTCGGCTAATTCCTGCGGGTTGCTTCTCATAGCTTTGCCTTCGTTAGCACGGCTCCGGCGGTACGCAAGCCGTTCGCAAGGACCCGGCCGGACCGCACGCCTGAAACGGTACCCAATACCTGATGACCTCTTGACAATAATCAATAATAAGATATAAATGTTATTAAATGAAGAAATATTATTAAAATTTGAGCGCTTCCGCCCGGTTGAAGTCCATCCGGGCCGTTCCTCCTGGAAAAAGACGCATCGTTTTTCCTGCCCACATCCCGTTCTGGCAGGACTCTGGTGCCTGCCTGTGGGTGCTTCCTTCTCATGTTGGGTCGCGGAAGGGTAGTGATGCACACCCGGTTAGAAATTCATCCCCCTGCCCCCTTCGGCTGACCCACAAATCATCCCGCAAGGGGGACCCGTACCCGGCGACTTCCCGACAAGTGACGATCCGTACTCATCGGGCGCCAAGAGTCACCTTGCTACGGCACCGGTAGGTACGCAGAACTACGTCCGGTACGTTCGGCTCACGCCTCAGAACTACGTTCGGTACGTTCGGCTCACGCCTTCGTACCCTTGTGGGTAAGCCTGTGCGTAAGGGAAGGGGGTAGGGGGATGACTGCTGCCCTGTGATGCCATTTCTCCGCACCGGCCTTGCGCGGAACCGGGGCCATCTGGTACGCGCCGCCCACCGGGTTTCGCTCCGCAAGTACGCGAACAACCGGCATCGGTGAAGGGAGCACGCGGGAACGGGAGCCCGGCGGATGGTCCGGAAAGCGCCGGGTCGGGTCCGCAACGGCTGCGCCGGATGGGGCGGAAAAAGGGCAAAAACCGGGGCGTTGCACCGGGGCCGGGTGCCCCTGGTACCTAACCAAGTCATTGTTGGCTTATTCCGGCATTGTGGAATTGTGATGCAAAAATGACGAAATCATTACATTACTTTTACGGACACATCCGGGGGATGTCCTCCCGGTCCGCCAAAACCTATTCCCTACCCGATGAACCTAAAAAATTTACTACTGCTCCTGACCGGATTCCTGCTTTTGGGGGGCACCCTCCGCGTCCACGCCCAGGGCGTGACGACCTCGGCCATGCGGGGCGTGGTGCTCGACAGCAAGGGGTTGCCGCTGCCCGGCGCCTCGGTGGTGGCCACGCACCTGCCTTCGGGAACGCAGTACGGCGCGGCCACCCGCGAAAACGGGCAGTACGACCTGCTCAACATGCGCGTGGGCGGCCCTTACGAATTGAAAGTCTCCTTCGTGGGCTTCCAGCCCTTTTCCCAGAATGACATCCAGCTCGCGCTGGGCAAAACCCACGACAGCCGCATCGTCCTCACCGAAGAGGGCCTGGCCCTCGACGAGATCGTGGTGCGCGGCAACAGCGGCGTGATCAACAACGACCGCACCGGCGCCTCCACCAACATCAACAACAACGCCCTGCGCACGCTGCCCACCATCAGCCGTTCCACCGAAGACTTCACCCGCCTCACGCCCCAGTCGAGCGGCTTGAGCTTCGGGGGCCGCAATACGCTCTACAACAACTTCTCCCTCGACGGGTCCATCTTCAACAACTCCTTCGGCCTCGACGCCCCCACGCCGGGCGGCCAGACCAACTCCCAGCCGGTGTCGCTCGACGCCATCGAACAGATCGAAGTTTCGCTGGCTCCCTTCGACGTGCGGCAGGGCGGCTTTACCGGCGCCGGCGTGAACGCCGTGACCAAGAGCGGCACCAACGACTTCAAGGGCACGGTGTACCGCTACTTCCGCAACGAAAACCTGATCGGCACCCGCGTGGGCGACGTGAAGATCACCAACCCGGAGCTCAACTTCAACCAGACGGGCCTCGCCCTGGGCGGACCCATCGTGCGCAACAAACTCTTCTTTTTCGTCAACGCTGAAATCACGCGCCGCGACGACCCGGGTCAGACGTTCCGGCCGGCCCGCACCGCCGAAGAAGCCCAGGCGGCCCTCAACGGACAGGCCCCGGGCGTGAGCCGGGTGCTCGAAAACGACCTGATCACCATCCGCCAGCGGCTGCAGAGTGCCTACGGCTACGACGTGGGCACTTACCAGGACTTCATCTTCCAGACCTACAGCGACAAGTTCCTGGCCAAGCTCGACTGGAACATCAACCCCGGCAACACCTTCTCCATCCGCCACAGCTACCTCAAAAGCTGGCGCGAACAGGGCCCGCACCCCATTGCCATTGCGCCTTCCCTGCGGGTGCCGTCGGTGAACACGCTGCAATTCGCCAACTCGGGCTACACCATCAACAACAACCTCAACTCGGTGGTAGCCGAACTCAACAGCAACTTCGCCCAGAAGGTCAGCAACAAGTTGCAGGTGAGCTACTCGGCCTTCCGCGACTTCCGCGAACTGCCCACGAGCGGGCGGTTCCCCATGATTGACATTACGCGGGGCGGCACCACCTACACCTCGGTGGGCACCGAGCAGTTTTCGGCCGAAAACCGGCTCGACCAGAACATCTTCCAGGTCACCGACAACGTGAGCTACTTCGCCAACGGGCACATCCTCACGGGCGGCTTTACCTACGAAAGCTTCGGCTTCGTCAACGACTTCAACCTGCAACGCTTCGGCTACCCGTTCTTCGGCGGCCTCGACTACAATACGTTTTTGCAGATCACCGACCCGGCGAGCCGGTTCTACAAAAAGAACCCCTTCACGCTGGACGCCAACGGCAATCCGACCGAAGACCTGGACCTGGCCGCAGTAGCCCAGGCGGGCGGCGGCCGGCCGGTGAAATCGGTGGAGGTGAACGTAGCGCAACTGGGCCTCTACGCGCAGGACGAATGGCAGGTGCGCCCCAACTTCAAGCTGACCCTCGGCCTGCGGGCCGACCTGCCCATCTACCGGACCGACGTGGCGCAGAACGCCCAGGTGGCCGAGGCCACGTTCAGCGACCCGGAGGGCAACCCGGTCCGGGTGGACGTGACCAACTTCCCCAAGGCCACGCCGCTCTGGTCGCCGCGCGCGGGCTTTAACTATTCGCACGCCGGCGGGGAGTATACCACGCAACTGCGCGGCGGTACGGGCATCTTCACGGGCCGCATTCCCTTCGTGTGGATCGGCAACCAGGCTTCCAACGCCGCGTTCGAGAACTTCTACACGTTCCAGGTGAATGCCACGGCCAACAACTTCCGGTTCCCGCAGGTGTGGCGTTCCAACCTGGCCATTGACCAGGAACTGCCGGGCGGCATTACGGCCACGGCTGAGTTCATCTATTCCAAGGACATCAACGCGGCCATTCACCGCAACTACAACCAGGTGGTGCCCACCGAACGGGCGTTCGGCGCCGACAACCGGCTCATCTACCCGGCCAATGGCCCGCGCCTGAACAACAACTTCAACGGCCCCAATGGGATTCCGACGTTCCTCGACGCGGGGGTGATCGTGCTCGAAAACACGCGGCGGGGCTACCAGTACAGCCTCACGGGCCAGTTGCAGAAGAACTTCGCCACGGGCCTCTACCTGATGGGCGCCTACACGTTTTCGCGGGCCAAGGACGTGACCTCGAACCCCGGCGAAATTGCCGCCGATGCCTTCCAGCGCAACCCGGTGATCGGCAATACCAACACGCCGGCCCTGGGCTTCAGTGACTTCGGCTTGCAGCACCGGGTGATTGCCGCCGCCGGCAAGCGGTTCGAGTACGCCAAGTTCATGGCAACCACCCTCAGCTTTTTCTTCGAAGCCGGGCAGGGGGGACGCTTCTCCTACACCTACGCCGGCGACATGAACCGCGACGGCATTGCGGGCAACGACCTGATCTTCGTGCCGGCCAGCCCGGACCAGATCAACCTGGTGGACATCACCGACGGCCGGGGCGTGGTGCTGACAACGGCCGCCCAGCAGTGGCAGCAACTGGATGCCTACATCAGACAGGACAAGTACCTCTCTTCGCGGCGCGGGCAGTACGCCGAACGCAACGGCGCCATCAGCCCGTGGTTTACCCAACTGGACGTGAAGCTGTTGCAGGATTTCTTCGTGACCACCGGCAAGAAGAAGCATACCTTCCAGCTAAGCTTCGACATCCAGAACCTGGGCAACCTGATCAACCGCAACTGGGGCGAACGGCAGGTGTTCGCCAACAACCGCCCGGTGGAGTTCGCGGGCTACCCGCGAGGTGCCTCCAACTCCCCCACTTTCAACTTCCGGGGCGGCAACCGTACGTTCGTGGACGACACCGGCATCGGCAGCCGCTGGCGGGGCCAAGTCGGCCTGCGGTACATCTTCGACTAACGGCACTGCCGGCCCTTCATGACAAAAGCCTGGGATGCAACAGCCCAGGCTTTTTGTTTTCTGTTCCCCCTGGAATATGTACCACGGAGACACGGAGGTACCCGGAGAAAAGGGATCGGGTTTAAACCCGATCCCTTTTCTCCGGGTAGCCGGGGTAAATCTACTGTTTCACGAACCGGATCCGCTGTTCTTCCCCGCCGGATTGGAGGTGCAGCAGGTAAAGTCCCGGTTTGAGCGCCGAAACGTCAAGCTGCAATTCGTCGCCGGCTACCTGCCGGTGCCCGTTGGTTTGCAGGCTCCTGCCGGCCGCGTCGCTCACCGAGGTCGCTTCGACGGCACCCGCCGGGAAAGCGAGCCGCACGGTCAGCCGGTCGGCTACCGGGTTGGGATACAGCCGGATGGGGGAGGCTTCACCCGACTCCGCAGCCAGGCGGGCCGCTTCCGCAACGGGACGCAGTTCGATGGCTTTGACGGCGGCAAGGTCCGCCGAACCCTTCGAAAAGTGCAGATTGAGAGCGCCATCGGCCACGGCCACCCGGAAGGTTTCGCGCACGGCGGTCATGGCCCCGCCGGCCTTGGCGAAGATGTCGTACCCGGTGAGCCGGCGCACGCCTTCAATGTCCACGTTGAACTTGCGGGAGCCCGCGCCGCCCGGGACCCGGTTGCCCCACCAGGTTTCGGCAAAATGCAGCACCACCTCGTACGTCCCGTTTTCGACCGGGACGTTGTAGCCGAAGGCTGCGCCGTGCCGGCCTTCCCGGTACAAGGCATCATCCCCGGTGCCGGCTACCGCTCCCGTGGCCGCCGCGGAGACGACGCCGCCCGCAAAATACCCGTCGGCCTGGTAGCGCCGGCCGTCCGCCGCCTGGTAGGCGCCGCCGCCGGCATTGATGCGCAACGAGGCCACGGCGGGACCTTCACCCGGCGCGTGTTTCCAGAGTTCGGGACCCTTGGCGCCGTCGTTGGCCGCAAAGAAAAGCGTGCCGTTCACGTCCGTGAAGAGCGGCTTTTGGGCAGCCGCCAGCGCACTGGCCGGGCCCGGACGGATGTCCTTCACCAGCACCGTGCCGCCGGGGGTGCCGTCGCTCTGCCAAAGCTCCGCCCCCTGCGCACTCTGCGCCCGGAAGAAAAGCTTGCCGTTCACGGCCGTCAGGTCGCCGGGCGGCAGATCAGGGGAGCCCGGGTGAAAATCGCGTTTCAAGCGTACGGTGCCCGCAGCCGTGCCGTCACTCTTCCAGAGCTCGGCGTCCCCGTCCCGGTAGGAGAGGAAGAAAAGCGTGCCGTCCACGTTCGTCAGGTCCGTTGCGCGCACGTCCCGGACCAGCACCGTACCCTTGGCCGTGCCGTCACTCTTCCAGAGGCCAATGGCGTTGGTGAAGAAAAGCGTGCCGTTCACGTCCGTCAGGTCGCCCGGGTACGAACCGCCGTTGCCCGGAATGACGTCCCGGACCAGCACCGTACCCCCGGGCGTGCCGTCGCTCTTCCAGAGTTCGGGGCCACGCAGGCCGTCGTCGGCGGCCAGGAAAACCGTCCCCTTCACGCCGGCCAGGTAACCGGGCAGCGAACCTTCGTGGGGCGGATAAACGTCCTTCACCAGGACGGTGCCGGCCGCGGTACCGTCCGTCTTCCAGAGGCCCCGGCCGCGGGTGCCGTCGTCGGCCCGGAAGAAAAGCGTGCCGTTGGCGGGGGTGAATTCCCCGGGAAAAGAACCCGCGGCGCCGGGAAAGATGTCCTTCACCAGGGTCGTACCCCGGGGGGTGCCGTCACTCTTCCAGAGTTCGGGGCCGTGGGTGCCATTGTCGGTCGTGAAAAAGAGCGTGCCGCCGGCGGCCGTCAGTTCGAAATGGGGCAAATCCGCCGGGGCGCCGGCATAAATGGTCCGGACCTTCACCGTGCCCGGGCCGGTGCCGTCACTCTTCCAGAGGTCGGCGCCACCCGTTCCGTTGGGCGCCACGAAGAAAAGCGTACCGTCCACGTCCGTCAGTTGGTCGGGAGCCGAACGGCCGGCGGCGGGAGCAATGTCTTTGACCCGTACCGTGCCCGCCGCGGTGCCGTCGCTCTTCCAGAGCGTAGCGCCGGCGGCGGCGTTGGCGGTAGTAAAGAAGAGGGTGCCGTTCACGTCCGTCAGGTGGGCGGGGGAAGCGCCCTGCGCACCCGGCAGCAGGTCCTTCACCAGGACGGTCTGGGCCGGCAGTGCCTGGCCGAGCATTGAGCCGGCCAGGAGGCAGGCGGTGAGCAACTTTGCCGGGGCTTTAGGTGTCTGAGCCAGTCGTTCGGGAAGCAAAAAAGTAAAAACAGGGGGCATCGTGAGCATTGGTTAATGGTGAATTTAGGTGTTCGTCGTGGGTGGAAAGGGCGCTGGCAAACCACTTTCCGGGTGGCTGAATGTCGGGGAAACTTAGCACTGCGTCAATACTGGTTTTAGGGGATTTTGTGCGGCTGGAATCACGCGTATTTCTACATCTGCATACTCATGTGCGGGGGTAGAAGTTACTTGTTTGTTAAAAAATGTTTATCATTCCAAAAACCGATCCAGGAAGCCGGGTTATTGGATATTTTTGAACCCGGCTCCCCATCCCGCATTTTCCGAACCACTTCCCCTGGCGCCGCCCGGGCCCGGCCCAACTCCTTCGTTCACGTGAAAAAATACGTACCCTTTCTGCTGCTTGCGCTCCTCCCGTACCTGCTGCACGGGCAGTCGGTGGGCGGGCTGGTCACGGCCGGCCCGCAGGGGCAACCCCTCCCGCACGTCCGCATCACCCTCGACCACACGCCGTTCGGCACCGTGACGGGCCCGGCCGGCACCTTCCGGCTCGACAAAGTACCCCCCGGCTACTACCAGTTGCGGGCCGAAGCCATGGGCTACGCCACCGCCCGGTTCCCCGTCACCGTGGCGGCCGGTGGGGCGACCGACCAGGTCTTCGCCCTCCAACCCGTCACCATCCAGCTCAACGCAGGGGTCGTGGTCACGGCCCAACGCTTCGAAACCGACGTGTTCAACCGGCCGGAAGCCATTGCGGTGATGGGGGAGGAGGCGCTGCGGCAACGCGTGCCCCGCACCGTGCCCGAAGCCCTGCTGGGCGCGGCCGGCGTGTTCGTGCAGAAAACCAACCACGGGGGCGGCTCTCCCTTCGTGCGGGGCCTCACCGGCCAGCAAACCCTGCTGCTGGTGGACGGCATCCGGGTGAACAACGCCACCTTCCGGTCGGGCCCCAACCAGTACCTCAACACCTTCGACCCGCAGTCCCTGGAACGGATCGAGGTGCTGCGCGGGGCGGGGTCGGTGCAGTACGGCAGCGACGCCCTGGGCGGGGTAGTCCATCTGCTCACCCGCACGCCCTCCTTCACCGAAAGTTTCCGGGTGGGCGGGAGCGGCCTGGTGAAGTACGGCTCGTCGGGCATGGAACGCACGGCCCGGGGCGAAGTACACCTGGGCAGCCCCCGCTTCGCCCTGCTGGGCGGCCTGGCCGGCAGGCGCTTCGGCGACATCCGGGCGGGCGGCAACCTGGGCTTCCTGCGGCCCACGGGCTACGATCAGCTCTCGGGCGACGTAAAGGCCCGCTTCCGGGTGTCGGAACGAATACTGCTGACGGCGGCCTATAGCCACCTGCGCCAGGAACGCGTGCCGCTCTACCACCGGGTGCAACTGGAAAACTACCAGTACGCGTATTTCCACCCCCAGACCCGGCAACTGGGCTACGTGCGGCTCGAAGGGTTTTACGCGGGGCGCTGGGTGCGGCAGGTACAACTGACGGGTTCGTACCAGCGGTTCCTGGAAGGCCGCCGGAGCCGCCGCAACGACGCCCCCACCTTCACCGAAGAACGGGACGACACCGGCACCCGGGGCGGTACGCTGACGGTGCATTCGGAGCCAATGGCCGGCTGGCACGTGCAGAGCGGCGCGGAAGGCTACTTCGACCGCGTGGGCAGTTCCCGCCGCGAAGTAACTGCCGCCACGGGTGACTTTACGTCCAGGCGCGGTCTGTACCCGGACGGGTCCACCGCTGCCAGCCTGGCCGTGTATTCCCTGCACAGCCTGGCGTGGCGCAAATTTACCTTCACGGCGGGCGGTCGCTACAACGCCTACCGGATCACAGTGCCGGAAAGCACGCTGGGCACGGCAACCCTCCGGCCGGCGGCGCTGGTGGGCAACGCCGGGGTGTCGTACGCACCCCACCCGCTGCACCGCCTGACGGCCTCGGTGCATTCGGCCTTCCGGGCGCCCAACGTGGACGACCTGGGTACGCTGGGGATCGTGGATTTCCGCTACGAACTGCCCAACGCGGGCCTGTCGCCCGAAAAGGCGCTGGGCTACGAACTGGGCTGGAAGGCCCGCACGGACCGGTTTTCGGCCTCGGTGGCGGCCTACCACAACGGCCTCTCGAACATCATCGGCCGCGTGCGGGCCGGCGGCGACTCGATCCAGGGCTACCCGGTGTACCTGAAGGAGAACGTGGCGAAAGCCGCCATCCGGGGCCTGGAAGCGGAGGCGGAGGTGCAACTGGCCCGGGGCCTGGCCGCGTACGGGGGCCTCAACTACGCCTTCGGGCAGAACCAGACGGCCCGGGAGCCGTTCCGCCGGATTCCGCCGCTCAATGGCCGCGCCGGCCTCTCCTACGGCAACGGCCGCCCGGGCTGGCTGCGGGCCGAAACCCTCTTTGCCGACCGGCAGGACCGCCTGGCCGCCGGCGACGTTGACGACAACCGCATCGGTCCGGGCGGCACGCCGGGCTGGTGGATCGTGAACCTGAACGGCGGCTACGCGTACCGCGGGCTGGGCCTGTCGGCCGAGCTGCACAACCTGCTGGACCGTCCGTACAAAACCCACGGCTCGGGCGTCTACGGCCCCGGCCGCAGCCTCTGGGTCACGCTTACGGTCGCGCTCGAACGCGGGGCCGGAAGCCGGACGAAGTAGGGGGTTCAGGACTTACGCACTTGCCCGGCGCGTACCGGCAGGCTTGGAGAAGAGACCTTGCTCAGGTGCAGCGGTTTGGCAAAACATATGCCATATCTTTCAACGCGTAGGATACCGACCGCCGGATAGATATGGCATATGTTTCGCCAGCGGGTCCCCCAACCGGACGCGTTAACTGTATCACCAACCACTGTTAGTACGTAAGTGCTTTGGTTGTTCGCTTTTCGTTGACGGTCACGATTCAGACAGGGGGGCCTTATGCTGTCTCGTACTTTTTCCCGAATGAAGGGCTACTACACTGTAAATCAAGTAAGTTGTTATTTCGAATTAATTTCCTCTCGCTGTCATTCCCGAAGGGAATCTTTTTGGCGTACGACATACATGGCCTATCCCCAAAAAGATTCCCTTCGGGAATGACAGTACACAAATAGGGCGATGAAATACATGGAAACATCAGCCCACGGTTTTGTATGTGCTTAGCGTATGTGGGGATTAGAGGCGGATAGGGTTTGTAATGTGCTGGGTGGAGATAGGATGGGGATTGGTTGAGAGGGGTTGGTGAATGGTTTATGATCTGTGAGTGGAGTTTGTTCTTTTTGGCATTGCCCCAAAAAGAACCAAAAAAGGCTAGTGGTCAGTAATGAATTATTTGAGGGGTGAAAAAGGCGTTATAGTAGCAGCTAATTTAGCCCTCACTTTAACCATTACTGA
>CADCTQ010000491.1:24204-27331 GCA_902805615.1 uncultured Cytophagales bacterium
AAAAGGCTAGTGGTCAGTAATGGTTAAAGTGAGGGCTAAATTAGCTGCTACTATAACGCCTTTTTCACCCCTCAAATAATTCATTACTGACCACTAGGCCCAATGATGCTTCCCCCCGCCAATCAACCCGCCCCTCGCCATTGGGCCGGGCCCACGCGCCGCGATACCACCGGTGCCGAAACAACGATACCAGCGCGTAACCGTCAGTGTCTCACTGACGGCGCCTACTCACTGCCTGGCTACTCACTGCGTATCCACTAGGCAGGGCGCTAATCATATACACGGTTTTAACCGTGGGTAGACGGGTATATTGGGTTTACTCAACGGTTTCAACCGTTTTAATCTCGTAACCACGCGAATCGAAGGGGGTAAACGGTTAAAACCGTTGGGGTACTTTTCGGGGCCGGTTCCCACGGTTAAAACCGTGGACTGCGTTTTAACAACGGAACGATGGGC
Source organism: uncultured Cytophagales bacterium (assembly GCA_902805615.1). GTDB lineage: Bacteria > Bacteroidota > Bacteroidia > Cytophagales > 172606-1 > CADCTQ01. The sequence continues at coordinate 24,661 of CADCTQ010000491.1, forward strand.
TGAGGTTAGCCAACCTACGCTTCAAACGTGGGATTGCGGACTGACAAAACGGCCGTTGACAATCCCAATGAGCATCACCCGCCGGGCAGCGTACATCCAGACACTACCCACCCAGCAAAATGACCAGCAGGGATGCCGGCTCGGTGGAGCGGTTGACGGGGGCGTGGGGAATCTGGCCGTTGAAGAACAGCGAGTCGCCCGTTTGGAGGAGCACCGTGTCGTCGCCGAGGCGGTATTCTACTTCGCCCTTCAGCACGTACTTGAATTCGTAGCCTTCTGTGGTGGCCGGCTCCCGCGGCGAGCCGGGCGGGAGCGTCAGAATGGAGGCTTCCAGGGCCACGTTGAGCACGTTCTGGCTGAGGATGTGTTGGTGGAGGCCGGCGGCTGCTCCTTCGGAAGGAGCGTACTCAAACGCCTTGCGGTGCACGTACGGGGCCGGCGACGCCACGTCAATGCCCTCGAAAAAAGTGTCCATCGGTACTTTGAGGGCCTGGATGAGGGCGAGCAGCACCGGCAGCGAAGGAACCGTGCGGCCATTCTCGATCCGTGACAGCAAGCCCTTGCTGATTCCGGCCGAACCGGCCACCTCCTGAAGTTTCATCTGCTGGCGCAACCGGGTTTCCCGGATTTTCCGCCCAATCCGGACAATTAGCTGACCACCCATTCCATCATCGTATATCAACGGGGCAACGGCAGCCCGCCGGCCCGTTCCCCGTTCCTTTACGCCAATAGTAGATAGATGTTCTTTGATTGTAAACCCGGTTTCCGCCCAAAGCGGAGATTTAACAAAGAATTAAAGTAGGGGTGATTTTGGGGCGGATTGGGCATTAGTCAATAGTCATTGGGGGTGCGCAAGTCATCGTGCCCGGTTGATTTACGTACCGCATAACCGATGACTAATGACCAATGCACCACTGACCAATTTCCCCTACCGTTCCCGCGTCCGGGACAGGCGTTCGTGGAGCAGGGCTTCGAGGTTCTGCTTTTCGAGCGGCGAGAGGTTTTCGGTGGGTTGGATGACAAAGTCACCGTGGGAGGTTTGCAGGTGCAGGGTGTAGTCGCCGCCCTCGTCGCTCAACTGGTAACCGTACAGCGTAACGGTGGTGAGAAAGACGGGAATGGCTTTGCCGGGCAATAATACTTCCATGAATGCAGGGATATGAGGTAAAAAAACCGGGACGTACAGGGCTGAAATTGCATTCCCCGAACCCACGCAGAATAGCCGGCAGCCGGGGGTGGAACGCACGCCGGGAGGGGCGCACCTCCCACAAAACGCCACTTGCCTTAAAAATGTTACAAAGAAAGCCCCGGTCAGCCCGGTTTTTGCCCGGTTCAGGGGGTATTTAATCGTCTGAGCCACAGATGAATGACAACCGGTGTTTACTATTGGTAAACTTAATTTAACAATTTGGTAATGTATGTTTGGTTCGTCTACCTTTACATAGTACAACTTCCGCTTCACTGATCGCAACCATGCCAGTACCATCGCGCAAAGAATTAGCCGCCCGGCTCCAAACCCTCCTCGGGTCCGTGCTGCAAGAGTATGCACTGGAGGGGAAAAAGAGCCGCAAACTCACCCAGAAAGCGGCCGGCCAACTCGCCAAGGCCCTGCGGAAAAACGCCAAAAAGCAGGAATTGAAAAAGGCTGCCGCCCAGCCGGCGCAGGACGGCACGCCCAAGCAGGAAAAACCCGCCAAAGGGGAGAAAAAGGCTAACCTGGTCAGCACGATATGATCCCTCCTTCGCCTGCCGGTGCCGAAACGCCGTCCTCATCCGGCAAAACGTTCGAACTCAGCCAGCACTACTGCTCCTTCTGCCAGCGGATCGTGCTGCATTCGGTTCTCGAAAAGGTCAACTCCCTGGAACAAGCCACCCCCGGCGACGTGTCATGGCTGCTCCAGTGTAAAGTCTGCGGCGCCTTCTCGCTGCAATAGGAGTAGGGGAGTTTAGGAGTTTGAGCGTTGGGGAATTGCAACGGCCGGGGTGCAACGCGTGACAGTGGGGCAGCCAGGGGAGCCGGACCAGGCGCGGCGGGGCGCTTACGTCCGGTGCGGACTAGTCCCGGAGGGACGGAATGTTGGTAGAAAACGCACCTGTTCCCTTTTCTTACAGTCCCGTAGGGACGAAATTACCCGCACCCGCAAGGCAACTCCTCAACCGGCAATACCCAGATCCGTTCTTACGCTGCACCAATGAGTTTTACCCACCTCTCCCAGCACGGTTATTTCCTCCTACGTGCGCCGTCAGTGGGATATTCGAATAGGGCTCCCTGTTGAGGCGCAGCGGCCCGTGCTGTCGTGCATCGTTATTACCTGCTGGCGCGTGCTGGTGCAAAGTAGAACGGGCTGGCGCGAAACTGTGCTTCGTGCCGACTATGGTTTTCGCTTCGTACGTGATTAGCGGATATGCGTATTTGAGGGGCTAAGGGTAAGTGATGGGTTGGTTGTGGTGGGGCGGTTGTGGTGGTTGGTAATGTGAGGGGTTGGTTGTGCTGGGTGGTAATGTGCTGGTTTGTAAAGGGTTGGTGATTCGTGTATCATCCGTAAGTGGGGTTTGTTCTTTTTGGCATTGCCCCAAAAAGAACCAAAAAGGTCTAGGCCCAATGATGCTTCCCCCCGCTGATCAACCCGCCCCTCGCCATTGGGCCGGGCCCACGCGCCGCGATACCACC
>CADCTQ010000492.1 GCA_902805615.1 uncultured Cytophagales bacterium
GACCCGACGGGCCTGGGCGAACCGGCGTTGCCGCCCACCGGCGGGGCCGTCGCCAACGCCCTCTTCAAGGCCACCGGCAAACGCCTCCGCAACCAGCCGTTCGCCGAACAGGAGGAGTTGAAGGGCGTTTCGTAGGCCCAACACCCGCTTTGGCGGAAATCTTTGGGATGACGGTTCATCCATGCGCTTGCCACTGTGGGGCATCACGCTTGGATGAACCGTCATCCTTTTTATTTCCAATTGTCCGTCTACTTCACTACATTATACCCGCCGGGCACGCAACGTTCCCCACGAGCACCCTAACTGTTTCACGCAGCAATTCATGAAAAAAATCTTCCTGCTTGCCGGCTTGCTGGCGACCCAGTTTTCATTTGCCCAGCACAAAACGAATGCACTGGAAGCAGGCATCCACGCCGGGCCAAGCTTCAGCAGTCTCCTCAACGCCAAGTCTCCCTTTTCGACCCTGAGCCCCCGGGCCGGGGTTCAGACAGGCTTTACGGCGGCCTTATCGGTTCAATACCGTTTCAGCCGGCATTTTACCATACGGACGGGTTTGGTGTACGAAGAAAAAGGGGCCCGGGTGAAAGCCACCTCCGATGTCCGCTCAGAGAGGGGGTGGTCCAGCACCCATTTCTCCCGGAAGGTGGACAATGCCTACGTTACGTTGCCGCTCCTGCTTGGCTGGCAAACCACGGGCCGGTTGGGTTTTGGGGTCCGGGGCGGCGGCTTTGTTTCCCGGCTCATCTACGCCCGCATCCGCGGCACGGACAGCCGGACGGCAATCAGCTATTACAATCCGCCCAACAGTTTGCCTTCTGTTCCCGGCGGCAACACCTCAACAGCGCAGTTCTCGGGAGACTTCGCTCCCCGGACTTTCCCCCTGGATTACGGCGTCAGCCTCGGGGGCGGCGTATTTTACGCCCCCAACGACAAGCTGAACCTTTCGCTGAACGCCTTGCTCAACGTCAGCCTGCGCAAACTGGACAAAACGTACGACAACGATTCGGCAGTAAGGTTAGAGAGTACGGGATTCGTCCGGTATGACTATGATTACTTTGGCCTGAACTCCCGGACCAGAAACGTCAGTGTGCCCGTGCACCTGGGCTTGTCGTACCGGATGTTCTAGCGCGCCGGATGCGTTACGGCTTCCGGGGGCAGAGACACGCGGCAATCACCCCAATGGCCGGGATGATCCCGTTCGTGTGGTTACCCCTGGCTTGTTCGTACGGCGAAACTACTCGCACCGGGTGTTGTAACTCTCCACCACCAGGCCAAGCTGCCTGAACTTGCGGAAGTCAGGCTGGCTTTTGGCGTAGGCGGCAAATTCGGTGCAGTCGCCGAACAGCGTGTCAAACTCCTCTTCGTAGTTGTTCTTCCGGAGCACGAACGGCTTGGCGTCGGTCTTCTGCACCACGTAGCTGCTCTCCTTCTCAGCCAGCTTGAAGCCGGCCAGTGACGTGGATTTTTCGCCGCCGGCGGGGTTGTTGTACACGCGGATCTTCCTGCCGTCCATGAGCCGCTCCATGAACACCTTTTTGCCGTCCCGCCGGGGGTGTTCCTTGCTTTCGTAGTGCACCTGCTCCTTGTCCACGGAAGTCAGGTCGGTGAAGTCGCGCAGCAGGTCGGGCCGCTTCTGGCCGAACGCCAGCAGGTCATCGGGGCCGTACTTTACCTTGTCGGTGCCGTCCGGGCCGCGGAAAGAGATCTGGGTCACGTAGTTGTTGACGCCGGTCACGGCAACCTTGCCGCGCAGCGTGTCACCCTTCAGGGTCACCACGTAGCCCGCCACGGGCAGGTGAATGGGGTCGGTGTCCACGAGAATCTGGGCGGAAGCGGCGGGGGTCGCCACGGCAAAGGCAACCGCCAGGCAGGCGGTCAATCGGTTGGTTTTCATCTTTGTATGGTTTTAGGTTGTTCGTTTGCCGGGCAAATGGAAATGGCCCATTGCCGGGTTTGTGGCGGCGAAATTGGCTGGGCGAAAGGCATTTGCAAAGCGGAAGCGTATGAGCGGACTATACGGCGTTTTTTCGGCAAAATGGGGCGCAGAGGGGTTTGGGAATTGAAAGCCAGTAAGCGCAAAAAATCGCCCCTCAGCCGACTATTTGCCCCTTGTCTTCGTTACAAGATCATAAGCGCCGCCCGGTGCGGGGCTCATTTTTTCAGATGTTTCATCCATTTAAAGTAAACCAGTGTTATGGAAGGATTCAACAACGTCCAGCCCGCCGCGGGGGGTCAGCACGGCACGGGCCAGGAGCAGGAAAGCATGGTTGCTTACGGAAACGCACAAAACGACAATAGCGGGCAGATCGGCGGCAAAGACGTAGCCCCCACCAAAGAGGCCCTCTACGACATTGCCGAAATCATGGGCGGCCTCTACGGCGAGGGCGTCATCGGCCTCAAGGGCGCCTTTTCCCGCGAATGGGTGCAGGAACTGGGCGAAGACCTGGCCGGGCTCTACAAAGACGCCCTGGCACGGCCCGGCGGCGCGGTTGGGCGGGGCCGCAACCGCCACTACGTCGAGATCCACCCCGAAGGCATCCGGGGCTTCGTGGGCCTGGCGATGCACCCCTGGGTGGTGACCGTGTGCGAAGCCGTGCTCGGCCCGCAGTACAAGATCGTGGAGATCGGCTTCGACGTGCCCAACCCCGGCGCCCTCGACCAGCCCTGGCACCGCGACTTTCCCGCCCCCGACGACACGCTGACCGGCCGCCGCCTCAACTCGCTGGCCTTTAACCTCACCACGGTGGACGTGTACGAGGACATGGGTCCCTTCGAGATTGCCCCGGGCACGCAGTGGGACTTCCCCGTCGGCTTCGACCACGGCATGTTCCCGCCCAAGTCGAGCTACCCGCGGTACGAGGCCCGGGCGCAGCGCAAGTATCCCAAGATGGGCGACATTTCGGCCCGGTCGGCGCTGACCATCCACCGGGGCACGGCCAACCACTCGAACAAATCCCGGCCCGTGCTGGTGCTGGGCGTGGACGCCCCCGGGGCCAACAACCACGAACGCCACGACCTCCAGGTGACGCGGCCTTTTTACGAAGCGCTGCCCGGGTACCTGCGCGACCACCTTACGTGCCGCGTCGTGGACAAGCTCGAACCCATCGTACAAGCCCACACCATCGAGGGCCTCATGATGGGCGACGCGTAAAGGCGGGAGCTTTCGGGCTGGCCTCCTCTTTTCGGGTTCGCCTCCTCTCGCGGTCATTCCCGGAGGGAATCTTTTTAGCGTTACGTCATGCATTGCGTATCCCCACAAAGATTCCCTCCGGGAATGACAGTACGGAAAGAGGTCGCCCCAATTCATAGAAGCGTAGTTTACAGTGTACTTACCCTGAAGGAGACGCGATGAATCGCGTCTCTACATACGACTGACCACTCCCCCATGCATACCCCCCAGGACCACATCTACCAGGAAGCGCAGCTTGCCCCCATGACCGTGGCGGAAATCAACGGGATGACCAGCCGGGCCAGGGCCCTGCCCCCGAGCGGCGACCAAACCCACGTGCTGGTGCCCGACGGCGAAGACCCCTGGGTGATTTCACAGGGCGGCAGCTTCTACTACTGCACCGTGGACCGGCTCAAACGCAGAATCCTCGTGTCGCGCTTTGATGCCCTCCAAGCCATGAAGGATGCCGAACTCGTGCAGGTATGGCCCGGCCCGGATGGTGCCACGACGGAGTACCTCGAAATCTGGTCGCCCGAACTCCAGTACCTCGACGGCAAGTGGTACATCTACTTTGCGCTGTACAACGGCCAGAACGGGGCCGAACGCATGTACGTGCTGGAAGCCGCCACGCCTGACGCGCAGGGCAAATACGTGCTGCGGAAAAAGCTCGACATTCCCACCGACCGCTGGGCCATTGACGGGTCGGTGCTGGCGATGGAAAACGGCGAAAAGTACTTCATCTGGTCGGGCTGGGAAGGCCACACCAACACGAGCCAGAACCTCTACATTGCCCGCCTGAGCGACCCCTGCACGGTGGCCTCCGACCGGGTGTGCCTCTCGCGGCCGGAATACGACTGGGAAAAACGGGGCTACCCGCACGTGAACGAAGGGCCGCAGGCGCTGGTGCGGAACGGCCGCGTGTTCATCATCTACTCGGCCAGCGGCAGTTGGACCGACGACTACTGCCTCGGCCAGCTCACCTACCTGGGCGGCGACCCGCTCGACCCGGCCGCGTGGCGCAAGGAACCGCAGCCCGTATTCGCCAAGACCGACACCATTTTCGGCCCCGGGCACGCCTCCTTCGTGCGCAGCGGCGACCGGGACTACATCGTGTACCACGCCGCCCGGAGCAGCGGGGCCGGCTGGGCCCGGCAAATCCGCGCCAAACCCTTCACCTGGCGCCCCGACGGCTCCCCGGACTTCGGCCGGCCGGAGTAGCGGCGGGAAGGAATGGAGTGCCCGGGAGGCTGGAACAAGCGTACAGGGTTGTGCCAGAAAGCAACTACACCTTGATCTTGTTCACGCCGCCCTTCAGCCGGATCGTCTTGCCGCCGAAGACCAGTTCGCCGGTGAGGCCCGCCGGCAGCGTTACCGTGCCCGTGAGCCCTGCGCTGCCCCGGGCGGTGAATTTCACGGCAATGGTGCCCCTTGGGTGCGGCACTTTGCCCTCCACCCAGGCCAGGCCGCCCAGGTGCGGTTCGATGCGCACGCGCCGGAAGCCGGGCGCGGCCGGACGGATGCCGCACACGGTCGCCAGCAGGTCGTAGTTGGGGCTGGCGCTCCAGGCGTGGCAGTCGGAACGCGTGGGTTCGGGCCGTTCGGCAAAGGTGGTCAGGCCCAGTTTGAGCATGTCGTGCCAGGGCGCCAGCATGGGCACGTACCGGTCGCCGAGCCCCGCCTCGCGCAGGGCCTGATTGAGGTAGAAGCGGTAGTACAGCGTACACTGGATCAGCGACGTATCGGCCACCACCCGTTCCAGCACCGCCCGCCGTTCCGCCGCGGGCAGCAGGCCCGTGAGGCCCGCCATCACGTTGGCGTGCTGGCTGAACTCCCTTTTGCCGGGCGTATCGGCCAGCAGTTGCCGGCCCCCGTCCCAGCACCGTTCCCTTGTGGCCGCGGCCAGTTGCTCCCGGAGTTGCCGGTACCCCGCCGCCTCGTCCCCGTGGCCGAACGCCTCCAGGAGTTGCACGGCCCGGTCGAGGGCGTACACGTACTGCAACGTAAGAATGGAAGAATTGCCTTCCAGCGCCCCGGCCGGCACCCCGCTGATCTCTTCGCGCCCCTTCCAGGGCCATTCTTCGGGCCAGTCCACGAAGTGCCAGTAAGGCATCACGCCGAGCATTCCCGATTGGTTGTCAATGTGTTTGCGGTGCCAGTCGAGCACGTCGCGGATGCCGGGCAGGAAAGACTGCACGAAGGCCGGGTCCTCGCGGTGCATCCAGTAGTCGTGGACCATGCCGATCCAGAAGAGCGAAAAGGGCGGGATGATCTGCTTGCCGTGGTCGGGGTAACGGCTGCGCGTAAGCCCCTCGGTGTCGCGCGAATCGTTGAACTGCGAAATGGCGTTGCGCACCAGCCGGTCGTCGCCGGCGGCGTAGAAGGAGATCAGGGCCTGGATGCGGGTGTCGCCCACGTACTGCAACTGTTCGTAGTAGGGGCAATCCATGTAGGTTTCGTAGGCGCAGAGGCGGGCCGTGCGCCAGCCGGCGTTCCAGAGGGCGGCCAGCGTGGTGTCGCTGCTGCGGAAGCTGCCCGCCTCGCGGAAGGGGTAGGCCGTAAACTGGCTGCCGAACCGGTGCAGCGTCAGGGGCGCCTGGTGGTTTTCGATCCGGATCTGCACGTAGCGGAACGTCCGGTAGGTGAGCGGCCGGAAGGTACGGCGGGGGCCGCCGTCGGGCAGAAACACGTCCTGGTCGCCGCTCATGGTTTTGCCTTCGACCTCGTTGCGGTTGCCCTTCAGCGCTTCGGCGTTTTGGTTGAGGGCTTCGGCGTAGGTCACCGTCAGGCGGCTGCCCTCCCCGCCGCTCACCACCAGTTCGGGGTAGGCGGTGGTGAGGTACTGCTGGTCGAGCAGCAGGGTCACTTTGGCCTCCGGGGGGATTTGGATGTCGCCCCTGCCGGTGAGGAAGGCGTCGTCGGCCGGAATGCCGGTACACGCGCGGAGCACCGGCGCCTTTTCGGGCCGTTCTTCGGGCATCGGGATGGTGCGGGGCACGAGGCGGCGTCCTTCCCCGGGCGCACCGGCCGGCAGGGCCGCTTCCGTCGCGACGGCGGAGGCCCACGCGTTGTCGGCGTATTCCCGGCTTTCCCAGCCCCAGGGGTAGCGCCGGGCAAACACGATTTCGCCCGGCCCGGTGATGTGATTGATGGTGGCGAGGGGCGTGTAGGCGGTGTTTTCGGTCACCTTCCACGACGCGTCCGAGTTGACGAGCCGTTCGGCCGGTCCGTCGCCCTGCACGAGCAGGCCCGTCTGGTGGCAGAGCTGCGACCAGGGCCGGTCCGGGCCGGCGTTCCACACGGCCGCGGCGAGTACGTTGTCGCCCGCCGCCAGGAAGGGCGCCAGGTCGAGGGTTTCGTAGCGCCAGTGCGCCTTGTCGCCCCGGGCCGGGCCGGTGGCAACGGACTGGCCGTTCACGTAGAGGCGGTAGCGGTTGTCGGCCGACACGTGCACCACGAACCGTTCGGGCCTGGCCGCCAGCCGGAATGCCTTGCGGAAGTGGTAGACGCCGTACGCGTGCAGGGCCGTATCGGGCGGGGCGATCCAGCGGGCTTCCCAGGCAGCCGGCCGGCTTCCCTGCTGCCCCACCGCGGCGCGGGGCGCCGTAAGGAGGACGGTTGCCAACCCAAAAAATGCATACAGGACCCACTTGTTGCCGGGAATTGCCATACGGTTCGCTCTTTACGTTGCCAGTATTTAAATAAAGCGCAACAAGATAGGCGAACGCCCTCCGGGCACTGTCCTGCGGTCTCCTGAAATAAAGGAGACGGAGACCGGAGGAAGGGAGACCGGAACGAACGGAGACCGCAGACCGGAGGAAAGGAGACCGGAGGAGGCGTACCCGGCGTTTGGCGTTTTTTCGGTAGTGGTCAATGCGTAAAAGAGGAAAAGGGAGGCCGGCGTAACACGTCGTTTAGTCCTTTTTCCATTCTTCCTTTCACCTCCATCCCTTCGCACTGCCCTCCCTTCTCCGCGTTGGATAGGCACGCCTCCTCCGGTCTCCTTTCCTCCGGTCTGCGGTCTCCGTTCGTTCCGGTCTCCCTTCCTCCGGTCTCCGGTCTCCTTTTGTTGTTTATCCGCTGGCGGCATCGGCGCCCGAGCCGGAGTGGTCGGCGCCGGTGTTGTTGACCAGGTCGCCGCCCGGGCTGGTGGCATCAGTGCCGTGGCTGTGTTCATCGCCGGTGTGTTTGCCGTACTCCTGCGGGGGCCGCACGAGGCTGGTGTCGTCCTGGGTGGCCGCCGCGGCCTCTTCCACCGGCAGGCCGGTGCTGTGGCTCACGATGCGCGGCTCGTTGCCGAACACTGAACCGTTGCCTTCCCCGGAGGGGCCGGCGTCAACGGCCTGTTCCTTTTCCCGTTCCCGGTTCGCCTCCGCCGCGTGCTGCAACGGGGCGCCTTCCTCTTTTTCCGTTTCGTTCATGCCCTTTTAGTATTAAGTAGTGAGTATTGAGTATTGGGGACTGCTCCATTGTGAAGCGTATACGCAGGAGCGGCGAAAAAGTAGACGGGAAGCCCCGGCGCGAAGGATACGGGGCAGTGGGACGGAGCCCCGGCGGCGATTTTGCGGGGGAACGGAAACTTTATCCGCCCGGCGGACCTTATTTGGGAAGTAACCCTTTTTTCCCGGCTCTTTTTTTACTTTTTTCCCCCTGGGTTATGGAAACCGTCACTTTCCGGCATCCAGGAGTATCAACCCGTGAACCGGCGAGTTGCCGGCTTACCGTTTAACTAACCAGGGAGCGTTGCGGCCTATGTTTTTCCGGCGTTTTTCGTTCAAACACCCTTCCACCGACCAGGAACTGATTCTCCGGTACCGGCAGACGGAAGACCTGCGCGTACTGGGCGACCTGTACGACCGCTACCTGCACCTGGTGTACGGCGTGTGCCTCAAGTACCTGCGCGACGAGGAGGAGAGCAAGGACGCCGCCATGCAGGTGTTCGAAAAGCTCATCGTAGAACTCAAAGACCACCAGGTTTCCAACTTCAAGAGCTGGCTCCACACGCTGGCCCGCAACCATTGCCTCATGCAGCTCCGCGCCCGGAAGCTGCGCAACGGCAGTGACGTCACGCGCCTCAGCCTGCTGGAGGACGTGGAGTTTGACCTGGGTGAAACCCTGCCCCCCGAAAGCCTGGAAGAAAACCTGGTGCGCATGGAGAAAGGGATGCACGAACTGCCCCCCGAGCAACGGCGTTGCCTGCACCTGTTCTACATCGAAGAAAAGAGTTACAAGGAGATTACCGACATTACCGGTTACGATTTCAAACAAGTGAAAAGCTATCTCCAGAACGGAAAGAGAAACCTGAAAAATTACCTGGAAAAATACCATGACTAAGCGGAATATGCCGTCACGCCCCCCGCGGGAACACCTCTCCCACGACCTGATCGGCCAGTACCTGTTCGGGAAACTGCCGGAACGGACGCGGAACCGCGTGGAACGGCACCTGCTCGAATGTGAATTTTGCTCCGACGCCGTGGACGGCTACTCGGGCCAGCCCAACCCCCTCACGGCCGGCCGCCAGCTCGACGACCTCCGCAGCCGCCTCAACAAGCGGGTGAACCGGTTCCGGCTGGTGCTGCCCTTCGGCATGCAACCCTACGCCGTGGCCGCCTCGGTGGTCCTGCTGGTCACCTGCACGCTGGCCGTCTGGCTCACGATCCACCTGTCCTCGAAGCCCGCCCCTGCCCCGCAGGCGGTGCGGGTTACGCCCCCCGCGGCAACCCGGGCGGTCCCTCCCACCCCGGCCGCGGAACTGCCGCCGGCCGGGCAGCCGGATGAGCGGGTTGCCGTTACGCCCGGCGCGGAGGGCGAGGAGGCTCCCCTCGCGGAAGCGCCCGCACAACCGGATTCCATCCCCGCGGCGGCAAACGAACTGCTTCCTGCCGTTGAGGGCCCCCGGTCCGGGGAAGCGCAAATTGCCGAAAAGCCAA
>CADCTQ010000493.1 GCA_902805615.1 uncultured Cytophagales bacterium
ATGGTGCGTCTTCTTTACCTTCGTAACACAATTGCCGTTGAAGCACTTTGGTCCCTGCTATCCCGCTTCAAATAGTCGGCAAGGGTAACAAAAGAAGCTATGTCAGAAAAAATTCCAAACATTTTCCACTTTGTTTTCGGACTCAAGCCGGACTTCGGGGGCAAGCCCTTTTCCCTGGTCCATTACCTGTCCATTCAGTCGGCCATTGCGGTAAATCAACCCGAGCGGGTCTATTTTCACTACCATTACGAACCGGCCGGCTACTGGTGGGAACGGATCAAACCTCAACTGACCTTAAACCAGGTCGCCATTCCCGAAAGCATCTTCGGCAATGCCCTCCATCACTTTGCCCACAAAGCCGACGTGATCCGGTTGGAAGTACTGCTCCGGTACGGCGGCATCTACCTGGACCTGGACACCATCTGCGTACGGCCCCTGGCCCCGCTCTACGGCAACAGCAGTTTTATGATCGGCAGCCAGTTGAACCACGAATCATTCTCGCTGCGCCTGAAACGAAGCGTCAGGTCCCTGGACCTGAGCCCCGTGATGAACGGCAAAATGGGCCTTTGCAACGCCGTACTCCTGGCCACCCCCAACAACCCTTTTGTGAAGATCTGGTACGATTCCTACCGGGATTTCCGTTCCAAGGGCAGGGATGAGTACTGGCACGAACATTCGGTGCTCGTACCCAGGCAACTGGCCGCTGCCCACAAAAGCCTGGTCACGATTGCCTCCCCCTACCGTTTCCATTACCCGATCTACGATGAAGACGGGTTGAAGAACTTGTTTGAGCGCACCCGGGCGTTTCCCGATGCCTACGTGCACCACTTGTGGGAGACGCTCTCCTGGGACCGCTATCTGCAGCACCTGACCCCCGAAGGGATCAGCAGCGTGGATACTACCTATAACCTGATTGCCCGCCGCCACCTGTCCGTGCAACGCCAGAGCCAGTACTACCCGGCGTAAAGGCGTACGGCGGCCCCTCCCGCAATACATGGAGGAAGGTCTAAGCGCGTTCTCATCATCATGCCATCCTCCCGGCCCAGGTACAACTACTTGCCCGCGCACCTCCCTTACTGCGCCGGGGTTGTTCTCGCGGTTGAGCCTGACCACGAAGTTTTCATATTTCTCGCGGCCATACAGGAAAAAGACCACGTACACCAGCACGAGCACGGTTTCGGTCAGCAAGCCGAAGAAGCCCGCCACGAAGCCGGCCACGTACCTGCCCACCGACTCGCCGGCTGACTGGCGGGAGGAAGCTCCCTGCCTGAGCACCGCTGCCGCTTCTTTTTGCGGCTTTATCCGGATAAAACCGCAAACAGCCTGAACGCCGCCGGGCCTCCTGCGTACATACAGAAACAACAGAAGCATTGGTAATCCACTAACCTGAAATTCCCATGACTGACCCCACATTTCAAAGCTGCATTGACGCCTGCCTGGCCTGCGCCACGGCCTGTAACCATTGCGCCGCCTCCTGTTTACAGGAAGAAGACGTAAAAATGATGGCCCGCTGCATTCAACTCGACATGGACTGCGCCCAGATTTGCTCCCTGTCGGCCGCCTACATGGCCCGAAACAGCGAGTTTGCCGGCCGGCTGTGCGACCTTTGCGCCCAGGTGTGCGACGCCTGCGGGGCCGAATGCGCCAAACACGAGGATGAACACTGCAAGCAGTGCGCCGAGGCTTGCCGCCGCTGCGCCGAAGAATGCCGCCGCATGATGAGCATGGCCGGCAGCATGTAGAAGCACTCCCCGGGCCTGCCCCCCTGTTTGTCGGGGCGGCACTTTAACCGGCAACGGCCTTTTCACCCGGGGGAGACCCGGCCTAGGTAATCCGCAGGTAATCCTGCCCGATCCGGCTGAGGCTTGCGTGGGTGAGCGGTTTGGTGAGGTATGCCTCCACGTGCGGGAAGGTTTGCGCCTTTTTAACGTCATGGGAATTGATGCTGGAGGAGAGCAGGTACAGCAGGCACCGGCTCGTAAAGCTTTCGGGCAACTGACCATACGCTTCCAGAAAGTCCCACCCGTCGAAAACCGGCATTTCCATGTCCAGCAGGATCACTTCCGGCCAGGAACCTTCCTTGAGGGCCGCCTTCCCCAACACGCTTAAGGCAGTAGGCCCGTCCTTGAAAACCACCACTTCCGCCTCCCAGCCGTACTTCCTGAGCAGGCTCTGGTGAATCAGGTTGCTCATCGGATCATCGTCAATGAGAAACACCTTGTGAATGCGTTCTGTTTTTTCTGCCATATACAACTTCTACCCTAAGGTACTGCTTTGAAATATACTTTGAATGTGCTGCCTGCACCCGGGCTGCTTGCCACTTCCACTTTTCCGCCCATGGCTTCTGCCTGCGTTTTGACCAGGTGCAGGCCCAGCCCCTTGCCTTCCGTATGGGTATGAAAGCGTTTGTAGAGGCCGAAGAGCTTCTCCCCGTGCTTCCCCAGGTCAATCCCCAGGCCATTGTCTTCCACGGCCAGCACTACGAAGTCATCCTGCCGCCGGGACGAAACCTTTACCACCGGCGGCCGGTCCGGGGAGCGGTACTTGAGGGCATTGGAAACCAGGTTCAGCAGAATGCTCTGCACGTAACTTTTCACCGAGTAGACGACCGGAGCCGCAAAGTGGGCGACCAGGTGCGCCCCGCTCTTCTCCAGCTGCTGGCTTACGCTCAGTTGCACGTTTTCCAGTATTTCCGCCAGGGATACCTCCTGCCGCTCCTCCTGCCGGTTGCGCACCGACAAGAGTTCGTTGAGGTCGGCAATGACCTGGTCGAGGCGCTGGGCCGACAGCTTCAGGTTTTCGATGACCACCAGGTTGATCGGGTCGGGCAGGTCTTCTTTGTTGTAGATTTCCACCAGTCCCAGCAGGTTGGCAACCGGCGCCCTCAGGTTGTGGGAAGTAATAAAGGAAAACTGCTCCAGGTCCTGGTTCTTCCGGTACAGGTCCCTGAACAATTGCTCCTGCTCCAGTTCAATCTGCTTGCGCTGGGTGATGTCGTGGCCGACGCCCTGGATTTCCACGACCTGGCCCGCGGCGTCGGTAATGCCGATAAACTCCCAGTCGGTGTAGTAGAGCTCCCCGCGGCGGAGTTTTCGCAACTCCAGGGGAACCACCTTGCCCGGCTGGGTGATGCAAGCCAGGGCCATCTGCCGGCACTTGTCAACATCCTCCGGGTGCACCGTAGGAAAGTAAGGCGCGCCCAGCAATTCCTCCCGCGTAAAGCCGAACTTCTCCAGGAACCGGTTGTTGACGAAACTGTACTTTCCCTCCAGGTCGGTTCGGATCAGGTAGTTGGTTTGGGATTCAACCAGCGAAGAAAGCCGTTTTTCGACGGCTTCCAGCGCCCCGTACGACGCCTGGAGCGCCTGCTGCTGCCCGAGCAGCTGGTGCTGATAAGCCACCAGCTGGGTCACGTCGCGGGTAAGCATCAGCACGTTGCCCGCCCGCGTAGGATACAGCGTGATCTCGAACACTTTGCGCACCGGTCCGTGCGTTGCCTCATCGGTAAGGGTTTCTTTCCGTCCGCTTGCCAGCACCCGCCCGATGGCTTCCGTGCGTTTGAAGGCCAGGCTTGCGGCGGCTTCCCCAAAGACCTCCCGCGGGGTGCGGCCCAGCATTTCCTGCGCTTGTTTGCCCGACACCCCGGCGGCCGCCCCGTTCACGTACAGGTACCGGAGGTCTTTGTCCAGCATGAGTACGGGGTCGCTGATGCTTTCGGCCAGGTCCTGGTACTGCTGTGTGCTGGCCTGCAACGCCTCGGCGGACAAACGTTCAACGGTTTGTCTGGCGGCTTCCAGTTGCTCGTTGGCGGAAACCAGCTCTTCGTTCGCCGTAGCCAGCTCTTCATTGGTGGCCGACAGTTCCTCATTTGCCGCTTGCAATTCCTGGTTGGCAGTACTTAGTTGCTCATTGACCCGTTCCCATTCCTGCCGCGAAGGCATGGATTGCAGGCGGGGCATGATCCGCACCAGGGCCAGGGCCGTGCCCAGCGAAGCCACAGCCGTGATGGCCTTCACCAGGCCGTCCAGGCGGTAGAGCGGGTTCCAGACCGTGACGATGCTGAGCGCATGGGTGGTGCCGCAACTGAAGATGAAGAGGGCGAACAGGAGCAGCAGCCAGCCCAATTTCAGGTCTTGCCGCCGCCGGATCACCCGCCAGATCGAGTAGGGAATCAGAAAATACGCCAGTGCAATCAGCCCGTCGGATACCACGTGCAGCCAGAGTATGTCAGCCTGCCAGAAGTAACAGTGCCCGTGGGGCATGAAGTCCCCGGCCTTGAAAAGCTGTTCCAGGAATGCGCGCATATACGAATCAGAAAAGACAGTTGCGTAACAACTCCAGCCGGGAACGCCGGCTCAGCGTGCCCGGAAGAGATGCGGAAAAAAAATCAGCACTGAAGAAACAGGCGAAAGGCCCGCGGGTGATTTGCCGGACAGCGGGCAAATGACACAATGCCTCTAACCAGGCAAACCCGTAAATGTTTGGGCTCGCGGCCCGGTTTTTCAAAAAAGAAGGCATTTGCCCGAACGCCTGAACGCCTTTTACGGGGATGCTTTCAGGTGCAGGATAAACGTTGTCCCCTCCCCCGGCAGGCTTTTCACTTCTATCTTACCCCCCATCGCTTCTACCTGGGTTTTGACCAGGTGCAGGCCCAGCCCCTTGCCTTCGGTATGAGTATGGAACCGTTTGTACAAGCCAAACAGCTTGTTCCCGTGCTTCTCCAGGTCAATCCCCAGCCCGTTGTCGGAGAAGAGGAGCAGCACGTGGTCTTCCTCCCTGCGGGTTTCCAGCCGTATTGCCAGGGGGCGGTCGGGAGAGCGGTACTTGAGGGCGTTGGAAAGCAGGTTGAACAGGATGCTTTGCACGTAACTGCGGATGGCCCGCAGGCTGCTCACCCCGAAAGCAGTGGTGAGCAGGGGATTTACGCCTTGCAGCTGCAATTGCAGGGACTGCTTGACGTCCTCAAACACCTCCGCCAGGCTGACCGCTTCCAGGGGCTGGTGCGTTTGCTCCCGGACGGCAAGCAGGGCGTTGAGGTCGTGGATGATCTCGTCGAGTTTCTGGGTGGCCCGCTCAATGTTCTCAATCACCGTTTGATTCAGGGGGTCAGCCGGATCGGCCGCGTTGTAAATGTGGACCAGCCCCAGCAGGTTGGCGACCGGCGCCCTCAGGTTGTGGGAAGTGATGAAAGCAAACTGCTGAAGCTGGGCGTTCTGCCGGATGAGTTCCTCGTTGCGCTTTTTCTCCTGCTGGCGGGCCTCCTCCCGCAAGGTAACGTCGCGCAGAATGACGGTGTAGTACTTGTTGCCCGTTACTTCTACCTGGGAGATGGAGGCTTCGATGGGAAACTCCCGGCCGTCCGCACGCAGCCCGGCAAGCGTCCGGTTCACCCCCATCTGCCGGGTGGTCCGGCCCGACTCGCCGTATTGGTGTACGTGCGCCTGGTGCCGGCTCCTCAGGCGCTGGGGAATGAGCAGGTCAATGGGTTGGTTGAGCAACGCTTCGGCCCCGTAGCCGAACATCCGCTGGGCGGCCTGGTTGGTCATGACGATGTGCTGCGTATCGCTGATGGTAATGATGGCATCCATGGCCGAAGTGATGATGCCTTCCAGGCGCAGTTTCAGCTCCTGCATCGCCATTTCGGCCTGCATGCGGGACGTAATGTCCTGGGTGATGCCGACCATGCGCAGCGGTTTTCCCGCCGGGTCCCGTTCCATTACCTTGCCGCTGCCCAGCATCCACCGCCACTCCCCGCTTTTGCCCCTCAGCCGGTGCTCGGCCTGGTAGTAGGGCTTTTGTCCCGACAGGTGCCCTTGCAACTCCTCCAGGACGCGTTCGCGGTCACCGGGATGCAGCAACCGGTTCCAGGTTTCCTGGCGGGGCGGCAGCTCGTCCAGCGCGTAGCCCAGCAGCTGGGCGTACTTTTCGTTGAACAACACGGTGCCTTCGGCCACGTTCCAGTCCCACGTGCCCAGGTCGGCTCCCCACAAGGCCAGTTCGAGCCGCTGTTTTTCTTCGGCCAGTTTGCGCGAGGCTTCTACCCGCTCGGTGATGTCGCGGACGGCGACAATCGAAGCAGGGCGGCCATTGATGAGCAGGTGATTGAAAGCCAGTTCTGCCGGGAACACCGTGCCGTCTTTTTTCCGGTGGTACCGCAAGGGCACCGAGGAGACTTGCTCCTGCATGGCCTGGAGGGTTCTTTCCGGCTCGGCCGAGATGTCCGTGTTTTGCAGCCCCAGCAGTTCCTCGCGGGTATAGCCGTACACCTGGCAGGCCGCCGGGTTGGCATCGGTGATCCGGCGCGTTTCCCGGTCGAGGAGGAAAAGCGGGTCTTTGTTGGCGTGAAACAAGTGGCGGTAGCGTTCTTCGCTCTCCCGCAGGGCCGCCTCGTTTTTTTTCCGTTCCCGCAGGTCCTTGATGTAGCCTCCGTAGTACTCCTTGCCGTTGTACTGGAGCAGGGTGGCCGAGACTTCTACCGGAATGACCTCCCCGGCGTCCTGGCGGTGCCGGCTTTCGAACACCAGCCGCTTTTTCTCCCGGAGCTGGGCATCCATCCACCGGCAATCCTCCCAGGTGAAAGAGGGGTCCCAGTCGGGAATGGACAGGGTGAGGAGTTGCTCAGCGGGCAGCCCGAAGTGCCGGCAAGCGGCCCGGTTGACGTAAACCAGGCGGAAGTTTTCCTGCGGGCTGATGCAGTAGATGGCGTCATCCGTATTGTCCACCAGGAACTGGTAAAACCTGAGCGCCTCCCGGGCTTCTTTTTCCCGGGTAACGTTCTGGGTGATGGCCATGCCCGCGACAATCTCCCCGCTTTCGTTTACCACCGGCGTGGTTTGCACCTGGTGCACCCGTCCGGCGTAATTTTCTTCGAACGTAAACGATACGCCAGCCAGGGCCTGGCGAAATTTATCGGCAACCGGGCCGGCAACCGGCGCGGAAAAGACCTCCTGCGGCGTTTTTCCCAGCAGCATCTCTTCCGTAAGGCCTATCCCGGCCAGGCCGCTGCCGCCGACTACCTGGTAGCGCATCTGCTGGTCTACCAGGAACACGGCCCCGTTGGGAAAGTTTTTCACCAGCGCCTGGTAGCGTTCGTGGCTTTGTTTGAGTTGCCGCTGAACCTCCTTCTGGGCGGTTACGTCCACGGCGGAACCAACGAGCTGGACCATCTTTCCCTGCTCGTCGTAGAGCGGCCCGAAGGTTACGTCCAGCAACAGGCGGTTTCCCGCCTTGTCAACGATGCTGGCCTCGTAGCGAACGGTTTCTCC
This sequence comes from uncultured Cytophagales bacterium, assembly GCA_902805615.1. Lineage (GTDB taxonomy): Bacteria > Bacteroidota > Bacteroidia > Cytophagales > 172606-1 > CADCTQ01. The sequence continues at coordinate 7,266 of CADCTQ010000493.1, forward strand.
CGAAGCGGCTTGCTGCAACTTCTCTTTCAGCAGCTTCCTTTCCTCGCCGGAGTGAGACCACCAGGGGGTCTCTTCAAGCGGTTTGCCCAGTACTTCTTCGATGGCAATGCCGGCGGCCTGGAGGGGCGCCTTGTTGGCGTATAACAGCCGGCCCTCGGCGGTAAACAGGCCGGCGAAAATAAACATCGAATCCAGCACGCGCTGCATTCGGGCCTCACTGGCCTGGACCTTCTGGCGGGCTTCCACCAGCCCGGTGACCGGGTGGGCCACGGTGATGATGCGGGTAATGGCACCCTCCGCGTTTCGCAAAGGCTGGTGCACAATGTTGAGGTACAGTTGCTCGGGTCGGCCGTTGCGGGTCCGGTTGATCTCGATTTCATTGCCCACGTAAGGCGTACCCGTATCCCGTACGTTTTGCAGGCGCTGCTGGTAGCCCAATCCTTTCAGGTGGGGAATGGCCTCAAAGAGCGGCCGGCCTTGCACGGCTACCCCTCCGGCGCCCCACACCTGGAGCACCGCCTCGTTGGCCAGTTCCACCACAAAGTCGGCGGCCCGGTAAATGGCAATGGCTACGGGTGCCTGCATGAAGAGGTCCTCCACCACCCTGCGCTGGTTTTCGGCCTCCTGGCGGGCCGCTTTCTCCCGGTCCAGCAGCCCGGAAATCTGCCCGGTGGCCGCCTCCAGGGCGGCCGTGCGTTGGCCGATGCGCTGCTCAAGCTGGCCGTTCAGCGTTGCCAGGGAAGCCTGGGCCGCTTGCAACGCCTGGTTGGACCGGCGCAGCCTGGCTTCTGATTCCCGCAGTTCGTCTTCTACCTGCCGGCGGTGGGCCAGCTCATTGCGTAATTTTTCGTTTGCCTCCTGCAATTGTCTTTCCTGGAGGAGCCGCTCCAGTTCCAACTCCACCCGCTTGGCCACGATCCGGAGCAGGTGCTCGGTTTGCGCCAGGTCTTTGATGGGCTCCTTGTCCATGACGTAAATAATACCCGATTCTTCTCCCGAGGAGTTATACAGGGAGATGCCTACGTAGCTGTCTACCCCAAAGTGCTTCAGGGCCTGGTTTTGGGGGAAGCGCTGTTGCACCCTGCTGGGAAAGGCGCAGAAGCCGGACGCCACGACGTGCTGGCACAGCGTACCGACGAGCGGGTACTGGACGGCACCGGCCTCTTGTCCGTAGGCAAAAAATACTTCCGAACGGACGGACTGCCCAAACGGGTCCGTACCCGCTGCCTCACCGGCAGCGGCCGGCACCAACTGGCCGATAAACACGTAATCTACTTCCAGGGCATTGGAGAGATACCGGGCCAGCGACAAGAAAAACGCCCGGCCGATGGCTACCGTCGTAAACCCGTGTGCCAGTTCCTGGAGTACGTCTTGGGGGGTCATAGGCTCAACTGGAATAAATCCTGGAATAAATGCTGCTTTGCTCAACCCGGTCCGGACAGCGCCGGGGGAGTACCGGGCGGAGGTACGTGTTAATCAAATATACCCATTTCCGCTTCTCTTGATGCCCGGCAGGTACTTCATACCTTCCGTAATGGTTTCAAGTGACAGCATTGTTGCGGGGGATTTAGCGTGGTAAAAAAGAGATTCGTCAGCGCGTGTATGCGCGGAAAACAGGAAAAATACGCCTGGCAGTCAAAAACCAACTATCTTGTTCCGGCATTCATTGCAACAAGTTTTTATGCTTTATTTCCATAAACGGCAGTGTACCCGCAGTGGCGGATGTCATGCTGCCATCTTTCATCTCCTGTCCGTAAAATCCGGCAGTTGCCCTTTGGTCCCTGCTGTATTTTAGTCACATAACCCTGTCCTTA
>CADCTQ010000494.1 GCA_902805615.1 uncultured Cytophagales bacterium
GCCGCTACGACATCCGCTGCCGCAGCCTGGCCGAACTATACCGGGGCGAAGGCATCAAGATCCTCGAACTCAACGGGGCCGGGGCCGAACCGGCCCACATCTACGACCCGTCCTTTTCCCGCCGCGAAGCCTACCGGGTGCTGTTCCGCCACTGGGAAGTGCTGTACCGCATCAGCCGGGCCAACTACCGCAACGGCGTGCCGTATTTGTCCTTTGCCGAAGGGGTGGGCGCCTTCCGGAAGCTCAGAACGTACCGTAAACAAATGCAATAGCGATGGAATGGATCCTGACGGGTTTCGTGGCGGGGGTGTTGGTGAGCTTTCTGGGCTCGCTGCCGCCGGGCATCCTCAACGCCACCATCGTCCAGTTGTCGCTGCAACGGGGCATGGGGGCGGCTTTCGGTTTTGCCGCCGCCTGCGTGGTGGTGGAGGTGGGTTACAGCTACCTGGCCATCCTGCTGGCTTCTTCGCTCATGAAGCTGGGCCGTTACCACGTGGCCGTCGAAATCTTCTCGACGGGGCTGCTGCTGGCGGCCGGCGTGTATTACCTGCGAAAAAAAGAAGCGGCCCTCTCAAACAAGACGCTGTCGCGGCCGTTCTACCTGGGTATCGGGTTGAGCCTGGTCAACGTGGTAGCCATTCCTTTCTGGGTGGTGTACACGGCCCTGCTCACCGGCCAGGGCTGGATCATGGTGATGGATGCGACCGGCATCGCCTTGTACCTGGGCGGCATTGCGCTGGGCACGCTGCTGGCGCTGGAGTTGTTTGCCTTTTCGGGCCGTTACCTGTCGCGGCGGTTTTCGCTGTCGGGCGGGCTGGTCAACCGGGCCGTAGGGCTCATGATGGTTGCCACGGCCCTGTTGCAGATCGTTCACTTATTCCTGTAAACAATCATGGTCACCGGGCGCCGGCGCATTTCCCGAACATTCACCCGCTGGCTCCTGGGGCCGGTCCTGCTGTGGGGGCTGCTGGCCCTGCTCTCGCGTTGCGTGCAACTCCGCATGTCGGACAAAAAGGTAAAGGCGTACTTTGCCGGCAGCCCCGTGCAGCCGGTTTTTGCTTTTACCAAGGGCGGCGGCCGGTCCATCCACTATGTTTCTCTGGGGGCCGACACCCTGCCCCTGGTGGTGTTCGTGCACGGCTCGCCGGGCTCGTGGGACGCCTTCATCGGGTTTTTCAAAGATTCCCTGCTCCTGGGCAAAGCCCGCCTCATTTCGGTAGACCGGCCCGGCTTCGGCAAGTCGAACCTGGGCAAGCCCGAACGTTCCCTGAAGGCCCAGGCGGCTTCGCTCGTTCCGGTCCTGGAAACCAACCGGTCGGCTACCCGGCCCATCCTGGTGGGCCACTCGCTGGGCGGCCCCTTGATTGCGCGGGTGGCAATGGATTACCCGCAACTGGTGGGCGGCCTGATCCTGGTCGCCCCTTCCGTGGACCCGGCGCTGGAGCCGAAGGAGTGGTACCGGAAGGTGGGCGACTTCCTGCTGGTCCGGCCGCTGCTGCCGGCCGAGATTGACGTGAGCAACCAGGAGATTCTGCCCCTGCGGGGGGAGCTGACCCGGATGCTGCCCGGCTGGAAAACCCTCACCTTGCCCATCACCGTCATCCAGGGCGAAAAGGACCAGCTGGTGCCGGCCGCCAATGCCGACTTTGTAAAAAGGAGTGCGGTGAACGCCCCGGTCAAAGTGGTGATGATTCCCGGAATGAACCACTTCATCCCCTGGGAGCGGCCCGGCGTGATCCGGGAAGCGATCCTGTCGCATTTAAAAGATTAAGTACATTGAGGGGTGGTCGTACACAAACGACTGGCAAGTCATCCCCCGGCTCCCTTCCCTTACGCACCAACCTTCCCGCAAGGGGGACTCCGTACCCATCGGTGCCGCCGCAAGGGGACTGTCCGTGCTTGTGCCCGTGCTTGATGGGTACGGCCCGTCCCCTTGCCGGGGAGCCCGCCCACTACCGGTCCCCCTTGCGGGTTTGCTTGCGCGGTAGCCGAAGGGGGCAGGGGGATGATTTCCGCTATTTCTTTCATGGCCTCCCCTCAATGCAGTAAGTACACTGTAAAGGAAGTGTCAACGGATTGCACCGACCACCCCTCCCTTCGCCGGCACACGCTTAACCGGTTCCTGATCGGAATCATTTTGTTGAGGGGTGCTGTCATTGGCGCAAGCGGCAAACCGTGGCAGGATGCGCAACCGTGAAAGCCACGTGCTGCCGCCCGGAGTAACTTCTGGGGTGAACTTTCGATTAAGGAGTAAAAGCGAATCCGCTCTACGCGTAGAAACACTATTTTTAGTTCGCCATCCGAACGGCCGGCTTCGGGGCCCCGCGGCAAAATGGTATTTCTTCTCCTAAACCCAACCGCATGAAATTGAGCCCGCGTGATGATGACTCCGCCGAAAAAGCGTACCGGCTCCGGAAGCGCGTGTTCAAAACCGTCAACACGCTGCTGCTCTGGCTGAGCCTTGCCAACTTCATCGTCATCATCTACGACCTGGGGTTTAGCCACAGCCCCGGGGTGGTTGCCCTGCTGGGCTCCTTCTATTCGGCCAGCCTGGTCATTTCCTGCGTGGCGCTGGGCAGCCGGCTGTTGCTGCTGCCGCGCAACGCCATCACCAAAGGCGCCCGGGTGGCCGAATACGTCCTTTTTGCCTTTCAGTGCGTGGCCATCGTCGGACGCTTCCTGCTCCGCGGCTGGCTGGCCGCGCACGCCCCGTTTGCGCGTACGCTCTTCCTGATCTACCTGCTGTTCATCGCGGTCTTTTTCATTGAACTGTCCAAAATCAGCCTCTCGTTCTACCGCATCCGGTTCAGCCCGGCCCTGCTGTACCTGGTCAGTTTCCTGGCGCTGATCGTGTTCGGGGCCGGCCTGCTGCTGCTGCCCAATGCCACCACCGGGGGCATCAGCCTCGTGGATGCGCTCTTTACGGCCACCAGCGCCGTGTGCGTGACGGGCCTGGCGGTGGTAGACACGGCCACCCACTTTACGGGTACGGGCAAAGCCATCATTCTGTTGCTCGTGCAGGTGGGTGGACTGGGCGTGATGACGCTCACGAGCTTTTTCGGCTCCTTCTTCCAGGGGGCGTACTCCTACCAGCAGCAAATCTTCATCAAGGAATTTGTCAACGAAGACAAGATCGGCCAGATTTTCCGGACCCTGTTCAAGATCATCTTCCTCACCCTGCTGATCGAGTTGGTGGGGGCGGTCTTCATCTACCTTTCGCTGGACGAACGGCTGTTTGCCACGCGTACCGACCAGGTGCAGTTTGCCGTGTTTCACGCCGTGTCGGCCTTTTGCAACGCGGGCTTTTCCACCCTCAGCGCCGGCCTGTACGATTACCGCCTCCGGGAACAGTACAACCTGCAACTGGTGGTGGCCTGGCTGGTCATCCTGGGCGGCATCGGCTTCCCGGTCATGTTCAACCTGTACCAATCCGCCCGGCACTACGTGCGGAGCAAGGCGGCCCGGCTGCTCCACCAGCCGCCCTCCCCCGACTGGCCGGCCGGCACGCCGGGCCTGCACGTCAACACCAAACTCATCCTGATCACGACTGCCATCCTGCTCGGGCTGGGCACGGTGCTGTTCTACGTCACGGAAAGGGGCGGCGTGCTGGCCGGCCGTTCGGGCTACGGCCAGCTGGTGACGGCCTTTTTCGGGTCGGTCACGCCCCGGACGGCGGGATTCAACACGGTGGACATGGAGGCGCTTTCCCGGCCCACCATCCTCTTTTACCTGCTGTTCATGTGGATCGGCGCTTCGCCCGGCTCCACCGGGGGCGGCATCAAAACCACGACGTTTGCCATTGCCGTGCTCAACAGCTTGGGCATTGCCCGGTCCAAATACCGGCTGGAAATATTCCGGCGCGAAATTCCGAGTGAGTCGGTGCGGCGGGCTTTTGCCGTCATGCTGCTCTCGTTCCTGGTGATCGGGCTTGCCGTGTTCCTGGTGTGCCTCTTCGACCCCGGGCAGGACCTGATCCGCGTCGCGTTCGAGTGCTTCTCGGCGTACGCCACCGTGGGGCTGAGCCTCAACATGACGCCCGAACTGAGCGACGCCAGCAAAGCCGTCATCATGGTTACCATGTACCTGGGCCGGGTGGGCACGCTCACCCTGCTGGTCGCCCTCACCCGCACGGTCGGGAGCCTGAGCTACCGTTATCCGAGCGAAACCGTATTCATTAGTTAAATTACTCCCATGAAATACATCATCATCGGCCTGGGCAACTTCGGCACTACTTTGTGTACTTCGCTGACGGCGATGGGGCACGAGGTGATCGGGGTGGACAAGGACATGCAGAAAGTCAACCAGGTCAAAGACCGCATTACCCACGGCGTCTGCCTGGATTCCAGCGACCTGCACGCCGTTACCACGCTGCCGCTCAAAGATGCCGACGTCGTCATTGTCTGCATCGGGGAAGACATCGGCGCCTCGGTGCTGACCACGGCCATCCTCAAACAAAACAAGGTAAAAAAGCTCATCAGCCGCGCCAGCTCCGACATCAACCGGACGGTGATCGAAGCCATCGGCGTGGACATGATCATCAGCCCCGAGAAGGAGTCGGCCGAACGCTTCGCCAAGAAGCTGCAAATCGAGGGCGTCGTGGACTCCTTCGAACTCTCCGAGCACTACAGCATCATCGAGGCCCGGGTGCCCGCCCGGTACGTGGGCCGGACCATCGAGGAGATCAACTTCCGCGGCCGTTACAACCTCAACGTGCTGACCGTCATCAAAATGCTCGAAAAGACCAACCTCATCGGCCGGCCCTACAAGAAGCCCGAAGTGCTGGGGGTGATCGGTCCCAAAACCCAACTGGAAGAAAACGACATTCTCGTGCTCTTCGGCCGCCCCGCCGACGTGCAGGCGTGCATCAGCCCCCGGCGGTAAAAAAATATTGCCAGTCATCTTTACCCGCGGGGGCGAGGATGACTGGCAACGGCTTACTTCACGTTATTCCGCGTTATTTCATGAGTCGGAACTGGGCCTTTCCGAGCAGGGTGTTGCCGTGAAAGACAATCGCCGTGTAGGTCCCTTTCTTTAATTTTTCCTTCGGCGCGTAGGTGATGGCGACCTGGCGGGATTCGGGGGCCGAAACGCCTCCGCCGGTGCTGGCCGACCACGGGGAACCGCCCTCCACGGCCACTTCGGGCTTGCCTTCGACCAACGACCCGTCGGGCGACAGGAGGTCCACGTGGATCAGTTGCGGATCGAAGGCGTTGCCGCCGGTGGTTACTTCGAGACCGATGCTTATTTTTTCCGTCCGGCGGGCTTTCACGGTAAGCTTATCGCTGTTGCCCTTCAGCACTTCGATCTTGAAATTGGAACCGGTGAAAGAGAGGTGTTGAACCTGGTCGGCCAGGGTCTTGTTCTGGGCCAGCAGATCGTTCCGCTCGGCCGTCAACTGGTCCAGGTTCCGGGCCAGCGACGCGTTTTTGTCTTCCAGTTGCCCGTTGTGCGCCTTGAGGCGCCCCAACTCGGTCTGCAAGGTTTCGCGGAGCTTCCGGAGGGCGGCCACTTGCTGGCCCAGCTGGCGGGCGCCGGCGGCCTCTTTGTTCAGTTGCTGCATCCGGGCTTCCATCTGGGTCAGGTCGCGGCCGGCGCTTTCCAGCCGGCGGCCGGCTTCCTGGTTTTTGCCCTGCAACGCGGCAATTTCGCCCCGGAACTCGTCAATCTGCCTGGTCAGCAGCAGCTTTTCCGACAGCAGCTTTTCGGATTGCAGTTTCTCTTTGTTTATGGATTCCTTCAGCCGCCCGTTGTAGGTGTAGAGCGAAATGGCACCGACGAGCAGGGCCAACAGGATGGCGACGACGCCGATGGTTACTTTTTCCGTTTTCATAGTTTCCGTTTTCATAGTTTGCGTGCGCTATTGGTTTTGATGCAACGAAGGTAGCGGCACGACCTTAAAGCGGGGTTAAACCGGCCTTAAAAGGAACTTAAAAGGAACTTAAAACGGGCTTAAAAACCCCGCCGGGCCGAAAGCGTTCCGGCAAGCGCCGCCGCGTTGACAATGCGGTAATATCTTACACCCGCAGGCAATCCTGGCCGGTAGCTCACGAAATCTGCCTAGTTTTACCTACAACCACTCCGCGAAAGACCAGCCCTTGCCCGCCGGGCCGGGTCCTTTTCCGAACCTTACAACCGCCGGCCCCGCGCCCGGGGCCTCCGCCGGCACCGGTCCATCCCTTTCCCATTCACCCCCAGGTTGTAAAAATGAGTACCCGCATATTGATCATCGAAGACGAGGTAAAAGTGGCCGAATCCATCCGGAGGGGTTTGGAGGACAACCAGTACGAGGCGGCGATTGCCTTTGACGGCGCCATTGGCCGGAGCATGGCCCTCTCCAACCCCTACGATGCGGTCATTCTCGACCTCAACCTGCCCGCCATCAACGGCTTCGAGGTGTGCAAAGCCATCCGGGCCGCCAATCCGAAAGTACCCATCCTCATGCTGACGGCGCTGGGGTCGCTCCAGAACAAAGAAACCGGTTTCGAGGCCGGCGCCGACGACTACCTGGTAAAGCCGTTCGAATTCAAAGAGTTGCTGCTGCGGCTCCGGGCCCTGCTCAAACGGGCCGGCTGGGCCACGGCGGGGCACGCCCGGGTGCTCCGGATCGCGGACCTGGAAGTAAACCTGGAAACCAAGATCGTGACCCGGGCCGGCGGGGTGATTGCGCTGACGGCCAAGGAGTTTCAACTGCTGGAATATTTCGTCCGCAACAAAGGCCGGATCATCTCCAAAGTGGACCTGGCCGAAAAACTCTGGAACCACACGTTCGACACGGGCACCAACGTCATTGAAGTGTACGTCAACTTCCTGCGCAAGAAGGTTGACCGGAATTTTTCCCCCAAGCTGATCCACACCCACATCGGGCTGGGCTACATGATGAAGGAAGCGGATTAAGCATGAACATCAAAAAAAAGCTGGCCATCAAGTTTGCCCTCATCGTGGCCTCCATCCTGCTGCTGTCCTCGCTGCTGGTGTACGTTTCTTCGGCCCGTTACCGCCGCAGCGAATTCAACTCCCGGCTCAAAGACAAAGCGCTGGACCTGGCCAAACTGCTCATTGACGTGGACGAGGTGGACAACGCCCTGCTCAAGATCATCAACCAGAACACCATCTCGCTGCCCGAAGAAGAGGTCGTGATCTACAACTACCGCAACGAGGAACTGTACGACAGCAACGAGGAAACCGGCGCCCCGGTGCCGGTGGCGTGGCTGGACCAGGTCCGGCTGGAAAAGGAACTGTACTATTCGGAAGGGAAAAAAGAAGTGATCGGCATTCTCTACCCCGGCAAGTACAACCGGTACGTGGTCATCGCTTCGGCGACCGACACGTACGGGCTGAGCAAACTGCAAAACCTCGGGTACGTGCTGGTGCTCGTTTTCCTCATCAGCGTGGGCATCACCATCGTGGCGGGCTGGTTTTTCGCCAGCCAGGCCCTCCAGCCCATTGCCGAGGTGGTCAGCGAAGTGAATAACATTTCGGCCCGCAACCTGCACGCCCGCCTGCACGAAGGCAACCGCAAAGACGAGATTGCCAACCTTGCCATCACGTTCAACCGGATGCTGGAGCGGCTGGAAGTGGCCTTTACCCTGCAAAAGAGCTTCGTAGCCAACGCGTCCCACGAACTGCGCACGCCCCTTACGGCCGTCACCAGCCAGATCGAGGTGGCCCTGTTGAAGAAGCGGGAGGCGGAAGCCTACGAAAGCGTCCTGCAATCAGTGCTGGAAGACATCAACAGCCTCAGCAAGTTGTACAACAGCCTGCTTGAACTGGCCCAGATTGACCTCGAAAACAACAGAATAACCGTCGCTTCCCTGCGGCTCGACGAACTGCTGCTGGGGTCCATTGAAGAGCTGACCGAAGCAAAACGGGACTACCACATCCACTTCGAGTACGACATGCCCACCGAGGAAGAAGAAAAACTCTCGGTGGTAGGCAGTGAAGCCCTGCTCCGGTCGGCGATGATCAACCTGATGGACAATGCCTGCAAGTTTTCGAATGGACGCCCGGCGACGGTTACGCTGGGCGAGGAACTGGGGTACCTGAAAATCACGGTTGCCGACCGGGGCATCGGCATTGCCGCCGGGGAGTTGAGCCGCATCCGGGAGCCCTTCTACCGGGCGGGCAACTCCGCGCGGATCAAAGGGCACGGGCTGGGTCTTTCTCTGACCGACAAGATCATCAAGTGGCACGAAGGGATATTGCAGATCGAATCCGCCCTGCACGTGGGTACCACCGTGACCGTGCTGTTTCTCAGGAATGCCCCCTGCCGCTAAGCCTTTGATCGCCTATTCGTCCAGGATCGCCACCACCCGCGCCGGGGCCGCCGAAGCGCCGACGATTTTGAGCGGAAAGGCGGCTACCTTAAAGCCACTGTAGGGCAGCGCATCCAGGTTGACCAGTTGTTCGAGGTGACAATACTCCTTGTCCCTGCCCACCAGGTGCGCCGGCCAGAACAGCTCGGCGTTGCCCGTCTCCTTCGCTTTTTTGATCTGGTAGGGCAGCGGCAGGTCCCAGCCCCACGAATCAATGCCCATGACTTTGATGCCCCGGTCAATGAGCCAGGCGGTCGCCTCGCGGCTCATGCCGGTGCCCACGTACGGAAATTCCTTGGTGCCGTTGAACTGATCCCGTCCCGTTTTGATCAGCACGATCATGCCCGGTTTGAGCGCCAGCCGTTGCCGGGCCAGGAAGCCTTCGACGTCCGCGACCGTGATTTCTTCAAAGTCGGGCTTGTGTTTCATGTCAATGACGAGTCCCTCGCCGAAGCACCAGTCGAGGGGCACCTGGTCAATGGTTTTGGCGGGTTTGCCTTCACTGGTGGGGGCGTAGTGCCAGGGGGCGTCCAGGTGGGTGGTCGCGTGCACGCCCATTTTCTGGATCGTATCGTCGGCCCAGCCCACGAAGTCTTTGGGAAACAACCGGAAAGGCAGTCCCAGCAACCGGATCAGCCACCGGGACTTGCGGTGCGGCTTGTGCTTGATGACTACTTTCATGAACCAGGGGTCCGAGGGGTTGTACCGGATGGGTTTGGTCAGATCAATGATGCGCATAAACGGGGAGAGGGTTG
>CADCTQ010000495.1 GCA_902805615.1 uncultured Cytophagales bacterium
GACATTCGTCTCGGGCCCGACGGGCGCATCTACATAGGCTTCACGATTACTGCGCTGCACGTCATTACGAACCCAAATGCAATCGGCAGTGCCCTGCAATACCAGTCCAACGCGCAACCGGTCGGCAATCGCATGAACGGCAGGTTGCCCAACAACCTGGCTACGTTCACCCTCGGCAAAAGCACCGGCTTTGCCGCCGCCCCCGTCTGTGCCGACGCGCCGGTGCAGTTCACCCCGCAACTCAGCTACCGGGCGGTGCAGTGGCAGTGGGACTTCGGCGACCCGGCTTCCGGGCCGGCTAACACCGCCGACGTCCAAAGCCCCTCTCACGTGTTCTCCGCCCCGGGCCGCTACAACGTCCGCCTCATCACGCTGGACCGCTGCGGGGAACGCGACACCGCGCAGCGGGAAATCGAGGTGTTTCCCCGGCCCCTGGCCGACCTGCCCGAAGCCCGGGTGGAAAAGTGTTTTTCGGAGGTGCCCGTCACGTTCTCCATCCCCGAACAGCCCCTGACCCGCTACCGCTGGAATACCGGCGACACCACCCACGCCGTAACCGCTGACCAAACCGGCTGGTACCGCGTGGAGGCCTTCAACGGTTGCAGCAGCAGTACCGACAGCGTGTACCTCGACGTGACGCCCAAAGCTACGGCCTACCTGCCCGACGATACGGTGGTATGCGACGGCAACTTCGCCGTGCTCGACGCCGGCAACCCCGGCGCCGAATACTTCTGGAGCACCGGCGCCTCCACGCGGCAGGTCGAGGTGGACCGGCCCGGCGTCTACTGGGTCGAAATCCGCAACCGTTGCAGCGCTACCGTGGACTCGGCCCGCCTGGTGTTCGTGCGGGAAGACATCAGTGGTTTCATTCCCAACGTGTTCACCCCCAACGGCGACGGCATCAACGACCGGTTTGAACTCTACGTGCGCAACACGCCGGCGTACCGCCTTACCATCGCGAACCGCTGGGGAAAGACGTTGTTCTCGTCCCGCAACCCTTTCAAGTACTGGGACGGCCGGACGGACTCCGGCGAGGAGGCCCCGGCCGGCGTGTACTACTGGGCCGTCACGGCCACCGACTGCCGCGGCAACCCGGTCCGCTACCGGGGTACGGTCAGCCTGCTGCGCTGACGAACCGGTTGCCTGCCTGCTTTGCATTCATGATCTGCTTCCATCCCTTACACCCATCCCAGTCCCATGAACAAGTACGCGTATCTTCTTTTCCTGCTCCTGCTGTCCACCGCCACTTTCGCGCAGCGGGCCGATCCCAATGCCTCCGCCGACCGGCCGAAAACCTACGCTCCCGGCCGCTGGTCCGTCGGCCTGCGGTACGAGTACCTGCCCTTCGAGACGCATTACATGGTTACTTACGCCCCCGGCGTCGCGGTCGGCTACAACCTGCTGCCCAGGCTGTCGGTGCAACTCGGGCTTGCACCCACGAACCTGCGGGGGAGCGGTGCCCAAATGCAACCACTGGCCGTTCTCCCGCCACCGGCGGATACGTACACCGGCCCGGTAACAATTCCTGATTTCAGGACCGGCCTGTACGTGCCGCTCTCCCTGCGGTATTCCTTTTCCAAACCGTTCCGGCGGGTGCAGCCTTACGTAACGGCCAACCTGCACGCTTACCTGGGCGGATTGCGGATCACCCGTTACACCTACGAAAATGGTCAACTGACCAATGCCCCCGCCGAAACGAACCGCCGGCGCACCAATGGCCTGGGCGCGGCGGCCGGCTTCGGGCTGCGCATCCGCACCCTCAACCGCTTCTTCCTGAACGGGGAACTGGGCATGGGCCGCACCTACCAGCAGAACGCCCTCTGGCAGTTCAGCCAGTCTTTGCAGGGACGTACGCGTTTCACGGCACTGCTCGGCGCCGGCCTCTCGTACGAGTTCAAATAGCGCCTACGCCATCTACGGGGAGTTAGGAGTGAGAAGCGAGAAGCGAGGAGTCAGAAGCGAGAAGATTGTACACGCCCTTCGCCGTAATCACCGGACAAGTTCGTGCACGCCCTTCTCGCTTCTGACTCCTCGCTTCTCACTTCTTTTTTACTACTCCACATCCAGGATCTTGTGCGTTTGCACGGAGACGCGCCAGGCGGGTTGGGACAGGGCCGTTTGGATGGCAAGTTTGGTGGCTTCTCCCTTGCGGGGGCCGTCTTCGGGCTGGAGCCAGCGGAGCGGCAGGGGGCTGCCCTGCGCAACGTGTACGCGTTGCCGCCCGGCAAAAGTGTGGTAATGCGCCGGCAGGTAATTGGGCACCACCAGTTTGAGTTCGTCGAAGTATTCGAGCACCAGCTTGTCTTCCGGCAGCTTCGGGCTGCACACGATCCAGTCGGGCGGCGTGAGGCGGCCCGTTCCGGGGTGGGTGCACGACCCGGCCAGGGAAACGGTGCCGTTGGTTTCGATGGCAATGAAGAAGCCCCGTTCGTGCAGCGCCGCCACCAGCCGGGCGTCGAGTTGGAGCAGCGGTTCGCCGCCGGTAATCACGCAGAAGTTGATGTCGCCCCCTTCGGCCCGCACCGCCGCGGCCAGTTCCGGGGCCCCGTAGAGCCGGCTTCCTTCTTTGGTGAATTCCGTGTCGCACCAAAGCGGGCAGTCGGCACCGGTGCGTGCGGCGTCCCGTTGCCGGGTCCGCTGGTAGCCCGACCACAGGTTGCAGCCCACCAGCCGCACGAACACCGCGGGCCGGCCGGCAAAGAGCCCTTCGCCCTGCAACGTCTTCCAAATCGCCTTGACCCGGTACCCCTTTTCGCCGGGAACCGGTACGTTATCTTCAAGTACTTCCTGCGTAATCATCTTCGAATGAGTGAGTATTTGACCGGGGCCAACGGTTGTCCGGCGGTATGCGTACCAAACGCCAAACCGGGGGCCGTGCGTTCAAAATGCAAAGCTTTCACGGGGATATTTATCATCAGCCCAGCCACCCCTTTTCTCTGGCTTCCTGGTAGCCTTTGGCGCGAAGCACGGAAGCCGGGTTGTCGAGTTTGCCGTAGCCCCATTCGTTGTAGGTGGTACGGTCGCCGTTGTAGTCGGTGTGGGAGAGGTCGCGCACCACGTCGAGCACGCCCAGGTCGTGGGCCAGCTTCCAGGTCTGGGCCTTGGTGAGGTACATGAGCGGCGTGTGGATGCGCAGGTCGGTGGCGAGGGCCAGCGACATGGTGGTTTGCAGCGAATCCACGAACACGCGGCGGCAATCGGGGTAGCCCGAGTAGTCGGTCTGGCACATGCCGCCCACCAGGTCGGAGATGTTGCGGCCGTAGGCGTAGCTGCACGCCACCGTGAGGAATACCGCGTTGCGGCCCGGCACGAAGGAGGCCGGCAGTTCCTCGTTCAGTTCGTGCTGCGCCGACACGTCCTTGTCGTGTTCCAGCAGGGCCGAGCCGTGCAGCAGGCCGCTCAGGTCCATGACCCGGAAGGGCACGCCGGCCCCCTCGGCGATCAGGGCCGCCTGCCGCAGTTCCACCGCGTGCTTCTGCCCGTAGCGGAAGCCCAGCGCCTCCACCCGCCCGAATTGCCGTTTGGCCCAATACAAACAAGTCGTTGAATCCTGTCCGCCCGAAAACAGAACCAACGCCGTCCCCGCCGTGTTATCCATACCGCAAAGCTAGGGAAGAATCCGCTGGAAAGCCCAAAAGTTGATATTCCCGTACATTGCAGGACTTTTAAAACCGCATATCCCCAGACTGATGAATCAAGTGAACGAGGAGAAGTTGCAGACGCAGCTCGAAGAAACGTACCGCCAGGCAGTGGCGCACACCGGCCAGGCCCTCGATTATATGGCAAAGTTCGGCATCAAGCCCGACGGCAAGCTAAATTTATTTTTGCCCCCCAATACGCGTCAGCAGGAAATTCACCGCCTGCCGTACGAACACACGACCAAGCAGGTGGTGGTGTACGAAACCGAAACCGGGGAGTTCTCGGCCCTGTGCCCGTTTTCGGGCCTGCCCGACTTCGGCGTGCTCCGCATCGAGTACGTGCCCAACTCCTGGATCGTGGAACTCAAAAGCCTTAAGTATTACATTCTCTCCTGGCGCAACATCGGCATCGCCCAGGAAGACGTAACGTCGTACATCTACGAAGACCTGCTCAAATGGACTGACGAGAAAGGGAAGAAAAAGAGAGACGGGAGGAAGGGAGACCGGAGACCGGAAGAACTGAACCGCAAGGATCGCAATGGAGACGCAAGGGGCGCAAAGGGGTACGCGTACTCCCGGCGGTCTTTGCGTCTTCTTTGCGCCCCTTGCGGTCCTATTCTCCTCTTTTTTTCCTCCGTGTTCTCCGTGCCCTCTGCGGTTCAAATCCTCCCCTCCGTGTCATTCCGTGTTTAACCCTTTTTCTTTTCCGGCATAACCTTACCGCCCCGTTTACCAACCTTCCCCATCCCCCGCCGTTCTATAACCGAATCCGGTACCAAGTACCCAATACTCAACACCCAATACTCAACACCCAATACTCAACACCCAATACTCAACACCCAATACTCAACACCCAATACTCAACACCCAATACTCAACACCCAATACTCAATTACACACTCCTATGAAGTTAAAATTGAAGAAGGTAAGCCAGCAGGTCATCGTCATTACCGGGGCCACCAGCGGCATCGGGCTGGTGACGGCCCGCATGGCCGCCCGCCGCGGCGCCAAACTCGTACTCGTGGCCCGCAATGAGCAGGCCCTGCAAGAACTGGTCACCGAACTGACCGCCAACGGCGCCAAGGCCGTGTACGCCGTCGCCGACGTGGCCGACGAAGCCGCCCTGCGCAAGGCCGCGCAACTGGCAATCAGCACGTTCGGGGGCTTTGACACCTGGGTAAACAACGCCGGCATCTCCGTGTACGGCAAGCTCACCGACATTCCCGTGGCCGACCACCGCCGCCTGTTCGAAACCAACTTCTGGGGCGTGGTGTACGGCTCCCACATTGCCGCCGAACACCTCCGCCGGCGCGGCGGGGTCCTCATCAACCAGGGCAGCGTCCTCAGCGACCGGGCCGTGTCGTTCCAGGGGATGTACAGCGCTTCCAAGCACGCCGTCAAGGGCTTTACCGACGCCCTGCGCATGGAACTCGAACAGGACGACGCCCCGGTGGCCGTTACGCTCATCAAACCGAGCGGCATCAACACGCCCTTTCCCGAACACGCCCGCAACTACATGCCGCTCGAAGCGACCCTGCCGCCGCCGGTGTTTGCCCCCGAGCTGGTGGCCGAAGCCATCCTGCACTGCGCCGAAACGCCCGTGCGCGACTTCACCGTGGGCGAAAGCAAGATGCTCGGCGCGATGGGACAACTCGCCCCCCGCCTCACCGACAAGATCATGGAGAAGGACATGGCGCACCGGCAGTTCAAGCAGAAGCCCAAACCGGGCGGCGAGTCCGACAGCCTGTACGAGACCCGTTCCAACCTCGTCGAACGCGGTGACTACGAAGGACACGTGTTCGAAGAAAGCCTGCAAGTGCGGGCCAAAATGCACCCCATCGCCACCGGCGCCGTGCTGATGGGCCTCGCCGTAGCCGTTGCCGCCTGGCTCAACCGCGACAAGCTTCCCAACGGCAGCGTCACGAGGTAAATCACTCTCCCCGGCCGCCAATTCGGGCGTGGAGCGCCGACCCCCGGGCCGGCATCCCTGCCGCATTTTCCGGGGCGCCCCGGGCGGACGCGTATTCGGGATATTACAGGTATTGGGATATTGGATGCACAGGAATCACGTAAGAAAGCAGGATTGGTAATGACAGTGTGCTAGTCCCGTAGGGACGAGATATGGGTAGAAACCGCACCATTCTCCTTACGGCCAGTCCCGTAGGGACGCAATATGGGTAGAACACACCTTAAATAGTATGTGCAACAGTCCCGTAGGGACGAAATATTGGTCAGGCAATCACTCAATGCGCAATTACTTACCCGTTTCGACGCTACGCGTTACCAATATTTCGTCCCTACGGGACTGACCGTAAGGAGAATCGTGCGGTTTCTACCCATATCTCGTCCCTACGGGACTGTTGCAATGATGGATGGACACGTATTTTACCCATATTGCGTCCCTCCGGGACTTTCTCCGTGGCGGTCATCCATTCATTCCGTTCTGCTGCCCCCGCTGCTGTGTAAGTCCTGATCTTCGGGGTATCGAATCCATTTCAACCAGCCACTTCCATTAAAAAAAGCCGCGCAACCCACCCCGGGAGGGGACGGTGCGCGGCTTTTTGGTGTACTACCGCAAAAAATGGGAGCTATCAGGCGAATGATTTTGCAATGACTTCGCCGTTGCGTACCGGGTTGCCTGCCAGTGCGGGTGAACGGACCCGCGGCGGGCAACCCGCAACGAACCATGAACAACCGGTTGGCATTACGCCGGATGCGCGGCGGGCGTGGCCTTGCGGTTGCCGCCTGCCTTGCGGAGGACGCGCGAATTGGCGTACGCCTCGTAGAACTCCCGGTGGGTGGGCTCGTAGCGGAGCATGAGCTTGTCGAGCTGCACCTTGAGCAGGGTGTCGGCGTGGGTGAACAGGCCGGCCAGCGACTGCACGGTGGCGTTGCGGGTGGTCCGCTGCTGTCCCTTCGCCCGGATGAGTCCCTGGAAGGCGGCAATGGCGGCTTTGAGGGCGTCGAGGTCGGCGGCCGTCACGCCGTAGGCTTCCACCTGGGCAAGCAGCGGACGTACCTGGTCGTGGATGGCCGTGCAGCGGTCAATGGCCGTGTTGTCTTTGCTCTGGGCCAGTTGGGTGCGCGAGAAATGGAGGGCGGCGTGCAGGCCGTCGTTGTCGGTCTTGGCGGCGTAGGCGCTGGTAAGGCCGGCGATCCGGTACGCGAGTTCGGTCATTTCGCCCTTTTTGCGGCCCTTGGCCGTGGTCACGCCGGTGAGGGAGGTGGCCGTGGCGGCGGCGGACTTGCGCATCTGCGGGATGAGGGCTTCGAGTTCCTTCACGGCGTCGGCCACGATGGGGGTCTTTTTCCACGCGGCGGCGTGGGTGTGCATCACGTCGAGTACGTGTTCGTACATGGTGAGCTTGTTGGATTGGAGGGTATTCATGGAATGATAAAGGGTTGTGTGCCCTCTATCCGGGCCGTAAACGGGTTGTAACAGCAATGCACGGGGCGCACCAGGTAAGGAAGAATGCGCATTTTTTCGCGTCACGGTTCCACTTGTTCCGATCATGCGTTCATCATTGCCCGCACGGCTGACATTTTTTCAGCAAGCGCTTCCATTTTTTTACGGTGCGGCTTCATTTTTCCGCGCCATGCCTTTATTTTTTAGTCACGCGGGTTCATTTTTTTTCGTTACACATTCATTTTTCAAGCGCAGCGTTCCTATTTTGGAATGTGAATGACATTTTTACCGGTTGCGCAGTCATTCATTGCTGCGGTGCGGCTATTCGGACATTCATGTAGGATGTTTCCCGAAGTTAATCTGACTGTTTCCACGGGTTGAGGACTTATTTTGCTCCGCGGGGCGAAACATTTACCTTTGGGTAACGTGGGCTGTATACAGGAGAAAGATTATGACTAACCTGACGATTCAAGTGCAAAACCAAAAAGACCTGGAGGTATTAATCCCGCTGTTGGAGCGACTCAACATTCAATACGTGTCTTTTTCCGGGAAAGAACCTTCGGAGAACGGGTTGGAGGAACATTTCCAGGTGATTGAGGAAACCCGGTTGGAAAGCAGTTCTTTTGGTGACCCTATTGAATGGCAGCGTGAACAACGCGAAGACCGGCAATTGCCCCTGCGTGACGAATGAAATTGTTAGACAGCAACATCATCATTCAACGTCGTACAACAAACACACTGTTATTCTTCGGGTGCAAAGACAATATCCTGATAGAGTTCTTGCAGGGATATTTGCCAGTCTATTGCACGTAAATGCAGCGTATTGTCCATGGCATCGAGTAAGCGGTGTGGCAGCCAGTTGGCCGCGGCATCCCGTTCGTACACCCGCACCCAGCATTCGTACTGATCCACCATCACGTAGGCTAGCAGGGAGGGAATGGCCTGGTAAACATCCAGTTTCTTGCGCAGATCCCTGCCTTCCGTGGATTCAGACAGCACCTCAATGATGAGCACCGGGTCTTGCATCATCTGGTTGGCGGCCCGGTC
The DNA here is from genome assembly GCA_902805615.1 of uncultured Cytophagales bacterium. GTDB lineage: Bacteria > Bacteroidota > Bacteroidia > Cytophagales > 172606-1 > CADCTQ01. The sequence continues at coordinate 8,092 of CADCTQ010000495.1, forward strand.
CCGGTCCGAACAGCTCACCATTACATCCGGGTACACGTAACGCCTGCCAGTAGCAGCAGCCAGCTTCACCGTCTCCGTAAAAACCCGGCACCCACGCGGACGGAAATGGCTACGCAAGTGAAAAGCCGCGTTTTGTACGATTTGATTGTGCACGGCGCTAGCTCCGGACATGGCGTATATCTGCCCATCCATGAATTCGTAACGAACCCCTTCCTCCGCGGTCGCTTCGAGGGCTTCGTATTCCCCAACGGTGAAATGATGTTTCTTCAATAATGCATCACCCATGCTGTAAGGTACGTATTTTACGCTTTCCGTGATTCGGCCGGCGATGATTCGTTGTAGCTGGTGAGATGATGAAAGGTTGTTTTTACGATGGGTGATATAACAACTACAGCCGGGCAATCTGGACCGGTTTAGCTGTCGTCGCCATTCCTAAGCGTGTTATTATTTGTTAGATACGTGGATTATGCAAGTTTTCGTTGGTGCAGGCACTAACAAAAACGTAACAGCTGCTATTCACTGCCTTCATTCCAAACCTTCACCAATGCGGAGATTGCATTGGCAATCGCTTGTGGATTCTGGCTGAAAATTGATGCGCCCAGAGTGACTCCTGCTGCTGCAACATTGATTGCTTTCTGGACTTTTTTCAAATTTTGATATGTGCTGTTTATCTGCGTTGTCACCTCCCTGATTGCATCTAAAGAAGTTTGAATATCTTCCATGACCAATCTTGCAGAAGTTGTAAAAAGGTCATCAGCATAATTCAATAATGTCCAATGAAAGTCTTTTATCTTCTGGTTCTGTGAAGATGATAGGGTTGGGTTGTTTTGCATTCTGTAGTTACCTACTGCTTGTGCAAAGGCAAGAAAGCAGTCGCCAAGTTCGGTTAGTTGCTGCGATGTTAGTTTTGGCATATTAATCCTGGTTTTTCAATTTATTGAATTCATCAACTACGTCCTGAATGTCC
>CADCTQ010000496.1 GCA_902805615.1 uncultured Cytophagales bacterium
CAGTTCGATGTGCGACCCGCCGAAGGCGAAGATCGTGGCGTCGGCCATCAGCACGGCCGCGTCGTTGAACGTGCCGGCGCTGTTCGACTTGCCCTTGTTGACGTAGGCGGCAAACACCGTTTTGGAACCGCTTTTGATGCTTTCGTTCTGCTGCACCAGGTTGCCCAGGTTGTAGTACTCCTCGTTGCCGGTCCACAATTCGGCGTACAGGAACTTCACCGGGGCCTGCGCGATGCCGTTGGTGCCGCCCTGGCCGTACTGGTTCACTGCGTTCATCACCAGTTCGCGGTCCGTGCGGGCATTTTTGGCGGCCGTCAGGAAGGGGCCGTAGGTCTGGTCGAGGTACACGCGGGTGCCGTTGTAGTTGTAGGTCGTGCCCGGGTCGCCGAGCTGGTCCACGTGCCAGCCGTCGAAGTTGAGGTAGGTCGCGTTGTACACCTTGTTGTGTTCGGCAAAAATGTAGTTGCGCCAGTTGGTGTTGGAGGGGTCCTGGATGTCGAGCACGGGCACCTCCCAGTTGGTGGGCCAGCCGCCGTACGAGTAGCGGGTGGTGTGCGTCTGGTCGCGGTACAGGCCCCAGGTGCTGCTGATGCCGTCGGCCGAAGAATTGGGGTAGGCGCCGTAAGCCAGGTTGTAGAACATGGCCTTCATGTTGTGGTTGTGCCCGCGGTCAATGTAGCCCTTCACGGTTTCGAAGTACGTGAGGCGGTTGGCCAGGTCGTACCAGGTGGTTGACGGCGAGGCGGCCGTGCCGGCCAGGGGGCGGTGGTGCTTGTCCATCCAGTCGTAGAACTGGATGCCGTTGAGGTGGTAGCGGTTCAGTTGGCGGATCATCACGTCCATGTCCCAGTCGGACTTGTAGCCGAACTTGCTCAGGAAGCCGTAGCGGGGAAAGCGGCCCCAGTCGGAGGAAACGTCCACGCCGATGCTGGTCTCATCGAGGATGGTGGTGCCGCTCTTGAGCCGCACGCTGACCAGGTAGCCCTTGTAATCGGTGTTGGGGGGCGTCCACGACCAGGAGACGGTGGTGCCGGTGCTTGGCACGGTCACCGTTTGCGGGGCGACAATCGTGTTGAGGTGAAAGTTCCGCACTTCCAGCGAGAGGCCCGACTGCGCCTGGTTGAGCGTGAGGGTAAAGTTGACGGGGTTGCCGGGGTTGTAGCGGGCCTTGTCGGTGCGGATTTCGCTGATGCGGGTCTGGGCCAGGCCCTGCCCGGCAACCAGCAGCAGGAGGACAAGCGCCGGCAGAATCCGGCCGGGGCGACGGGGAGTACTGGTGGTCATGAGGAGCAGGGAGAAGGTGGAAAAAATGCAAAATACTCCTCAAATTAAAAATACCGGCAAAAATAGCTAACAGTTAAAATAAAAATTTTTAAATTCTATGTGGGAATAGTGTAAAAGTCAGGGGATTGGGTGAATTGACAATAAGGGTTGAATTGGGAATAAAATGAACCACGGAGACACGGAGGGCACGGAGTTTCACGGAGAAAAGGAGGAAAATGAGCCGTTACGACAGTATTTCTCCTAATAGCCTCCGTGAAACTCCGTACCCTCCGTGTCTCTGTGGTGAACCTTTTTTCATCACAACCTTAATTGTCAATACAAGTAGGGATTAGGGATTGAGTATTAAGTATTATGCTACCAGACCGTGACGAGCGGCTGCGCTGATGCCCAATACCTCAATCCCCTAATACTCAATACCCTACTTCAGCACGTACTGGCTCAGAATCCGGTACACTTCGTTGATGCTGTCGCCTTTGCGGAACTCCTTCTGGATGGGCGTGGCCTCGCCGGTGATCCAGATTTTGAGTTCGGCGTCGAGGTCGAGCAGGCCGGCGCTTTCCTTGGAAAACTTCTTGATGCTCGAATAGGGAATCGTCTGGTAATCCACCTTGGAGCCCGTCATGCCCTGCTTTTCCACCAGGATGAGGCGTTTGTTGGTGAAAATGAACATGTCGCGGATGAGCCGGAAGGCCTTTTCGATCCTTTCCCCTTCAATGAGGATGGGCTGAAATTCCTGCGCGATCTTTTCAACGGACACTTCCGAAGCGTGTCCCATTAAGCCGTCTAATAGTCCCATGCGTTAAGTAGTTGATGATGATTGGCCCCCAAGTTACTGCCTTACCGGCGTACAAATGAAATTTGTTTTTCGGGCCAAACAAAAGCGCTTTTGCCACCAAGGCCCGGAGACTCCAAGAGACACCAAGTAAGCCGTAGCGGCACAGAGCCTTGGTGCAACTTCGTGCCTTGGTGTCTTGGTGGCAGAAGGCTGGCGGGCAGCATACTACTCAAAATGAAAACCCTCGTCCGCAATCCATTGCTCCAGGTGCAGCACGGCGCCAACGGGCAGGGGCAGTGGGACAGACCAGGGGAGCACCTGGAACGACGCCTCTCCCGCAAACACGACCAGTTGGCGGATGGACGTCAGTACCCAAACGACTTGCTGGCAACCAAAGCCGATCAGTTGCTGGCTTTTGAGGATCACGTACTCAAACTCCGTCATGCCGGCCTCCGTCGTATCTACTTTCACGTCTACTTCGATGACTACCACCGGGGGCCGCGAAAAGTAATTCGTCGTCAACGCACCGGACTTTTCAGAACGGGGATAGATGGCAATGTCATTCGCCAGGTTGTCGCGGTGCGTGAGGTGGATGCCCGGTTCGCCCGTAACCAGGTGATATTGTTTGCGGTCCAGTTGCCCGAACAGGTACCCGTGCATGATCGAAACCAACGTAGATTGCAATTCAGAACTTCCCAGGGATGAATGCGGCGTTAATTCACCGGAAAGGATTTTACGGTATTGCTTATAGGGAAAAACTTTCCCATCAATTTCCTCCCGGATCAGGGTACCGGGGATCGGCAGGGTGTGGCTCATACGCGGTAGCATCACTGTTCGGAATAATACGCGTAATCCGGGTAAAAAGCCCGGAACCGTTCATCTTTTTCCCACCCAACACGCCGAAAGCCCCATGACGGGGCTTTCGTGCGCACCAGGAACCGGCTTTATTTTTACTTCTTCACCCGCTTCTCCAGGTCCGGCGTCTTGATCGAGATCAGCCGGCCTACGGGCTTGCCGCCCTGGTACGAGATCACGCGGAAGGTATCGGCGCCTTCGGGCATGGTCACCGGCCCGTTGTACTTGGGGAAGTACTGGTTGGGAATCGTGTTGTCAACCGTGTAGTACAGGTCCAGGCCCGGCACTTCGGGGGCCAGGTCCACCACCAGCAGCCCCTGCAGGTTCTTCTTCACCGTGATCACCGGGTCGTACATGCTGCGGGCGTAGTTGCGCCCGGCGTGGTCGAAGCGGTCGAAGTGGTGCTCCACCTTCCGCAGGAAGCCGTTCCAGTCCTTTTTCGCCTTGGGCGTCCAGTACACTTCCGACAGGGCAAAGGCCCGCGGGTAAGTCATGTATTCGACCTGGGGCGTCGAAGGAATCTGCTCCGTCCAGAGGTTGCCCTGGCCGCCGAGGATAAACGCAGAGTCCACGCCCTGCGGCACGGGGTCCCAGTTGTAGCTGCTTTTGAGGCGTACGGTGCTGTACACGAACACTTCCACCGCAGGGTCGCCCTGCATGAGGTCAATGTAGCAGTGCGGCGAGGGGGCCATCACGACGGGGGCTTTCAGGCGGGCCGCTTCGATGCCGCCCTTCATTCCGCGCCAGCTCATCACGGCCGCGCCGGGGGCCAGGCCGCCCTCCAGGATTTCGTCCCAGCCGATGGTCTTTTTGCCCTTGTCCTTGAGGATGCCCGCCACGCGCCGGTTGAAGTGCGCCTGGAGCTGGTCCATGTCCTTGAGGTTGAGCTTTTTCATGAGCGCCTGGCAGCCCGGGTCCTTGGCCCAGAAGCCCTTGTAACACTCGTCGCCGCCCATGTGCACGTACTCGAACGGGAAGAGCTGCGCCACCTCGGTAAATACCTTGTCGAGGAAGCCGTACACCTTTTCGTCGGACGGGTTGAGCGTATTGTCAATGTGCATGGTGAACGTGCCGTTGCCGTGCCAGGTCGAAAACTTGGAACCGGGGTTCACCTGCACGTTGGGATCCTTGGAGCAGGAGAGTTCGGGGTAGGCGGCAAGGGCGGCCATGCTGTGGCCCGGCACGTCAATCTCGGGCAATATTTCAATGTAACGTTCTTTGGCATATTGCACGATTTCCCGGATGTCGTCCTGCGTGTAGAAGCCGCCGTCGGTGGCTTTTTCGCCCGGCCGGGGCGGTTCGTTGGAATTGAACGTACCCACCCGGGGCACCCGCCAGGCGCCAACTTCGGTGAGCCGCGGCAGGCTCTTGATCTCGATGCGCCAGCCCTGGTCGTCGGTGAGGTGCCAGTGGAAGCGGTTGTACTTGTAGCGGGCCATCTGGTCAATGTACGACTTCACGTACTCCTTGGGGAAAAAGTGGCGGCTCACGTCGAGCATGAGGCCGCGCCAGGCGAACCGCGGGTAGTCGGTCACGGTCACGGCCGGCACTTCCCACCGGGCGTCCTTCACGGGGGTTTTGCTTTCGATGCCGGGCGGCAGCAGTTGCAGCAGCGTCTGCACGCCGTAGAAGAGGCCGGCGGGACCGTTGGCCCGGATGGTCACTTTGTCGGCCGTGGCTTCGAGGCGGTAGCCTTCCGCACCCAGGCGGGCTTCCGGCTGGGGGTTGAGCACCAGCCCGATGCCCTTGTCGCCCGCGTTGGCGGTTTTGAGGGCAAACCCGGTGGCCGGCCGGAGTTGGTCGGCCAGGTACGCGGCAACCTTGCCGGCCTCGGCCGAACCGGCGGGCACCACCAGCGGGGTAGCGGCGGTGAGCACGAACGTTCCCTGCCCGGGCTGCACGCTTACGGGCTCGGGAATGAGGGAATAGACCCGGTCCTGCGCCGGCAACAGGGTGCGACCGGCCACCAGCAGGGCAAGGGTGAAAATCAGTTTTACTTTGTTCATGGTGAGGCAATTAGCAGTGAACTTGTTGGCAATGCGCGGGGTGAAACCCATCTGAAAATGCGGGGCGTTGCGTGCAACCGGACGGGGCGTTGCGGCCCGACCCGGTTGGTCATTCCCGCGGCTTTGGGTCTGTATTCATCGGTTCCCGGCGAGGTTATATTTTAGCCGGGAATAGTACCATGCAGCACAGACTAAAAACCCGCAAAGCTTTGAAACCTTGCGGGCCCGTATTGGAATTGGGATCCAACCGGCGGTTGCAACCGCCGGTTGCGGACGTTTCGCCTACTGGTACTGAATGTACATCGGGCGGGGCCGGAGCTTGAGCACGTCTTCGGGCTGCATGGCCTCTTTCATGCCGACGCGTTCGGTGTCGTTCTTGTAGAAGATCTTGAAGCCGGTAAACTGCACGGGTTCGGGGTAGATGAAGGATTTGTAAGTACTCACCTTTTTGGCGGGCGGTCCCCAGCCGTCCATGTCCATGATGATCTGCACCTCGGGGCGCAGTTTGATCTGCTTGTAGTTGGTCACCATCGGGCGGGTAAACCGGTGCACCACCAGCATTTTGGGGGGCAGGTTGTACTTCTTCACCACTTCGGCCAGGTAGCCGGTGGCGTAGTTGATGTCGGCCGCGTCGAAGGTACCGATCACCGTGCCGGGCTTGGCGCCGGTCTTCATCGAGAATTCGGGGTCAACGCCGAAGTGCACGTTGGGCAGGGCCAGGAACTTCTCGAACTCGGGCATTTCCTCCTGGAGGCTGCCCAGGCCCACCTGGATGTCAATGAACACGAGGGCGTCAATTTCCCTGGCCCACTTGATCACCGTGTCAATCTGGTGGAAGGGCATCCGGAGGCGGTACTTGCCGCCCTTGCCGGGCAGCAGTTGGGCCGTTACGGCAATGTAGTGGAGGGCGGGCACCGTGGGGGTCGTGGGATCAGCCTCTCCCCACCTTTTGGTTTCGTATTGCAGCTTCTTGAGCATTTCCTGCTTGGGCAGTTCGCCCAGGATGCCCATTTGTTTGGAATACAGGTTGCCGTAGTACGAAATCACCCGCTTGAACGGCAGCACGGCGCCCACCAGGGGGTAGTCGTGCTTCACGGGCCAGCGGCCGGTGGTGTCGCCGTTGACCATGTGGGCCGTCATCTTGTTGTAGGCGGCCGTGTCGAGACGCACGGGTTCGGGCTTGGGCTCGGGGGCGGGGGCCGGCTTGGGGGCGTCCACCTTCACGATTTTGGCATCCTCAGCGGGCGGCCGGGTGTTTTCCTGGGCCTTTTTTTCGCAACTGCCCAGGAAGGCGATCAGTGCAAAAGCGAGGCTGCTCTTGTAGAATATGTTCATAAATAAAGTTGGGAATACGGCTCAAAGGGGAACCTGCTGCGGCAGAAAGTTCACGCACCAAATTTCCGAAAATCCGGCCGATTCCCGTCCCGGCGCCGGCCCTGCGGGCAACAAATTGTCCCCCCGCTGATGTAAGCATTTGGGCAAAACGGGCGATTGACGGCAGCAGACGGGCAATTGGGCGGAAAACAAGACGGCCCACGTAACACTTCCCGGCCGGGATGCCGGTTACCCCACTGCGAGAGGAATGCAAAAAATTTTTCCGTCAGTAACACAACCGGAGCAGGAACCCCAACCAGAGCCCGCCGTTCCAGGACCACCGTCACGCAATAGTTTCCCGTCCACGGAACCGGTGGTTACGCGACTGTCCTCCCTGGAGGGGCTGGAGGTGGGTTTGACCCATAGGAGACAGGGTATGAGGAGATCACCGCCCGGGAAAATACGCATAATGGCGTATCAGCATACAGTCAAACAATGGCGTGGGACAGGTGAGAACCCACCCCCGGCCCCTCCGGGGAGGGGAGCCGCGATGCGCCCCCTACCCGCAATGCGACGCCAACCCGCGAGGCGCCAACTTCCGCGAGGCGACACCGCGTGCCGGCGCGAAGCATAACGGGCTGGCGCGAAGCTGTGCTTCGTGCCGGCTATGTTTTCCGCCTCTGGCGGAACGAGGCGCTTTTCCGCCGGTTGTGTGTTTCCCGGACAATACCTGCAGCGGCGGACGCCTGCGCGCCCAGGCAAGGGCGGTGATGCAATGGGCATGTGGAGAAACATTTACCACGCGGGAAACAACCTCCGTTCCGCCAGAGGCGAAAGAATAGTCGGCACGAAGCACAGCTTCGCGCCAGCCCGTTTTGCTTCGCGCCGGCCCGTTCTACTGCGCGCCAACTCGTGCTTTCACCCGGCGTCCGGCCTCAGGGCTTTCGCGTCAGTTCCTTTAGTTTGAAATCAAAGGGATGGCCCACGGCGCGGGCCACCATGCCGATCTGGCCGCAGTGCCACATGTTGTGCTTGACGTTCCAGGAGAGGGCCTCCTGCTTATTGGTCGCCACCGGGTGCGGCACCGGCCGGGGAAACAGCGGGCCGGCCAGGTCCCCGTCGGCGAGCTGCCCGATGGCCCAGAGTCCCTTTTCCTGCACCAGCCGGAGGCTCGCGCGCAGTTCTTCCACCGTGAACCGCTCATCCACCTCCCCGATCTTGTCGCCGAACACGAAGTAGGGCGAATACGCTTTCACGGGTAGTTTCTCCAGGAGGTCGGGCTGCGGACCGGCGATCACCACCACCCCGTGGTAGTGCTGGCTCAGCACCAGGTGCCCCACCTGCCACTTGAGGCTGGTGTTCAAACCGGCCGGGATGAGGCCCCATTTCTCCGCGGGCACGTGGTCAATCATTTTCTCAATCCACCGGTGCGAACTGGCGGTCTGGTCGAGCAAAAGGTCTTTGGCGGTCATGCTGCCGTTCATTTGGCCGCAAAAATAACATTTTGGTCTAATTGGTCTACTTTTGCCCGCGTGCCGTTTTGGCCGTCCGCTTTAATATGTTGTTGCTCTACACCATTGCCCTCCGTCTCTACGCCCTGCTCATCCGCCTGGCCGCCCCCTGGAACCCGAAGGCGAAGCAGTTCGTGGCCGGGCGGCGGGGCCTGCTGCCGCAGATCGCCGCGCAGTTGCGGGGCAACGCGGCCCCGGTGGCCTGGTTCCACGCGGCGTCGCTGGGCGAATTTGAGCAGGCCCGGCCGGTGCTCGAAGGGTTCCGGGCCCGGCACCCGCACTTTAAGATCGTACTCACCTTCTTCTCCCCTTCCGGCTACGAAGTGCGCAAAAACTACCCCGTCGCCGACCACGTGTTCTACCTGCCGGAAGACTCGGCCCGCCACGCCCGGGAATTCGTGGCGGCGGTGCGGCCGGCGGTTGCCTTTTTCGCCAAGTACGAATTCTGGCACCACTACCTGGCCGAACTGAACCGGCAACACGTCCCGGCGGTTTCGTTTTCGGCCATTTTCCGGCCCGGGCAGCTTTTTTTCCGGCCCTACGGCGGCTTCTTCCGGCGCATCCTGGCCCGGTTTACGCACCTGTACGTGCAAAACGAAGTGTCGGCGCGGCTGCTCCGGGGCGCCGGCATTGCCCAGGTCACGGTGGCCGGCGACACCCGCTTCGACCGCGTGCGGACGGTGGCGGCGCAGAAAAAGGACATTCCGCTGGCAGCGGCCTTCAAGGCGGGGCAGCCGCTGCTGGTGGTGGGCAGCAGTTGGGCGCCGGACATGGCCGTGGTCACGCCCTTCCTCAACGCCTTTGCCGGGCCGCTCAAGGTCATCATCGCCCCGCACGAACTGCACGAGGACGGCATGGCGGCACTGGAGCGGGACCTGCAACGCAAAACGATCCGCTATTCGAAGGCCACCGGGGCCACCGTTGCCGACTACGACGTGCTGCTGATTGACAACATCGGCATGCTGTCGTCGCTGTACGCCTACGGGGATTTTGCCTACGTGGGCGGGGGTTTCGGCAAGGGCATCCACAACATCCTGGAGGCCGCTACGTTCGGCCTGCCGGTCTTCTTCGGTCCCCGGCACGGCAAGTTCCTGGAGGCCGTGGACCTGGTGCGCCTGGGCGGCGCCTTCGGCATTGCCACCACCGAAGAATTACGGGCGGCCTTCACCCCGCTGTACAACGACGCCGCCCGCTACGGGCAAGCCGCCCGCACGGCCCGCCAGTACGTGCAGGAACGCACCGGCGCTACGGCAACGATCCTGGACGGGGTGGAAGGGTGGA
>CADCTQ010000497.1 GCA_902805615.1 uncultured Cytophagales bacterium
ACGATTAGGACACATTTTTGAAGTAGCGCGAAAAGCGGTCAGTGAGACACTGACCGCGGCAGCAAGAGACATTGACGACGGCACGGAACTACCCCGATAAAGGATTCGTCTGCCGCCGTCAGTGTCTGCCGCCGTCAGTGTCTCACTGACGGCTCGGGATAGCCTTTTATGACTCTTCTGCAAAAGTGTCCTAATCGTAGCCTCCATCAAGGAGGGGACAGGGGTGGTCAAGCCCGTAAAGACGCTCAAACTCCCCAATGCCCTGACGCACAAACTCCTTAACTCTCAACCTCCAACCTTATGCAACAGCTTTCTTTGCGCGACAACGTGCAGGCGGGCATTTACCAGGTAATCAACCCGTTCGTCCGGCTGCTGATCCGGGCGGGTCTCACGCCCAACGCCGTCACCACCATCGGCATGGTCCTCAACGGGGGCGTGGCCGTCGTGTTCATCGTGGGGGCCGAGGCCGGTCACCGGGGCGACCTGCGCTTCGTGGGCTGGGGCGGCGCCCTGATCCTGTTTGCCGGCCTCTTCGACATGCTCGACGGGCAGGTGGCCCGCCTGGGCAACATGAAGTCCACCTTCGGCGCCCTCTACGACTCGGTGCTCGACCGCTACAGCGAACTGTTCACGTTCCTGGGCATCTGCTACTACCTGGTGGCCCACCACTACTTCCTCAGTTCGCTCTTCGCCTTCGTGGCCCTGATCGGCTCGATGATGGTGAGCTACACGCGGGCCCGCGCCGAAGGGCTGGGCATCGAATGCAAGGGCGGCCTCATGCAACGTCCCGAACGGGTCGTGTTGCTGGGCGTGAGTGCCTTGCTGTGCGGCCTGGCTTCGGCGTGGCTGGGCGGCGACTTCAAACTCTACGCCCCGGGCACTTCGGTGCAGGTGTTCGAAACCATGTCCATCTTCACGTTTCCGGTCGCCGTCATGGCCGTGATGACCAACATTACCGCCGTGAACCGCCTGCGCGACGCCGGCAAAGCCCTGGAAGCGAAAGAAAGGCGGCTGTTCGTACCGACCGTGCCGGGGAAAAAAGCTTCGGCCGTCGTCTCGCTGTTGCTGGCTGCCCTGCTGGGGGCCGGCCCGGGCGCAAACGTGCTGGCCCGCCCGGTTTCCGATTCGCTGCCCGGCATTCGTTTTCCCACGCCCACCGGCATTGCCAACCAGCTCTTTTACCTGCAACGGGACCCCAACACGAACACCATCATTTACCAGCTCAACGTAAAGGCGGGGGGCCGGCTGGACGGGCAGGAACCCGTCCGCGTGTTCTGGATGCGCTACGAGGAGGGCGGGCAGCCCAAACCGCTGAATTTCGTCCAGCGCCGGTTCGCCTACGGGCTCAAGGTGCGGCAACTGGAGCCGGGAACCTTCGAACTCCGGTTCGTCGCCTACGGCAAAATGCCGCTGTACCTGGTCCGGTCGGGTGCCGACGACCAGTACCGGGTGTACGCCACCATCGGCCGCAAGCGGGCCGTGCTCAAGCGCATTTACCTGCGCATTGAAGGAGGAAGTTTCTGGATGCCCAACGTGAAATACGTGGAGCTGACCGGCACCGACGAGGCCACCGGCGCCGACGTGGTGGAAAGGATCAAAGTCTAGCCGGGCATGAATATGGAAAATATGAGTATGGAAAAGAAATACGTTTCCAACGCGACCGGGTCGGTGCGGATGTTCCGCAGCAACGCGCTGGAAAGTTTGTCGAAAGTGCCCTTCTACGTGCCGCTCCTCGTGTACGTGCCCGTGATCCTGTTTTTTGCCGGGAAGGCCCTGTGGGGCATGGGTATGGCGGGGTGGGCCTTCGCGGGGTACTTCGCCGGCGGCCTGCTGTCCTGGACGCTCATCGAGTACGTGCTGCACCGGTTCGTGTTCCACTACGCGCCGCGGTCGGCCTGGGGCAAACGCATGCACTTCATCTTCCACGGCGTGCACCACGACTATCCCAACGATGCCAAACGCCTGGTGATGCCGCCCGCGGCCAGCATTCCGCTGGCCTGCCTGTTTTACCTGCTCTTCGACCTGGTGCTGCCCGCGCCGCAGTTGTTCGCGGCCTTCCCGGGCATGCTGACCGGGTACCTGGTCTACGACCTGGGCCACTACGCCCTGCACCACCACGCGTTCAAAAGTCCGCTGCTGCGGCGGCTGAAGAAGCACCACATGCGCCACCACTACACCGACCCGGCCCGGGGCTTCGGGGTGAGTTCGGCCCTGTGGGACAAGATTTTCGGGTCCGATTACCCCCCCAAATAGATGCCCGCCACCGAGGAAAAGACCGTTTCGTTTCATCCGAAGGCCCTGCTGCGCACGGCGGCACTGTCGGCTGCCTACCTGCTGCTCTCCCGGGTGCTGATCGGCTTTCGCCCCGAGCAGCTGGTGCTGGTCGTCCTGTGCAATGGCCTGTACCACTTTTCGGCGGCGACGCGCAAAGGGGTGACCGGGTTTTCGGTCTTCCTCGTGTACTGGGTGCTCTACGACTACATGAAAGCCTTTCCCAACTACGACTACCGCCCCGTGTCCATCGGCGGCCTGTACCACCTGGAAAAAGACCTGTTCGGCATCGGGTCGGGGGCCGGGCGCCTGACGCCCAACGAGTACTGGCTGGCGCACGGCAACGCTTTCCTGGACGTGCTGTGCGGGCTGTTTTACCTGTGCTGGATACCGGTGCCCCTGGCCTTCGCGGGGTACCTGTTCCGGCGGAACCGGCGACAATTCGTGCATTTTTCCCTGGCCTTCCTGGCGGTGAACCTGCTGGGCTTCGGGGTGTATTACCTCTACCCGGCCGCCCCGCCCTGGTACGTGCAGGCGTACGGCTTCGGGTTCCAGCCGTTGACGGCCGGCAATACGGCCGGCCTGGCCCGGTTCGACGGGTTTTTCGGCATCTCCCTGTTTGCGTCGCTCTACGCCAAGGGTTCCAACGTGTTTGCGGCCATGCCTTCCCTGCATTCGGCGTACCCGGTGGTGGTCCTGTACTTCGGCCTTAAAAACAAGCTGGGCCGGGTGAATGTCCTCTTTGCAACCGTAACGGCCGGCATCTGGTTTGCCGCCGTGTACACGAGCCATCACTACGTGCTCGACGTATTGGCGGGCGTGGCGTGCGCCGCCGCCGGCATTGCCCTGTTCGAAGGGCCGGTGCGCCGCCGCCGCGTGCTCAATGGCCTGATCGAAAGGCTGGTCCGCGCGGCCAGTTGACTGCCCCGGCACTGGTAGTAACAGGATAGGGTGCAAGGTGGTTAGAGGGGAACTGTGTCATCAGAACGGCAGCGTGTCGTCACGGCCGGGGCAGTGGTATGAGAACGGCACGTCCTCCTCACGGCTGGGGGTAGTCTTCGGACTACCCCCTTTTTTCGGGCCAAAACTTAGTTTTGCCTTTTGCCGCGATTCCATCCCTACCGCTCCTGTGGTAGGCATGACTGCCCCCACTGCGTCCTTTTGGGCAACTCGCAGTGGTTGGAGGAGATTGATCATGAAAGACCAGCGGAGGGCAAAACTAAGTTTTGCCCGAAAAAAGGGGGTAGCCGGAGTATGTGCTTAGCGTTCAACACCGGATGCAACTGGTTCAAAACACAACTGGTTCAAGCGTCCACGCTTGAACCTTTCCCCTGCCCCTGCACACATCCCCGCATTCGATGAGCCCCTTCCCCAAGCGTCCACGCTTGGTCATTATATCTACCTGCTGAGCACAACTCCAATCGGCAAGCGTGGACGCTTGCTCCCGTACCCATCGGCTGCACCTGCTTCAGTTAATGTGGAAGGGTTCAAGCGTGGACGCTTGAACCAGTTGTGTTTTGAACCAGTTGCATCCGGTGTTGAACGCTAAGCACATACTAGTTGGAAGACTACCCCCAGCCGTAAGGGGATTGTGCCGTTGCCCCGGTCGTGCCCTTAGACGTGACGCTAATTACGTACATGGTTTTACCCCGATCCTGCTGACTGATCCTTATTCTTCCGCTCAGTAGATTTCCTTTTTGGTAATGCCCAGCTTGCGGATGCGGGCCTCCAGGGTGGTGGGTTTGATGTCGAGTTTTTCCGCCGCCCCGCCGGCCCCCCGGATGCGGCCGTTGGTGTCCTGGAGCACCAGGATCAGGTAGTTGCGTTCGATCTCTTCGAGCTGCGACGGCCGCATGCGCAGGATTTCGGCCGCGCCGCCCTTGCCGATGATGCGGCCCTTGGTTTGCCTCAGAATCGTAATGATGTCCTCCTCGGCGGGCATCACCGGCGCCCGGGACGGCAGGGCGGCGCTGCGGCCACCCAACCCGTCGGTCCGGGGGGAGAGGGTTTTGGGTACCGCCCGGGTGGGCGTCAGCGGACGGGCCCAGTGCAGGCTGCTGCCCTGGCTGATGATGACGGCCTGCTCGACGATGTTTTCCAGTTCGCGGATGTTGCCGGGCCAGTCGTAGGCCATCAGTTCCATCATGGCCGTCTCGCGGATGCCCATGAACGGCTTGCCCATCTTTTTGCAGAACTTCTGGGCGAAGTGATTGGCCAGCAGGGGAATGTCTTCGGGCCGGTCGCGCAGGGGCGGCAGGGTGATGGGAAACACGTCCAGCCGGTAGTACAGGTCGGAGCGGAAACGGCCCTCGGCCACTTCGCTCTCCAGGTTGCGGTTGGTGGCGGCGATGATGCGCACGTCCAGCGGGATGGTGGTTTTGCCGCCGATGCGTTCGATCTCCTTTTCCTGCAACACCCGCAGCAGTTTCGCCTGGAGTTCCAGGGGCAGCTCGCCGATCTCGTCGAGGAAGATGGTGCCCCCGTTGGCCAGTTCGAATTTGCCGATCCGCCGGTCGTAGGCGCCGGTAAAGCTGCCCTTCTCGTGGCCGAACAGCTCCGATTCGATCAGTTGGGCGGGCAGCGAGGCGCAGTTCACCTTCACCAGCACCCGGTTCCTGCGGGGCGACTGGTGGTGAACCGCCCGGGCAATGAGTTCCTTGCCCGTGCCGGTTTCGCCCAGCACCAGCACCGTCGCGTCGGCGGGGGCCACCTGCTGCACCTGCACGAAAGCCTGCTTGAGCAACGGACTCGTACCGATCATCTGCTCGAAGTCGTGCGTGTTTTTGATCTCTTCGGTCAGGTACGTCTTTTCCTGTTCCAGGTGCTTTTGCAGCGACTGGATTTCTTCGAAGGCGAACATGTTCTGCATCCCCAGGTTGATCTGGGGGGCCAGCCGCCGGAGGATCGCCGCGTCGGACTCCTGGTAGGCGTAGGGGTGCTTGCTGCCCACGAAAAGCATGGAAACGGTCCGGTCGGGGATGCCGAGCGAAATGCCCATGAGCGAACGGATGCCCAGGTGCCGGCTCACGAGCTGCATGAACGTGCTCTGTTTGAGCAACGCATCGAACGCTTCGCCCACGTAGAGGGAAGACTGCCCGAAGAGCCCGTGCCAGTCTTTGGCCATCTCCGACAACTGGCCGGGTTTGGCGCCGAACTGTTGCAGGAACACCTCGGGCGACAGGGGCGCAAACTCGTTGCCCGAACGGTAGTGGCCCGCCACGAAATCCTTTTCCGGGTGGGTGGGATGGGTGACGTACGCAAACGATACCTCCAGGGGAATGAGCCGGTTGACCTGCCCGGTGACCAGCTCCCCGATGGAAGAATGGATGCCGCTGCGCACCGGCCGGTTGGTGGTGAAAATGTTGGTGATCGCCAGGTGTACTTCCTTTTCGTATTCCTGCCGGGCCAGGTCTTCGAAGGCAAACAGGTTGTCGAGCGACAGTTGGATCTGCGGGGAGAGCGTTTGCAGCAGGGCCAGGTGTTCGGGCAGCAGGCCGCAGGGCTGCGGGTTGCCCAGCAGGATGAGCGTGGTGTAGCCCCGGCGGCTCTCCACGGCCAGCACCAGCAGCGACCGCACGCCCGCGGCGGCGTGGGCGTAGCGGATGAAGTGGTTGGACGCCTGCCCGGCCGCGAACGCTTCACCGGTCAGCAGGCCCGGCCGGGCCGCCAGTTGCCCGGTATCGCCCGCAATGACGCCCGGGTCGAGGCCGGCGCTGCGGATGAGCGCGTCGTTTTCGACGAGCTCGAAGGGGCCCTCCGCGCTTTTGGCGTACATCCGCAGGTAGCCCAGCTTGCCGGGATTTTCGTAGATGCGCACCGCGAAAAACGAAGACGGCACCACCTGGGCAATGGCAAGGGCGCACGCCTGGCCGAGCTGTTCGCGGTTCTTGTGGGAAGTGAGCAGGTTGCCGATCTCCAGCTTGAGGGCTTCTTCGCGTTCGCGCCGGGTGAGTTCTTCGTTGACCAGGATGTTGTTGATGAGCACCGCCATCATTTCGGCCAGCCCGCCGTAGAGGGGCAGGGGGTCGGGCTGAAAGTAGCCTTCCCGGTAGGCGTTCACCACCAGGGCGCCGGTCACTTTGCCCGCCCAGTGCAACGGAATCGCCAATACCTCGGCCACCTCGTCGGGCCGCGCCACCCAGTCGAAAGAATCTTCCGGGAAACGCTGCCGGATTTCGGCGAAACGAAAAACGGCCGGTCCCGGGTGCTTCAGCAGTTCCTGCACCGACGAGCCGCAGTAGCCGCAATCGCGGGGCCCGGCGGGGGCCGCCTGCGCCGGGAAGCCGGGGGCCTGTTTGATGAGCAGCGTGTAATGGCTGTCTCCCTTGGTCAAAGCGGCCAGCAGGATTTCGGCCCCGGGAAAGAAGTTTTGCAGCAGCGGCAGGAAACCGGGCAGATCGTCCCGGCTGCGGAGCCGGGAAACCGCCTGGGCCATTTTGAGCATCTGGCTTTTCTCGCAGTTGTGGCGGGCCAGTGCCTGCCCGGCGACGAGGTGGGCCACCGTGGCGGCCATCAACCCGCCCAGTTGCGCAAACAGCGACAGGTGCCGGGGCTGGAAGAAATCCGGGCGGCCCGCGAACACGTTCAGCACGCCGGTCGCTTCCCCGCGTTGCCGCAACGGAACGGTGAGGACGCTGCCGGCGGTCCGGGGTTGGCCCGCCCGCGTCTCCGGGGCGAAGGGAAACCGGTCGGCCGCGACGATGCGGGGTTCCGGCTCCCGCAGGAGGGCGGCCAGGGCGGCGGGCACCGGGATGCCTTCCGCGGCGGGTTCTTCGCCGGGGTGAACCCGCGTACTGTCCGCCAGGAGCTGCAACCGGTGCCCGCTGCCGGAAACCGACAGGAACTGGTAGGCCACCTGCTCCTGCAGCAGGGGGGTTATTTTTTCTTCCATGAAACGGATCAGTTCCGGAGGATTGTCAACGTTGCTCAGGGCGACGCTCAGTGCGAAGAGTTGCCCGCTGTCCCAGGTTGGCGTGTGCATGATGGGTATGGTTGTCGCGTGGTATGGCTTCAGGCAAGGATAACCAAAAAAAAAGAACGCCGGCAATCGCCTCCAAAAATTCTTGGAGGTATCCTAGAATCTCCAAATTCTTACGAACAAACGGCCCGTTCGCCCGGAAGGAAAAACGCGCGAGCCCAAATTAGTCCTTTGGTTATCAGTGGGTTGCCCGATAATGGCTTTGAGAATGGCCGTATCCGGGCGGTTTGGTTCCCGCTTTGCATCACCCCTGGCATTACTCGTTTCATAAACTGGTTTCACCCATGGACATCGGAATCATCGGGGCCGGCGCGCTGGCCCAGGCGTTGGCGCATCACTGGCATACCCAGGGCCACCAGGTGGTGATCGGCCCGCCCGCGGGGGCATTCCCGGCGCCGGCCGTACCGGTTGTGGCGGGGATCAGGACCGGTTCGGCGCTGGAAGCCGCCAAGTTCGGCGAGATCGTCGTGCTGGCCGTCGGGTGGCCGGGCATCGGGCCGGCACTGGCGGAAGTAGAAAAAGTGGAAGCCAAGATTCTCGTGGACCTGTCGGTGCCTTTCCCGGACGGTTTGCCGGTGGGGATGGGCGGCTGGGCGGCCTCGGGGGCGGAAGAAATTGCCCGGCAACTGCCCACGCTGCACGTGGTGAAGGTGTATTCCACGGTGACGGCCCACTGGCATGACGTGCCTTTGGGGCCTCCCCCGGTCGTGTTGTACTGCGGCGACAACGCCCTGGCCAAGCGCATCGTGGCGCGCCTCATCCGCGAAAGCAAACTGGAAGCCCTCGACATCGGCCCGCTTTCGATGGCCCGCTACATCGAAACGCTGGCGCTGCTCAACTTCAACATCCAACAACATTGCCGGACGAAAGGACTGTACATCAGCTTGCTACACCCCTGACGGCCCGGCCCGGTTCATCCCCACCGCCATGACCACCAGACATTCGCTTTTACACTCGTACCGGGCAGGCACCATCCTGCAACTGAGCCTGATCTTCCTGCTGGCGCTGGTGCTGCAATCCCTGCTGATCGGCGGGATGACCTTCCATTCCTTTCTCACCCTGCTGTTGCTGAGCAGCCTGCTGGGGCCGGCCGTCGGGGGCATGGAACTGTTCGTGTACCCGGTCCTGGACCGCAAGTACTCTTTCCCGGTGTTGCTGCTCATCAAAACGATGGCCAACCTGGTCATTGTCCTGCTGGCCGTGATGCTGGTCACGTACGCGTTCTTCCCCGAAGTGCTTTCCCGCGACCCGGGACTCCGGCAACGGTTCGACCTGAATGCCGACGTGCGGGGCGCCCCCTTCATCTTTGCCAACTGGCACCTGTACGGCCGCATCGTGCTCCACACGCTGGTCATCTGCTTCCAGGTGACGTTCATCTACCAGATGATCCAGAAGATGGGGCGGCGGGTGTTCTGGAGCTTCGTGACGGGCAAGTACCACCAGCCCCGGGAAGAAGACCGCGTGTTCATGTTCGTGGACCTGAAAGATTCCACCGCCATTGCCGAGCAACTGGGCCACTACCAGTTCAGCCGCCTGCTGAGCGACTTTTTCGCCGACCTCAGCGAACCGGTGCTCGAAACGCGGGGCGAGATTTACCAGTACGTGGGCGACGAGGTGGTGGTGACCTGGCTCACCCGGGACGGCCTGCGGGAGGCCAACTGCGTGGCGTGTTTCTTCCGCATGGAACGGCAGGTGGACCGGCGGCGCGTCTACTACTGGCGCACGTACGGCCTGGTGCCCGATTTCAAGGCGGGCCTGCACTGCGGACCGGTGGTGACTACGCAGGTAGGCGACCTGAAGAGCGAGGTGGTCTACCACGGCGACGTGCTCAATACGGCCGCCCGCATCCTGGAACAGTGCAACCGGCTGGGCCAAAAGCTGTTGTTTTCCGAATCCCTGGCCGGGAGCCTGGTGCTGCCCGGGGCCGGACGCCTCCGGTTCGTTGACCAGGTGCCGCTCAAGGGCAAAGAGCAGCGCGTCAAACTCTACTCGGTTGAAAACCGGCACCTGGCGGTTGACCGGAAGGCCGGCTAGGGACGCCAGTGTGACGCGACCGGTATTACCAGATCATTTTTTAACCCAACCACCGCATGAATTCCCAGAAACAGCAGATTGCCGACAAAGCCGCCGAGTGGGTATGGCAACGGGGCGCCGGCCACTTCACCATTGGCCAACTGGCCGAGGCGCTGCACGTGTCGAAGCAGACGATATACAAGCATTTTCCCGCCAAGGGCGAACTGGTGCAGCAGGCCGTCTCGGCTTTGCTCGGCCGGCAACTGGCGCAGCTGGACCTGATCGGGAGCCTGGCCGAAAATGCCCTCCAGGAAGTGGTGTGGGCCGGCGACTATTTCTCGGAAAGCTGGCAGACGGTCAGCCCGGGTTTCATCAAGGACTTGCAGCGCCGGTTTCCCGACAGCCACCGGGCGTACGCGCACATCACCGAGATCATCGTGCAGCGCCAGCTCTCCCGCGGCATGGAGGAAGGGTATTTCCGGGCGGACCTGCCGGTGGGCCTTTTTGCCAGCCTGGCCTACGGGCAACTCGCGTACGCCTTCGGGGCGCAACGCAACCCGTCGAACCGCCTGCCGCTCCCGGCGATGCTCACCCACTACTACTATCATTTCTACCTGGGCATCTGCACCCCCGAAGGGCACCGGGCCCTCACGGCGCTGCTGGCCGACCGGGCCGGGGTAGGGGACCCGGGCTTTCAGGCCAGTTACGGGTAACCCGCCCGTGCCTTCGTCACGCTTCCCGCGTAACGATGCATACTCCGGTGTAAAAAAGATTGCCACCAAGAAACAAAGACACCAAGAAAACCATCCATACCTCTACACCACCATTACCCCGGGGAACAGCGGCGACTCTGAACAGCCAGCAAGATGAAAACGACTGCAAATCCGCTTGCCCGGGCCCTTGGCGCCCCCGCGATAGCCCCTTTTTTGCCCGCCAACGGGCCCGGACGGGAGGACGAATTTTACGGGCGGCTGCAACACATCTGGAGTAAGGTGCAACTGCTGCGGGAAGTAGGCTTTATTGAAGCGGACATCGACCAGTTCCAGTACGCCTACCGGTTGACGGAGATCGAACTCCAGAAGGTGTGCGGCGAAAACGAGGCCCTGCGGGAAAGGCTGCAAGCGGCCGGCGCCCGGTAACGGGGAGACCCCGGCGCTTTCCCTTTTTTCCTCCCAATTGAACCCTCATGAAAACGTACCACAATGAGCACGTCACGGTCGTGGTGGAGCCCCACGTGCATCTGCTCCAACAGACCTGGCGCGGCGTGCCGGCCCGGGAGCACTACGTGGACGGCCAGTTGGCCGCGTTGCAACTGGCCGTTCAGCACCAGGTCAAAAGGTGGCTGGTGGATCAGCGCGACCTGGTCATGTACAACCCGCTGGATTTGCAGTGGGCCGTCGGGCAGTGGCTGCCCCAGGCCAAAGCGCAGCTGAGCCGCAACACCCGGGTAGCCATCGTGCTCCGGGACATGAACCAGTTTGCCAAGCTGGGTTCGGACCTGCTGCTGCGGGCCGCCCTGGCCGCGTCCCCGCTGCTCGAAAGCCGGTATTTCCTGGAAGCCGGGGCGGCCCGGGCCTGGCTCCTCGCCCGGGACGCCCGTACGCGCCGGGTTCACGGGAATGCCTGACGGAGGGGCATGGGCAAAGGGCACTTACTGCAACCGTGGCAGGGTTAAGCCACTTCAAGCCACCAAGGCACCAAAGGGCACGGAGGGTTGTGCGGGAACGGAAATCTTCGTGTGCCTTCGTGCCTTGGTGCCTTGGTGGCTTAAAGTAACGGCGGTGACCATCCCGGCGATACGGGCTTCTGTGGGGGATGCTTGGAGAGGCTTTCCGGGTTAGGGGCCAGATGCTTCCTTCGTCAGCATGACAGCACCCAGCGTTTGGCGGGAAATGGGAAAGGACCCATCTTCCAATGCCCTTTTCCAAATACTGGTGCAACAGGATAAGACCTCCACGCTCCAACCAGACGCGGCGTGAACACTGCAATCAGGCGCTACTGCGCCAATCACGTACAGATAATCTCCAGTTTTAGCGCCACAACTCCATTTTTCCCCGTCTATAACCCCCTTTTTTGGAGGGGAGTGCCGGGCGGTGATCGCCGTTGGCCGGGCGAAAACGGGCTCGAAGCCCTTTCCGGGGCGATTCCCGGGCGGATTCTTTTACTGGCA
This sequence comes from uncultured Cytophagales bacterium, assembly GCA_902805615.1. GTDB lineage: Bacteria > Bacteroidota > Bacteroidia > Cytophagales > 172606-1 > CADCTQ01. The sequence continues at coordinate 11,433 of CADCTQ010000497.1, forward strand.
CGCAATTGGGGTGTTCCCTACGCAATTCCCCGACCCTGCCCGCACCGTCCGGCTCTCGGGACCACTGCCCCGCTTTTTATTTTCCACAATGCCTAACGCACACAATCATGAAAAATGCAAAAGTACTGCTGCTCGCGGCAGCCTGCTTCCTGCTCTCCCTGCCCGCAAACAGCCAGGATAAACAGGAAGCCAAACTGGACAAGTCCATCGAAGTGCTTACCGAGTTTACCAAGCTCAAAGAAAACATCCCCCAGCAACTCTTCGAGATCACGGAAGGAATTGTGGTCGTGCCCGGGCTGGTCAACGCCGGGCTGGGGCTGGCCGGCAAGCGGGGAACCGGCATTGCCGTGGTGAAACGGGCCGACGGCACCTGGAGCAACCCCGTTTTCGTGTCGCTCACGGGGGGCAGCTTCGGCTTGCAGGCCGGGGTGCAATCGGTAGACCTGGTGCTCATCTTCAAGAACCGGGAAACGCTGACCAGGATTGGCAAAAACAGCTTCACGCTGGGGGGCGACGTGTCGGTCACGGCCGGTCCGCTGGGCCGCAACTCCACGGCCAGTACCGACGCCAAACTGGAGGCCGAAGTGTACTCTTACTCCAAGGCCAAGGGCGTGTTTGCCGGCATCAGCTTGAGCGGCTCGGTGCTCGACGTCAGCGAAAAGGCCAACACGGGTTTTTACGGCAAGCCCACCGACGCCCAAACCCTGTTTGCGGCGCGCAAGCAATCCGCTTCCCCCGAAATCAAAGCCCTGAAGCGGAAACTGGACGGCTTGTTTGACGAGCGGCCCCTGGAAATAAAAACCCGGAAAGTAAGCCGGTAAGCTGCAACAACCCCGGTTGCCCGCATCATTTTCTGAGTTGCCAAGGACGGAAATGAGTTGCCACCAAGACACCAGGGCACAAAGGTTCACTACGACCCTTTGCGTTTCCCTGGTGTCCTGGTGACTTGGTGGCTAGCACTGGAAGTTTCCGGTTGAGCAAGCTGCTACCCGGGCATGAACTGCCGGAATCCGGCCCGGACCGAGTGCACGTACTCCTGGTCGGGCAACTGTTGGCGGGCCGCAAGCCGCCGCATGAAATCTGCGTTGCCGATGGCGTAGCGGAGGGTGTCGGTGCCGTCGGTGGCGGCCTGGTAAATCACCCGGGCCACTTCCGCTGCCGAAACGGACTTCTGGGCCATCATCCCCGCGAACAGTTTGCCGGCGGCCTGGGTAAAAGGTTCGTAATCCGTTAATTCCGGATCATGGGCGTGCTGTTCCCCGGCGACTTTGTTGAAGTTGGTTTCCGTACCTCCCGGCTCGATGATCTTGACGAGGATGTTGAGCGCGGACAATTCGTGCGAGAGTCCTTCCGAAAACCCTTCGAGGGCAAATTTTGAGGCGGCGTACAGCGAGAGCAGGGGCAGGGTAAAACGGCCTGCCCCTGAGCTTACGTTGAGGAACATACCGCCTTTTTGCCGGCGGAAATGCGGCAGCACGGCCCGGGTCACGTGCATCACGCCAAACACGTTCACCTCGAATTGCTGCATCACCTGCGCGGGGCTGATGGCTTCGAACAACCCGTTTTGCCCGTAGCCGGCGTTGTTCACGACGGCATCTATTTGTCCGAAGCGGGCCATCCCTTGCGCAATGGCCTCCGCGATGGTTGCCGGTCTTTGCACGTCCAGTCCGGTCACCAGCACGTTGTCCAGCCGGGAAAGGGCTTCTTCCTTTTGGGGACTGCGCATCGTAGCCACCACATTCCAGCCCTGGGCCGAAAACAGTTCAGCCGTTGCCTTGCCGATGCCCGAAGAGGCGCCGGTAATCAAAATGGTCTTTTTCATGGTCTGCATCAGTTGGGTGGTTGAATGGCGGAGCAGGCATGACCCTTCGCACGGACCGGCGCCTGCCTCCGCCCGGGGCTACCTTGCCAGCCGCCGGTCGCTTTCGGCGATGGGCGCATCGTTGATGGAGGCATAACGTTCCCGCATCAGGCCGTTCTCGTCGAAGTCCCACATCTCGTTGCCGTACGAGCGGTACCAGTGGCCCGCTGCGTCGTGCCACTCGTATTCAAAGCGAACGGCGATCCGGTTGCCGGTAAAGCTCCACAGTTCTTTTTTGAGCACGTAGTCAAGTTCCTTTTCCCATTTCCCTTGCAGGAATTCCTGCACTTTTTCCCGGCCGTGGATGAATTGACCGCGGTTTCGCCAGATCGTGTCCGGGGTGTAGGCCATCGAAACCCGCAACGGGTCTTTGCTGTTCCAGGCGTCTTCGGCGAGTTGCACTTTTTGCCGGGCCGATTCGAGCGTGAACGGCGGCAGTGGGGGGCGTTGTTCCATGGTTGGGTTTGCGTTTGGTAAGTAGGTCAATCATTCCTTGCAACGGCAGGGCGCGGCGAAGGGCCGGGCGGCCGGTTGCCCCGGCAGCACCCGTTTGGTTTTCGCTTTTGGGCTTATGCGCCCGGAATCGCCATGGGCATGTCCATCAGGATCCGGTGCCTGGCAATCTTCCAGCCGTCCTCGGTTTGCCGTAAACTGGGCTGGTAATACCCCGACTCGATGGGCGTGATTTTCCCCTGTACGCCCAGCGTCCCGGCCGGCCAGCCCTCCGCCGGCCGGGCGTCTCCCACCACGTTGTAGGTAATGAACTGGGCATCAATCGTGGCCCGGTCTCCGTCCACCTCAATGATCAGGTCGTACGTGGTATGGTGGCTCCAGCCGCGGTCGGGATGGGGCTTCATCAGGTTGGATACCGCGTGGGCAATGGCTTCCCGCCCCGACAACACAAAGATCAGTTCCGGTTTGCCGGCGTGCACGTAGTAGGTTTCCACCTGTCCGTCCGGCGTAAACAGGTTGCTCATGGCGGCTCCGTCGCGGGCATCGGCGGCCCGGACGTACCGCGCCAGCACCTGCTGCACTTCCCGTTCCGGGCTCATGCGGTGCCTCCCAGGCGACGCATTGGCGCCTGGCGCAGCCGGTTCGTCTTCTCTTGCCAAGGGTGTTTCCATAAAAGCGATTGTAAAGGGTAAGCAGGTGTGCCGGAAGATTTTTACCAGGCGTTACGCAGGGGCAGTGACGGGTGCCCCGAATGACGCGGTCATTGCATCACCCGCCACGGCCCCTGCGTGCGTCCTGGTTACAGTTTCGGATCGCCGCTTACGCGCGTTCCGCGACCAGGCTGGCCGGTTTTCGGGCGCCTACTTTCCGGTCCAGGAAATCGCGGATGGTGGCGCCGATCTCGTCGCCGAAGCTTTCCAGGGCGAAGTGACCCGTATCGTACAGGTGGTACTCCAGGTTCCTCACGTCTTTCTTGAACGCTTCCGCGCCGCTTGCCGGGAAGATGTAATCGTTCTTGCCGTACACGATGAGCATTTCGGGGTTGTGGGTCCGCAGGTACGCCTGCCACTTGGGGTACTGCTTTACGTTGTTGCGGTAATCGTAGAACAGCTCGATCTGGATTTCCCCGTTTTCGGGACGCAGCAGGTGCGTCAGGTCCAGTTCCCAGTTGTCGGGCGACACCACGCTCGGGTCGGGCACGCCGTGCGTGTACTGCCACTTCAACCCCTCGGCGTTGTGAAACGTCCGGAGTTTACTGATCGCCTCCTGGTCGTTGCGGTCCCGCCACAGCGCCTTGATCGGGTCCCAGAACGCCTCCAGGCCCTCCTCGTACGCGCAGCCGTTCTGCACGATCAGGGTTTGGATCTTCTCCGGGTATTTGGCCGCCAGCGTCCAGCCGACCGGCGCCCCGTAATCCATCAGGTACAGGCTGTACTGCCGGATTTGCAGGTGTTCGAGCAATCCTTCCACAAGGGCGGCGAAGTTTTCGAACGTGTAGGCGAAGTCGGCCATCGGGGGCTGTTCGCTCCGGCCGTAGCCCGGGTAATCCGGGGCAACCAGGTGGTAGCGGTCCGACAAATCAGCCATCAGGTTCCGGTACATGTGGGAGGAGGTGGGATACCCGTGCAGCAACACCAGGGTAGGGGCGTCCGCCGGGCCAGCCTCGCGGTAGAAGATTTCCACGCCGTTGATTTTAGCGAAGTGATGGTGGGTCTTGTTTTTCATGGGGCTTGTGATTGGGGGGGTGGGGGTTGGAATGGGATTGTTTCCGTAGCAGACCAATTGCATGCCAATGCGATGCGTAACGCCCTGCACGGCGTACAAACCGGCCTTCCTGCCCGAGCAGGGCCGTTTTCCCAAAAGCGCCGGGCGCCCCGCCGGCTGGCTGGCCTCCACGCTGGTGGAGAATCGGGGAAGGTGCTCTGCGTGGTCGGAGGGCCGGCCGGTTGCTGCGCGTAAGTCCCGGCGGGAAAAAGGCCGGCGGGCCGGCTTTTCGGGCTTCCCGGCCCCTTTTTCGGGACATTCCGGCGGGCGGCGCCCGTTTTGGCACCCTTTTTCCAGGGGGTTTGTCATGCTACTTTCAACCTGAACCGCATCCCTTATGAATCCTCCCAAAGCCAGGTTCGTGGTCAACAGCACGTACCACATCCACCCCGATGACGTTGCCCTTTTCGCCGATGCCGTCCGGCCGCACATCCGCAAAACGCAGCAGATTCCGGGCTGCGTTTTCTACACCTTCTCCTTTGACCTGCTGGACCGCACCTTATGCCACTTGGCCGAAGGGTGGGCCGACCGGGAAGTACTCGAGCAACACTTGCAGAGTGCCCTCTTTCAGGAAGCGCTGGCGAAGGTGCTGGATACGGTGCGCATCCTGGACCGCCAGGGAGTGCTCTACACCGTTGCGGGGGAAGGCCCCATCGTACCGGTAAAACAGTGATTGCAATGCACCCTCTACCCAGAAACGACATGCAAACCGGCACCCCCCATTCCGAAAACGCCACGCGGGGCGACATCACGCGGATCGTCCTCGATCACCTCCAACTGGCCACGCAGGACTTTCCGCGCTGGCTCGACCTGCTGGATGAGGACATCGTCATCCAATTTCCGTACGGCGAATCGGCCGGCAACGCGCCCCGGCTGGAAGGCAAGGCGGCCATTGCCGAAGCGATCAACGCCTTTTTCGTCCGCGTACCCGGCATTCGGTTCAACAACCCGGTGGTGTACCCCAGCGCCGACCCGGATGAAGCTTTCGCCACCTACGACGCGGAAGTGCCCGTACCGGAAAACGGCCGCGTGTACCGCCAGCAGTACATCGGGCACTTCCGGCAACGGGCCGGCAAGCTCGTCTACCTTTCCGAGTATTTCGATCCCACCAAGACAATCGAAGCCCTGGGGGCCTGACCAGCGGGGTAGCCTCCGCCCCCGGTCATTCTTCCGGAAGCGATTGTTATCCCAAAGCAATTGTTGGTAATTGCAACGCCTGGCAATGCGTACAGGCGCTTCTCACCGCTCAGATGCAAATCCCTATGGAACAAACGAATACGGACGTCCTCATCATTGGCTTTGGCAAAGGCGGGAAAACGCTGGCCGGCTACCTGGGCAAAAGGGGAATCGAGACCGTGCTGGTGGAGCAATCCGAGAAGATGTACGGCGGCACCTGCATCAACATTGGCTGCATTCCCACCAAGGCCCTGGTGGTACAGGCCGAAAGGCACACGCCTTACGCGTCGGCGGTTGCGGCCAAAGACGCGCTTACGGGCTTTTTGCGGGGGAAAAACTACGACGCCCTGGCCGGACTCGCATCGGTACGGGTCGTGACGGGCAAAGCTTCCTTTCTCGACGCCAACCGGGTGCAAGTCAGCCGGCCCGATGCCCCCGACGTGCTGATCCAGGCCCGGCGCATCTGCATCAATACGGGCACCGTTCCGGTCATTCCCGGCATTCCGGGGCTGGAGCGGTCTTCCAGGCTGTACAGCAGCACGACGCTGATGGACGAAAAAGTCCTGCCCCCCACGCTGGTGATCATCGGCGGCGGCTTCATCAGCCTGGAGTACGCCTCCATGTACGCCCAATACGGCGCCAGGGTCACCATGCTGGAAAGCGCGCCGGCGTTTCTGCCCCGCGAAGACCAGGACGTGGCTGCCGAAGTGGAAAAAGTGCTGGCCCAAAAGGGCATTGAGCTCCTCACCGGTGCGGCCGTCACGCGGATAGAACCCGGCGGGGAGACCGACCGGGTGGTGTTTGAACGGGCCGGCCGGCAAGCGTCGGTCGGGGCCCACGCAATCCTGGCAGCCACCGGCCGGCAAGCGTACACCGAGGGGCTGAACCTGGCCGCCGCCGGGGTGCTTACGGATGCCAAAGGGTTCATCCCGGTGAACGAACGGTTGCAGACGAACCAGCCGCACATCTGGGCGGTCGGCGACATCAACGGCGGCCCCCAGTTCACCTACATTTCCCTCGACGATTACCGGATCATCCGGGACCAGTGGCACGGCACGGGGGAACGGCAGCGGACGGACCGGCAAAACGTTCCTTTCTGCGTGTTCATCTCTCCGCCCTTCGCCCACGTGGGCCTGCGGGAAAAGGAAGCGGTTGCGGCCGGATTGCCGGTCCGGATCGCCAAAATCCCGCCCGGCGTCGTACCCCGCACGCGCATCCTGGGGGAAACGCAGGGGATGCTCAAAGCCATCATTCACCGGGAGACCGACCAGATTCTCGGTTTTACGCTCTTCTGCGCGGAAGCCCAGGAGATGATCAATACCGTCCGGATGGCCATGAACGCGGGCATGACGTTCACCCAGTTGAAGGACCAGATCTACACGCACCCTTCCATGACGGAAGCCTTCAACTATTTTGATTGATTCCCGGCCCTGGCCCGGACGTGAAAGAGTACGTCGGGCTGCGGCGTACCATTGCACCCGCCGGGTAATTCTCCTATATTCCTCCATGCAAAGATTGACGCTCCTGTTGGTGGGCATTTTCACCACCATCCTGGCCTCCGGGCAAGGCAAAAAGCCGCCGCAAACGCCCCCGCCCAAAGCCTTCGTGCTGGGCGTCATCGAAGAAATAGACTCTAAAGTGCTGGCGGAAAAACGAATCGTAAACATTTACCTGCCGGAAGGCTACCAGGCGGGTGACACCGTGCGCTACCCGGTCATCTACCTGCTGGACGGTTCGGCCGACGAAGATTTCATTCACGTGGTGGGGCTGGTGCATTTCAACAGCTTTCCCTGGATCGAGCGGGTTCCCAAATCAATCGTCGTGGGCATTGCCAACACCGACCGGCGCCGGGATTTTACCTATCCGACCACCCTGGAAGCCGACCGGAAAAAATTTGCCACGGCCGGAAAATCGGGGCAGTTCATTGCCTTTCTCCAGACCGAACTACAGCCCCACATCGAACGCCGGTACAAAACCACCTCCGCCAAAACCCTGATCGGCCAATCGCTGGGCGGACTGCTGGCTACCGAAATCCTGTTCAAAAACCCCGCCCTGTTTACCAGGTACATCATCATCAGCCCCAGCCTCTGGTGGGACAACGGTTCCCTGCTGGCGCAAACCCCCGCCGTGGCAAGCCCTGGTTTTACCCGGCCAACCGACGTCTACATCGGCGTGGGCAAGGAAGGGCTGGCCGCCAACGGCCTGCCCAGGGTCATGGAAGTGGACGCCAACCTGCTGGCCGAAAAACTCCGGGCCGCCAAAAGCAGCGGGCTGAAGGTCCACTTCGACTATTTGCCCCAGGAGGACCACGCCACCATTACCCACCAGGCCGTCTTCAACGCCTTCCGGCTGCTCTATCCCGCCAGGGACCAGAAGTAGCAACGCCGCCACCGGCAGCGGTTCGTAAAAAAACGAAAGAGCCCCCGGCCCGCGCCGTTCAGGGTGCCCTCGTCTTTGAAATTCGCTTTTGCGCCGGCTACCACCAGCCACTCGTAAGCCGTACGGTTGAAATTGAATCCGACGGCGGAGAGTCCCGGCCCATAAGCCCTACGCACCAACCCGTCGCCTTCGGGGTCGAACGCGGTTCACGGACGATGCGACACCGGTTGCTTTTCACTACGCACTTGGAGGGAATGACGGCGGGGAGGAGGGGGGCCGCCCGGGTCCAACGGAACTTTCTATAATAAATATACTGACAAGTGAAATCTGTTCGTGCCGGCCGGCTTGCCTCCGCAGTTTGGGCCGGAACACAACGCGGCGATTATGCGGTCACCTTGCTGTTTTGCTCACCTAAGTTGCTTATATTCACCCTTTCTTCCTGCTCAACTGCGCAGTGTTGGATCACACCCGCGCAGGCCAGCCATCGGAGGCACCGCATGGGGTACGTCTGATCCATCCGGCACCATTTGGGGGACTGAAAACACGCCCCCGCAACAGCCGTACAGAACCTGAGTTTGCCCGAAACCACTTTGAAACACATAGGCGTAGCCTTCGTCATATTAGTATCGTGCTGGTGCGGCACCCTGGCAAAAGCCCAGCACTATACCGCCTCCGTAAAGCACTACGGACCCGAGAACGGCCTGGCGCACCGGGAGGTCAACGCGATTTTCCAGGACCGGCAGGGATTCATGTGGTTCGGCACCCGGTTTGGCCTCAACCGCTTCGACGGCCTCAGGTTCACCGGCTTCACCAGGGAGGGCCACGGGCTCGGCTTCGACGACGTGCAGTCCGTCGCCGAGGATGCCGATGGATACCTGTGGCTCATGGGACCCTACGGGCAGTCGCACATCACCCTGTTCGATCCCCGGACCAACCGGGCGGTTTCGTTCGAAGAGAAGTTCGGCAAAAGCCGTCCCGCCAGCTTGTTCGACGTGCCGCAGCGCCTGCTCGGCAGCCCCGGCGGCACCATCTTCTTTACCGACTACCAGCCCGCCGTCCTCGTTTCCTACCACCCGTCGTCCGGGCTGCGGTACGCGTCGTTGCCGCAGTTCAGGAAGCTTGCCATCTTCCAGGCCACGGCCCGCAACACCGTCTGGGGCATTGCCGACGACCGGTACCTGCTGGAACTGGCCCCCGACGGACGCATCCTGCACCGGTTCGACCACCCGCCGGAATCCATCAACGTCTGTTTCGGACAGCGGCACGCCGGCACCGAGTTCTTCTATTTCCTCTCCGGCCCCGCCCGGCGTTCCCACCAGCGGTTTTACCGCGTAGACGAATCCGGCCACCGCCGGGAGGAGTCGCTGGCCTTGCTCAAATCACTGAACCCCTACATTTTCCCGGTCTGCTACCCCTTTGACCGGTCCGGCCTGCGCTGGGACGGGATGAGCCTGCGGGATTCGACCGGGGGCGCCGTGCTGACCATTGCCGGCCAGACCGCGGGAGAGCCGGTGGAGAACCGGAGTTTTCTCCGCGACCGCAACGGCCTGTTCTGGCTGGGGACCAGCTTCGGGGTGTACCAGGTCAAACTGGCCGAAAACCACTTTGGGCGGCTGTTCTACCAGGCCGCCAGCAAGGGGGAAAGCGGGGACGCCATCCGGGGCATTGCCGTACTGGGCGACCGGGTGTTCGCCAACGTGGAAAAGTCCGGCTTGTACGCGTCTCCCCGGTCGGGCGACGGGCCCCGCCCGGAATACACGAAGGGTGGCGAGTTTGCCGCCGCCAACGCCCTCATTCCCGACGGGCAGGGCAAGCTCTACGCCGGCATCGGGGAACTGCTGGTGCATTACGACCCCGCCACCGGCACCCGCACCACGGCCGCACTGCCCACCGGGCTGAGCATCTGGGCCCTGCACGCGTTCGGGCCCGGTCAATGGCTCGTGGGGAGCCGGAGGGGGCTTTTTTCGTACGGGGCGGCAAAGCGGCAGTTGCGGCCCTTTGCGCAATACAACCAGTTTACCGAACTGGCCCAGGCCCACGTGCTGCACATCGGCCCCGACCGGCAGGGCAACCACTGGATCTGCGCCAACACCGGGTTGTACACCGTGCACCCCGAAAAAGGCGTCACCGCCCGGTACTGGAGCGGGGGCAAGAAACGTTTTTACCTGCCGGCCGAAAGCTACCACCATTTCTACCAGGATACCCGGGGCATCTACTGGCTGGCGACGGCCAACGCGGGCCTCATCCGGTGGGACCGCCGGCTTCACCACCACCGGCAGTTCCGGCGCAGCGAAGGCTTGTCCAACAACAACATCTACGCCGTGTACCCCGATGCGCACGGCTACCTGTGGATGAGCAGCGACTACGGGCTGATGCATTTCAACCCCGCGCGGTTCACCACCCGGGCGTATTTCGTGGAGGATGGCATCACCCACAACGAGTTCAACCGGATCGCCCATTGCCAGGACCAGCACGGCCGGATGTACTTCGGGGGGCTCAACGGGATCACGGCCTTCGACCCGGCCGATTTCCGGGCGGGCAAACCGGGGGCCGGGCTGCCCCTGCGCATCACCGGGTTCCGGCAGTACAACCCCGCCACCGACAAGGTGGTGGACCAGACGAGCCAGGTCACGGCGACCCGTACCATCACGCTGCCGCCGGATGACCGGTCGAGCGTGCTGGACTTTGCCCTGCTCAATTACGCCAACGCCGAAAAGAACGTGTACGCGTACCGGTTCAGCGACCTGGACCCGGAGTGGACCTACCAGCCCGAGCCCAGTTTGCGGCTGAGCAACCTGCCCTACGGCGCGCACCAGTTGCTGATCCGGGCCCAGGCGGGCGACGGGCAATGGTCGGCCAACACGCTGTCGCTCAACCTGGTGGTGGTACGGCCGTTCTACCTGCGCGCCTGGTTCCTGCTGGCCCTGGTGCTGGCGGCAGGCGCCGGCCTGTGGGCGTGGGTACGGTGGCGCGTGTGGCACCACAAAGCGGATCAGCGGCGCCTGGAGACCCAGATCCGGCAGGCGACCGCCCGCATGGCCGCAGACAAAGACCTCATCGAGCGGCAGGCCCACGCGCTGCTCCGGCTTCACGAGGCGCGTTCCCACTTTTTTGCCAACATTTCCCACGAGTTCCGCACGCCGCTCACGGTCATCCTGGGCATGGCCGCCCAACTCAGGGACGATCTGCCGGCCGGGCAACGGCAACCGCCGGGGAAGGTGGCCGGCCTGATCGAACGCAACGGCAACAACCTGCTGCGGCTCATCAACCAGATCCTGGACCTGTCCAAACTCGAATCCGGCGGGATGCACCTGCACCCCGTGCGGGCCGACCTGGCCCGCTTCATCCGCTACACGGGCGAATCCTTCCATTCGATGGCCCGGGCCCGCGACATTGAAATGCATTACCTGCTGGCGGAAGAGACCCTGGAAGCCGATTTTGACCCCGACCGGCTGGGGGACATCCTTTCCAACCTGCTGGGCAACGCCCTCAAATTCACGCCCGGGGGCGGGCACATCTACTACCAGTTGCGCCTCCGGGAGGGCTGGCAACCCCTGGGCCCGCAAGGCTACCACGAGGAATTGGTTCCCGCCGGGCAGCTCGACGGCCCCTGGATTCAGTTGGGCGTAAGCGATACCGGGCCCGGCATCCCGCCGGCCAGCCTGCCCGACATTTTCGCCCGCTTTTACCAGGCCGACAACCAGCCCGTGTCGCCGGTGGGCGGCACCGGGATCGGGCTGTCGCTGGTGCGGGAACTGGTGCTGCTCATGCGCGGCGGACTGGCCGTCCGGAGCCGGCCCGCGCAGGGCGCCGAGTTCGTGGTCAGTTTACCGCTGACGCGCAACGCACCCCCCGCCGCGGAACGCCGGCCCGCCCCGGAACCGACCGGCCCGGAGCGCCCCGAATCGCCCGAACCCGCCGTGGCGGGCGGTGACCGGCCCGTGCTGCTGCTGGTGGAGGACAACCCCGACGTGGCCGTTTACACGCAAGCCTGCCTGGGAACGGATTACCAGGTCGTGCGGGCCGAAAACGGGCAGGCCGGCTTTGCGCTGGCCCTGGACCACGGGCCCGACGTGATTCTCAGCGACGTGATGATGCCGCTGATGGATGGATTTGCGTTGTGCGAAAAGCTGAAAAACGACCCGCGGACCAGTCACATCCCCGTCATCCTGCTGACGGCCCGGGCGGCCGCGGGTGACCGCATCACCGGGCTGCGGCGCGGCGCCGACGCCTACCTGACCAAACCCTTCCAGCGGGAGGAACTGCTGATCGTGCTCGACAACCTGGTCCGGAGCCGCCACCTGCTGCAAATCCACTACGGGCGGCTGGCCCTGGGCAGCGCCCCCGACAACCCCGTCGCGGCCGGGCCGGAAGCCCCCGAAGACCAGTTCGTGCTGCAACTCCGGCGCGTCGTAGAAGCCCAACTGGGGAACGCGGACTTGTCCGCCGATGGCATCTGCCAGTTGATGGGCATGAGCCGGACCACCCTCCACAAGAAGATGACGGCCCTGACCGGCTTGTCCATCAGCCGCTACCTGCGCGCCCTGCGTTTGCGCAAGGCGCAGGAACTGCTGGCTGATTCCTCCCTCAACGTCGCCGAAGTCGCCTACGCGGTCGGCTTCGAAGACCCCAAGTATTTCAGCCGGGTATTCTCGGAAGCGTTCGGCGTTTCGCCCGGGCATTTTCGGGATTCAACGTAGGATGGTCTTTGCCCGGTACAAGGGACGAAAAGTGAGGAATTGTCCAATGCAACGGGTTGTCATGAATTCATCCCATTTTTTCACCCATTTGCCCCATTTTTACCCCGGCATCCGGCGTCCCCTTTAGCTTTGGGTGTACATCTGTCAAAAGCCACGCCACGACCATGATCGGAAGCTACCTCAAAACCTCGGCCCGCAACCTGCTGCGCAACAAGCTGTTTTCGGCCATCAACATCGTTGGCCTCTCCATCAGCATGTCCGTCGGGTTGTTGCTGATCGCGTTCGTGCTCGACCTGCGTTCGTACGACCGGTTCCACGCGCAGGGGGAGCGGATCTATCGCATCACCAACGTGCTGACTGCCAATGGTGAACAAAGCAAGTGGGCGTCCACCTCCATCAAGACCGGAAAGCTGATCCGGGAGAAAGTGACCGGCGTGGAAGAAGTGGCGATTGTGCGCGACTTTTCGGGGGATGCGCAGGTTGGCGACAAGGTGCTGCCCATCGGGGGCTTTTGGGCGGAACCGTCGCTGCTAAAGATGTTTACCTTGCCCATGCGGGAGGGCAATCCCGACCGGGCGCTGCGTGATCCTTACTCAATCGTGCTCACCGAGACGGCCGCCCGGAAACTCTTCGGCAACGAAAGGGCGCTCGGCAAGGCGGTCAGGTTCGATGCCCTCACCTACCAGGTGACCGGCGTCATGCAGGACGTTCCTTTCTTTTCGCACTTCGACTTTGAAGCGCTGGTATCGCTTTCCACGGCCGGGCAACTCCACAAGAACGACCGGAACTTCGAAGCATGGACGAACATGGGGTCCAACTACGTGTACCTCCTGCTGCCTCCGGCTGCCGACGTGGCTGCCGTCGGGGCGCAGCTCGAGGCCATTGCCAGGGAGGAAAACCGCGCCGGGGAAAGCCCCAGGATCGGGCTTGAGCTGCTGCCTTTGTACCAGATCGTGGTCGGGGAGGGGCTCCGGGACGTGCGTGGCCCGGGGCGCCGTCACGTGCCCCCGGTTGTGCTCTGGATGCTCGGCGGGCTTGCCCTCGTGGTGGTATTGTCGGCGTGTTTCAACTACACCAACCTTTCCATCGCACGCAGCACGCGCCGCTTCAAGGAAGTAGGGATTCGCAAAGCGGTCGGCGCCGGCAAGCGCCACATCCGGCAACAGTTCCTCGCCGAGGCAATCCTGATCTCCCTGGCCGCCCTGCTGCTTTCCTCCTGCCTCTTCCTGGCATTGCGGCCGCAGCTCATCCACCTGGCCCCGGAGATGCAGCGCACGGTGAAGCTCGAACCCACGCCGGCGATGGTGGCCGCCTTTGTCGTCTTCTCGGTCGCCGTGGGGGTGGTTGCCGGCTCCCTGCCGGCCCTGTTCTTTTCGAAAGTCGGCGCGATCCAGGCGCTCCGGAACGTGTCGTCGGTAAAAGTATACAAACACGTACCCCTCCGGCGGGCTTTGGTGGTGATCCAATACACGTTCACCCTGATCTTCATCACCACCACCGCCATCGGCTACGTGCAGTACAAAAACATCCTCGCCTTCGACCTGGGATTCAACACCCAACATATCCTCAACATTGACATGCAGGGCAACCCACCCGATGCGCTGCTGAAGGAACTGGGCGAGATGCCGGAAGTGGCCGGCCTGTCGCGGTCGCTCATCATCACCGGCGTGGGCAATGCCTGGGGCGGCTACATGAAATACCAAGATTCGCGCGACTCGGCGCTGGTGTTCACCAACCACGTTGACCAAAACTACCTGCCGCTGCACGAACACAAGCTGGTTGCCGGCGGAAATTTCAAGGCCCGGCCCGCCACGGCCAGCGCCGTCGGCGAAGTGATCGTCAACGAGCAGGTATTGAAGCGGTTACGCATCGCCCCCGACGACCCTCAGCGGGCAATCGGGGAGGAGATCACCTTCAGCAACCTCCAGGGCAACGGACGCAGAATGACCATTGTCGGCGTGATGCGGGACTTTCACTACGGCAAGGTGGACAACCTCATCGAACCGGTAGCGTTCCTGTGCTGGACCCCCGAAGACGGGGCGATCATCAACGCCAAAATCCAAAGCACCGACCTGCCGGCGACCCGGGCCAGGATCGAAGCCGCGTGGAAGAAGATTGATCCCGTTCATCCATTCGAGGCTGCCTTCTACGACCAGGCGATCGAAGAGGCCTACAGCGAATTTTCCGCCCTGGTCAAGATCATTGGCTTCCTTTCGTTCCTGGCCATTTCAATTGCCTCCATGGGCTTGTTCGGAATGGTGGTATTCACCACTGAGACCAGATTGAAAGAGATCAGCATCCGGAAGGTGATGGGTGCCGGCGCCGGCAACCTGGTATTCTTACTGAGCCGCGGTTTTCTGGTGCTGTTGTCGCTGTCGGCGCTCATTGCCCTGCCGGTCACGTACTGGTTCTTCAAACACGTGGTGCTCCCGCGTTTCCCCTACCATACCCCCGTGCAGCTCGCCGAGCTGTTCGCGGGCCTGCTGGCGGTACTGCTGATCGCATGCGTGATGATCGGGTCGCAGACGATCAAGGCGGCGAGACGCAACCCGGCGGAGGTCCTCAAAAGCGAATAGGGGTACTATGCGTGGTCTTTCATTCACCTGGGTATGATAGCCATGCAAAAGCCCGGAGCCTCAGGTTCCGGGCTTTTTCGTTTCAACGCCGTTGAGTGGTCCCCGGAACGGCTTCTCAGCAATTCCCGGTTTGGCATTTTAGCGGGTGAACAGGGGGCGGTTTAAGAGAAATGCCATTGGTGGAAATGACGCCTTTGATGGGGCAACGCCATTGATGGGCGTAGCGGGTAAAGCTCCGGAGGAAGGTCCCGTTCCTGGCCCATGCATACGGCTATGCAAATGGCAGAAGCGTTGTCGAAAGCCCAGTAGGGGCGTGCTGTTCTTAGAAAGGACCACCCAATCAGACCCAAGCTCCGGAGGAGCGTCCTGTTCAATAGAATTGTTCAGGTTTGATAAACAGAGGGTTAGCGAAAACCACCCCCGCTCTCTCCTTGAAAAAGGGGTATGTGAATAGCGTATGTGCGTATTTGAGGGGCTTAGGGTTGGTGATGGGTCGGTTGTGGTGGGTGGGTTGTGATGGGTGGGTTGTGAGGGATGGGGTTAGTGAGGGGATGGGGATTGGTTGATGAAGCGTAAGTGGAGTTTGTTCTTTGTGGCATTGCCCCAA
>CADCTQ010000498.1 GCA_902805615.1 uncultured Cytophagales bacterium
CTGGGGGTGTTGCAGAAAGTCGTGTACGGCATTGCCTGGGTGATGTCGCGGACCATGCGGCTGTCGGGCGCCGAAAGCTTCGCGGCGGCGGGCAACATCTTCCTGGGCCAGACGGAGGCGCCCCTGCTGGTGCGACCGTTCATCCCGGGCATGACCAAGTCGGAACTCTTCTGCCTGATGGTGGGCGGCATGGCCAACATTGCGGGCAGCGTGCTGGGCGCCTTTGTCTCCTTCCTCGGCGGCGACGACCCGGCCTCGCGGGCCCAGTTTGCCGCGCACCTGCTCACGGCCTCGATCATGAGTGCGCCGGCGGGCATCGTAATGGCTAAAATGCTGCTGCCGGAAACCGAACCCGAAAAAATTGATACCAACCTGAAGGTCAACAAGGAAGACCTGGGCGTGAACCTGATTGACGCCATGGCCGTCGGCGCCTCCGACGGGCTGAAGCTGGCCCTCAACATCGCCGGAATGCTGCTGGCCTTCATCGCGGTGATCGCCATGGTCAACTACTTCCTCACCGACATGGTGGGCGAGTGGACGGGCCTCAACGCCTGGGTGCAGCAAAGCACCAACAACACGTTCCGGGGCTTTTCGCTGGAGTACATCCTCGGGCAGGGGTTCCGGGTGCTGGCCTGGATCATCGGGGTGGAGTGGAAGGATTCCCTGCAGGTGGGCAGCCTGCTGGGCCAGAAAACGGTCATCAACGAATTCGTGGCGTACCTGAGCCTGTCGGACATGCAGGCGGCCGGCACGCTTACGCCGCGGTCGGTCATCATTGCCACCTACGCCCTGTGCGGCTTTGCCAACTTCAGTTCCATCGCCATCCAGATCGGGGGCATCACCATCATGGCGCCCAACCAGCAGCACAACCTGTCGCGGCTCGGCATGCTGGCCCTGGTCGGCGGCACCCTCACCACGCTGATGACGGCCACGATTGCCGGGGCGCTCATCGGGGGTAGTTAGAACCAAAGCCGGGGAATTGCGTAGGTTTGTTTAGTTTTACCACACCAAAAACCACTACTATGGCTTGTCAACCGGTATCCTACAGCGGCGTCACCGCCAACATATTTAACTCCATGAAAGGAGAATTGGAGAAAAACGGATTCAGCGTACCCGGCAACAGCGGGGTCATCCGCGGTCCCTTCGGCATCGTGATGCAGTATGCCTACGACGAGGCCACCGAAACCCTCAACGTGGAGGTGCTCGAAAAGAACTTCTTCGTTTCCTGCGACCAGATCTACAACCAACTAGACAACACCCTCGGGAAGTTCACGGCGTAGGGGAGTTAGCGAGTTTGGGAGTTTGAGCATTGGACGGGCGGAAAGGACCCGGTTCCTTTTCCTCCCCTACCCCGCCGACAAACCTTTATGTTTCAGTGAAAAAGGCCCCGCCCGTTCTGCGTCTCCCCGGCGCAGTGCGGGCGGGGCCTTTTGACGTAGGAGCATTTCCGGCCCGCGGCCCGCAGTACATTTTTTCACTATCCGGACCCGGCCTTTCCAAGACCAAAACCAGGGCTGCGCGAGAGGCGTAAAAGGCTGGTGTTTTGCCGCCGCGGGTAACGGGATAATTCAACATTTTCACCGCCTTTTTAACTTTTTTCCCCAAAAAATCATAAACATCCGGCACCGGGCGGCCGTTCAACCAGGTAGAATACATCCCCGTCGAAATGCTATGCGTCTACTCGTTATTATGGGGCTACTGCTGGGAGCTTGTGCACCACCCCGTTTACAAAGTGATATTCAGAAGCGTGAGGAACAAAGACTGCAAATGCTGCTGCGCCGCAATCAGGAACTGATCGAAAACATCCGTTACTACGAGGCAAAGCTGGATACCCTCGAAAAAATGCGTTCGGCCCAGGTAAAGGGCCTGTACCGCGTACGCTGATGTCTCGCGCCGGCCCGGACGAACCCGTCCGGAGAAACGAATTCAGAAAAGAGAAGGATGAAGGAAGAGGAGGATCAACCGGATGGCTGTTACAGGCCATCCGGTTTTGTTTTGATTAAGCACTGACTATTATCTGGATTGACAATGCAGGTTACAGTGGGGAATACTATTCACCTCGGAGATGCGGCTTGTCTCGGAGGAGTGCAAAGCGGCTCTACCGGCAGGGATGGTTTTTTCGCCAGCAGCAGGCTGGGTACGCAGGGCCGCATCGCGGGAAGGCGTCGCGTCGCGGCTCCCCTCCCCGGAGGGGCGGGGGGTGGGTTTACCTACAGGCTGCAAGTGATAAGGAGATCAGCGCCAGGGAAAAATACCTCCGTGTTCAATTGCAGATTCTCCTTTCGGTGGATTCTTCAGGCGGTGATTCCCCCGTAACCTGTCTCCTATCGGTGAACCCACCCCCGGCCCCTCCGCGGAGGGGAGCCGCGATGCGGTGCCTTCCCGCGATGCGGCCCTGTGTTCTACGCTATAGGCACTTTTCCCTCCTACGACCACCTTCATCATCAATTCAACCAGCCACTACCCACTTTCCACTTCTCACCCGTAAATCGCCTTGCGCGCGGCCAGCAGGGTGTTCTGGAGCAGGGAGGCAATGGTCATCGGCCCTACGCCGCCGGGCACGGGGGTGATGTGGCTGCACTTGGGAGCCACCTCGTCGAACAGCACGTCGCCCTTCAGCGAAAAGCCCGACTTTTTGGCGGGGTCGGCCACGCGGGTAGTCCCCACGTCAATCACCACGGCCCCGTCTTTCACCATGTCGGCCCGCACGAAGCCGGGCTTGCCGATGGCCGCAATCAGGATGTCGGCCTGGCGGGTAATGGCCGGAATGTCGGCGGTGCGGCTGTGGCACATGGTCACGGTGCAGTTGCCCGGCTCGGCAGCGCGGCCCATCAGGATGCTCATGGGCAGGCCCACGATCTGGCTGCGGCCCAGCACCACGCAGTGCTTGCCGGCCGTGGCGATGCCGCTCCGCTTGAGGAGTTCCACAATGCCGTTGGGCGTGGCCGGCAGGTAGCAGGGCCAGCCTTTTACCATGCGTCCCAGGTTGGCCGGGTGAAAGCCGTCCACGTCCTTTTCGGGCCGGATTTTTTCGGTGACTTTGTCGGGTGAAATGTGCCTTGGCAGGGGCAGTTGCACGATGAGGCCGTCAATGTCGGGGTTCCGGTTGATGTCTTCCACGACTTGCAGGAGTTCGGCCTCGGAAATGGTGTCGGGGTAGCGGAACAGCGACGACTGGAAGCCCACTTCCTGGCAGGCTTTTACCTTGTGGCTCACGTAGGTTTCGCTGCCGCCGTCGTTGCCCACCAGTACGGCCGCCAGGTGCGGCGCCTTCCCTCCTTCCGCGGTGATGCCTTGCACCTGCCGGGCAATTTCGTTGCGGATGTCCTGGGCGATTTGTTTACCGTCTATCAGTTGCATCGGGTCTGTTTGGGTGTGGCGCAAAAGTAAGCCTTAGTTTGCTAGCCGGAAAGCACCAATCCATTTTTGCCGCCGCTCACCCCGGGCTAAGGCCGCTGGTGAAACTACGCCCCTCATGGGCAGGCAACGGCTTGACTTCTATCGGCCGGATGCCTACTTTCCCCAACCTAACTTCCCCTCCCCCATGCAATTAACCATCTCGAACCTTTCCAAGACCTACACCAACGGGGTACAGGCCCTCAAAAGCGTCAGCCTGACCATTCCCCGGGGCATGTTTGGCCTGCTGGGCCCGAACGGGGCCGGCAAATCCACCCTGATGCGCACCATTGCCACGCTGCAGGAAGCCGACAGCGGCAGCATCCGGCTGGGCGAGGTGGACGTGCTCCGGGAAAAAACCACGGTGCGACAGGTGTTGGGGTACCTGCCCCAGGAGTTCGGGGTGTATCCCAAAATCACGGCCGAGAGCATGCTCGACCACATCGCCACGCTCAAGGGCATTGCCAACCGGAAGGAACGCAAGGAGGTGGTGGAAGCCCTGTTGCAGAAAGTAAACCTGCACCAGGTCCGCAGGAAGAACCTGGGCACGTTTTCGGGCGGCATGAAGCAAAGGTTCGGCATTGCCCAGGCCCTGATCGGCAACCCGCAGCTCATCATCGTGGACGAACCCACCGCCGGCCTTGACCCGGCCGAACGGAACCGTTTCCACAACCTGCTCTCGGAGATCGGCGAGAACACGATTGTCATTCTTTCCACGCACATCGTGGAGGACGTTACCAACCTCTGCTCCAGCATGGCCATCATCTGCCTCGGCGAGGTGGTGGCCCAGGGCAACCCGGCCAGCCTGGTGGAGGCCCTGCAGGGCAAAGTGTGGCGCCGCACCATCGACAAGGCCGACCTGCCCCAGTACCAGCAGATGTACCGCCTGATCTCCACCCAACTCAAGGCCGGCAAAACCCAGGTCCACGTCCTGAGCGACTTCGCCCCCGACAGTTCCTTTACGCCCGTAGAGGCCGACCTGGAAGACGTCTATTTTGCCAAGATCACCGAGAAGATGAACGTGGTTACGGTTTAGTGGAATCCTTTAATCATGCAATCATGTTCACCGAGATACTCCGTTTCGAATTAGCGTACCGGGCGAGGCGGCCGGCCACGTACCTGTACTTTTTCATTTTGTTCCTGTTCTTTTTCGTGCAGGCGGTCAACGGCTGGGTGCCCGGGAGCGAAAAAGCCTTCGTCAACTCCTCGCTGGTGATTCACACGCTGGTGGTGATCACGACCATTTTCGGGGTCATGATCGCCTCGGCCATCATGGGCGTGCCCGTGTACCGCGACATTGAGCACGACACCCGGGGCTACTACCTGAGCTACCCGATCACCGAAAAGGGTTACCTGCTGGGCCGGTACCTGGGGTCGTTCCTGGTGCTGGTGGTCGTATGCCTCGGCGCCCTGCTCGGGCTCATGCTCGGCGCCCTGCTGGGACCGGTGTTCGGGTTTGAAGAGGCCAGCCGGTTCGGACCGCTCAACCTGTCGGCGTACGTCAATGCCACGCTGGTGTTCCTGCTGCCCAACCTTTTTTTCACGGGCACTCTGTTCTTCTCGCTGGTGGCCCTCACCCGTAAAATTTTCGTGGCCTACACGGGCAGCATCCTCTTTTTCGTCGGCTACCTGCTGGCCAACGCCCTCACCCGCGACATCGAGCAGCGCGACCTGGCCGCCATCCTAGACCCGTTCGGACTCAATGCGTTCAACAACGAAAGCCGCTACTGGACGCCCGTGGAACAGAACACCCGGCTGGTGCCGCTCGCGGGCACCGTGCTCTGGAACCGCCTGCTGTGGGTGGGGCTGGCCCTGGCCGTCTTCGGATTTACCGTGTACCGCTTCACCTTCGCCGACTTCCTGGCCGTAAAGCTCGGCAGGCGCAAAGGGGCCGTGGCAGCAGCGGCAGCAACCCTGCCGGCCCCGCTGGTGCGGATTCCCCGGGTGCTGCCGACCTTTTCGGCCGGGGTCCACCTGCGCGAAATGTTCCGGCTGGCCTGGCTGGAATTTACCAACGTGACGCGCGACATTTACTTCCTGGGCATTCTGCTCGGGGGCGTGCTGTTTCTCTTCCTCGACGGCTGGTTCGGGTTCCCGCAGTTCGGCACGCCGTCCCTGCCCATGACGTTCTACATGCTGGAGGTGAAAGACTTCAATTACATCATCTTCGTGTACATCCTGCTGATCTTCTACACGGGCGAAGTGGTGCACCGCGACCGGGCCGTGCGGTTCAACCAGATTGCCGACACGCTGCCCGTGCCCAACTGGCTGGTGTACGGCAGCAAGCTGCTGGCGCTGGTGTACATCTGCCTCATGCTGGTGAACCTGCCCCTGGTGTGCGGCGTGCTCAACCAGGTGCTCAAGGGCTACTTTCACTTCGAATTCGGCAAGTACTTCACCGACCTCTACCTGCTCGAACTGCCCGAGTACCTGCAACTGACGCTGCTTACCTTTTTCGTGCACACGCTGGTGAACAACAAGTTTCCCGGGCACGTGGTGTCCATCGGTCTCTGGGTGCTCATGTTTTCGCTGCGGCAGTTTGGCGAATACAACTACAACCTGTTCTTCTACAGCTACACCCCCGGCTACACGCTGTCGGACATGAACGGCTTCGGGCATTTTCTCCGGCCGCTGACCCTGTTCAACGCGTACTGGCTGGCCTTTGGCGGCATTCTGCTCACGGTGGCCGGCCTCCTGTGGGCCCGGGGCACCGAAACCAACTTCCGCACCCGGCTCCGGCTGGCCCGCCAGCGGTTTACCCGCCCCGCGGTGACGGCCCTTGCCGTCTTTACGGGGCTGTGGCTGGGCACCGGGGCGTACATCTATTACAACGTCAGCGTGCGCAACCGCTACGTGACGGCCAAGAAGGGCCGCCAGGACCAGGCGGCCTTCGAGAAACGGTACCGGCACCTGGAACGGGTCCTGCAACCGAAGATCACCGACGTGAAGCTGTTCGCCGACGTGTACCCGCAGGAGCGCCGGGCCGTGGTGCGGGCCGTGTGCACGATGACCAACAAGTGGAACAAACCCATTGACACGCTGTACGTCAACAGCAGCAACAAGCTCCGTTCCCTGAAAATAGACGGGGCCGCGCTGACGCCGGTCTTCCGGGACGCCATCCTGGTACAAGCCGGTCCGATGGCGGGGGCCGGCGAGGGGAAACGGGCGTACGAAAAAGGCTTTATCTGGTACCGCCTGCCCAAAACGCTGCACCCCGGGGATACCGTACGCATGGAAACGCTGACGGAACTGAGTCCGGACGGCTTCCCCAACAGCGGTGCCGAACGGGAAGTGGTTTACAACGGCACCTTCTTCAGCACCGGCATCCCTTCGTTCGGCTAC
This sequence comes from uncultured Cytophagales bacterium, assembly GCA_902805615.1. Taxonomy (GTDB): domain Bacteria; phylum Bacteroidota; class Bacteroidia; order Cytophagales; family 172606-1; genus CADCTQ01. The sequence continues at coordinate 6,739 of CADCTQ010000498.1, forward strand.
GACCCCGGCGCCGAACTCACCAGCGACAAGGATCGCAAAAAACACGGGTTGCCCGAGAAAAAGTACGTTCAGCCCCCGCAGAACGACCCGTGGGGCCTGGGCAACCTGCTCTTCAACGACGATGCCGACTACGTGACCTACGAAGCCGTGGTCAGCACCACCCCCGACCAGGTTGCCGTGTCGCCCGGCTACCTGCAGAAGACCTGGGAAAAGGATGGCCGCAAGTATTTCCACTACAAGATGGACGGCGAAATGGACATGTTCTTCAACGTGGTGTCGGCCCGCTACGCCGTGGCCCGCGACGTGTGGAAGGGGGCCGGCGGACAAGCCGTCAACATCGAGATTTACCACCACCCTACCCACACCTACAACGTGGACCGCTTCATCAAGTCGGTAAAAGTGAGCCTGGATTACTACCACAAGCATTTCACGCCCTACCAGTACCGCCAGATGCGCATCCTGGAATTTCCGCGTTACGCCGGGTTTGCGCAGTCGTTCCCCAACACGGTGCCGTATTCGGAGAGCTTTGCCTGGCTGGCCGACTTCAGCGACCCCGACAAAACGGACTACGGCTTTTTCGTGACGGCCCACGAAGTGGCGCACCAGTGGTGGGGCCACCAGTTGACGCCCTCCAACACGCGGGGCGCCAACCAGTTGTCGGAATCCATGGCCGAATACGCGGCGCTGATGGTGCTCAAGCAGGAGTACGGGGAAGAGGCCATGCAGAAGTTCCTCAAGTACGAACTGGACAAGTACCTGGAAGGCCGCGCCGGGGAACGCAAGTTTGAAGAGACGCTGCTGCAGAACGACAGCCGGGCCTACGTGTGGTACCAGAAGGGCGGCCTGGTGATGTACGCCCTCACCGACTACATCGGCGAGGATGCCGTGAACCGGGGCCTGAAGAAATTCCTCGAAAAAGCGGCGTTCCGCCAGAAGGCGCCCTTTGCCACCACGGGTGAGTTTTACCCCTACCTGGAAGCCGTCACCCCGGATTCGCTCCGGTATTTCCTGGAAGACAGCTGGAAGAAGATTGCCCTCTACGAAAACCGGGCGACCACCGCCACGTACACGAAGGAGCAGGACGACACGTACCGGGTAAAGCTGACGGTGGATACGAAGAAGATCTATTACGACGGCCTGGGCAACGAAAGCGGCACCGGCAAGGGCCGCGAATCCATTGACATCGGCATCTTCGCCGAAGACGGCAAGAATGCCCGCGGCATGACGGCCAAAAAGCCCCTCTACCTGCGCAAACACTGGCTTACGCCGGGCCGGCACACGCTGGAGTTCACGGTAAAGGGCAAGCCCGTCAAGGCTGGCATTGACCCCTACAACAAGCTCATTGACCGGGTACCCGACGATAACCTGAAGCCCGTGGAGGAGGCCGAGTAGCCGCTGCGGGTGCCTTTTGGGTGTACGGAAACGGGAAAGCAAAAAAAGCAGCGGGGTCGGGTGTATGCACCTGACCCCGCTGATAAAATGTTTTGTTACACCGGTCTGTTGCACCAATGCCTTTCTAACCCGCTTTTCGATACGTTTCGGACAAGTGCTTTTTTACTTTCCGCTTCAACTCATCCGTATTCTCCTCTGCCTGATCTAGTCCCTGACCCACCCATTCCAGTATTTTGCCCATTGCCATTACCTGCTCTTCCAATGCTACCGCTGATTGAGGAGGCAGTTTGGCTAATTCTTCCTGCAAAAGAGGTATGTCTTGCGGAGAAAGTTTCCGCAGTTGGGCCAGGTAACCAGTATCCGGTTGGGCCAGGTTCTGGTAAAACTGGCTGGCTAGTACCCGAATGTGCGCTTGTTTTTCCATGACTGTATCGAACGTCTTACTCTTCAAGTAACCACTTTAAAACTACAATGCGCTCCTCTGCTTCTATTCGACGAATTTGGTAATTCTGAATCAACTGGTCGTACTGCTGCAACGCATTCCTCAGCATTTCCGTTTCTTGCGGGTATTTGTCCAACTTCGTCAGTATATCTGCCCTTGCTATTTCTACCAACAGCAAAGCATTTTCGTAGTTCTCTAAAGCGGTCTGTTGCTCCTGTAGTTCACGTTCTATCTGTTGCCGTTGAAAATCCTCCATTAGGCTACACGAAAATGATCACTCAATCCAGTTTCAGCACGGCCATGAAGGCTTCCTGGGGGATTTCGACGTTGCCGACCTGGCGCATCCGCT
>CADCTQ010000499.1 GCA_902805615.1 uncultured Cytophagales bacterium
TACGTAAACCCACCCCCGGCCCCTCCGAGGAGGGGAGCCGCGACGCGGCCCTTTCCCGCGACGCGGCCCTTGCCCGCCATGCGGCCCTTTCCCGCGACGCGGCCCTTTCCCGCCATGCGGCCCTTTCCCGCGACGCGGCCCTTTCCCGCCATGCGGCCCTTTCCCGCCATGCGGCCCTTGCCCGCCATGCGGCCCTTTCCCGCCATGCGGCCCCTCACTTTAATCCTTCCTGACCACTAGACCTTTTTGGTTCTTTTTGGGGCAATGCCAAAAAGAACAAACTCCACTTACGCTTCATCAACCAATCCCCATCCTATCTCCTCCCATATACGCTAATCACATACGGATTTTGAAAACCCGAAAAGTGTTTCCGGGAGGCCAAGACGCTGTCTATATTCAGGATGATCTGCATTGGATGGTAGTTGGGGAAAATCCCGGAGGGACGCCCTGTTCCTGGCACGCACCATTTCCTCACGCAATCGCTCCGTAGGAGCGACCGGTCCGCTGACAACGTTTGAACAGAACGCCCCTCCGGAGCTTTGGTCTAACCGTGTGCATTGGCTAGGGACGGCATACGCCCCGGAAGCTTTGACCGCTACCGCTGCGTGATTGTTGCACTTACGGATAGGTGCGTTCTATTCCCCCATTGAGTCGCTACAGGACTCACTCCACTGCCATTACCACGCTTACTCCCTTGCATAAGTCCTGGATCATGATCCATCCGGGTACCACTCCTGTACACCCGGGAAAAGGCCGGCCTTCTAAACGATTTTCGGCGTACCCACCTGGCTTTTTCATCGGCAACCATGCCAGCGCCTGTGAAGAAGGCTGGCCGACCCGGGTCCGTCAGGTGCAAAAAGCAAGATTCCGGCCAGGAAAACGGTTCGCAATAAGGGCGACGGTACCGGAATACGCGTCCGGAAAATACGGGACGTCCATCAGCCTTATAAATACAATTGTCTGGTTATGAGAAGTTTAATTGCTTCACGGGTGTTCGTGAGATTAATTTGAGATTAGAATCGAAATTAATTCAGTCGTTTTTGCAAACAAGTTGCAAAGAGCCCATGTTAAGTGATTCAATTAAGTGCCCCCCCAATTTATAGCGGAAGAGAACAAAGGATGCAGCAGTGCAGCAGATATTTGCTGGCAGGGCAAGTCGGTTGATGGCACGGGGGATTTCCAGTAGCAACTTTTTATAGTTGATTATATCACCATTTTACGCCCTATTCCATGACAAAATCACTCACTCCCGCGGGAGCTGGTCTCTGGAGACTATTGCTTCTGCTGTTCCTCACACCCGCAGTCATTACTGAAGGACGAGCCCAATCAGACATCGTAGACGTAGCGGCGGGCAACCCCAACTTCAGCATTTTGGTGGAAGCCGTTGCCAAGGCCGAACTGGTGGACGCCCTGCGCGGCCCGGGTCCCTTCACCGTGTTTGCCCCCACCAACGATGCCTTCAAGGCCCTGTTTGCCCAACTCGGCGTGGGCGGCGTGGCCGACCTGACCAAGGAGCAACTTACCCCCATCCTGCTCTACCACGTGCTGGGACAGGAAGTGCCCTCTTCGGCCCTCAAAGCCGGCCAGACGGCCGCCACCCTCCAGAAGGGCCTGGTGACCATCCTTAAGCGCGACGGCAAAGTCACCGTCAACGGCATCAGCGTGGTGATTCCCGACGTGGAAGCCAGCAACGGGGTGATCCACGCCATTGACCGCGTGCTGCTGCCCAACGACATCGTGGCCGTGGCCTCCTCAAATCCCCGCTTCAGCACGCTGGTGGAAGCCGTTGCCAAGGCCGAACTGGTGGACGCCCTGCGCGGCGCGGGCCCCTTCACCGTGTTTGCCCCCACCAACGCCGCTTTCCGCAGCCTGTTCATCCAACTGGGCATCGAAGGGGTAGCCGACCTGACCAAGGAGCAGCTTACCCCCATCCTGCTCTACCACGTGCTGGGCGGCGCCGTGCTGTCCACTGACCTCTCCGACGGCCTGACGGCCCCTACCCTGCTGGAAGGCAACCGCATCACCGTCTCCATCAACGGCAACCGCGTGCGCATTGACGGCAACAACGTGGGCCGGACTGACCTGGCAGCCACCAACGGCGTCATCCACGTGGTGGACAAGGTGCTCATTCCCACCGGCAAGGTGACCCGCTTTACGCTGGTCAACGCCCAGACCGGCGCCGACATCCAGGCCATCGAACCGGGTTCGACCATCAACCTGGGCAGCCTTTCTGCTTCCCAGGTCAGCGTGCGGGCCGACGTGTTTCCGCAGGCCGTGGGCAGCGTAGTGCTCCAGCTCAACGACACCAAGCGGACCGAGAACTTCCTGCCCTACGCCCTGCTGGGCGACTCTTACCTGCAAACCCCGGTCACCTACAACCCCTGGAATCCCCAGTCGGGTGAGTACACCATCACCGCTACGCCCTACCCGCGCAGCCAGGGCCGGGGTACGGCCGGCGTTCCCCTCTCGGTGACCTTCAACATCGTCAAGCCGAACACCATCGTAGACGTAGCGGCGGGCAACCCCAACTTCAGCATTTTGGTGGAAGCCGTGACCAAGGCCGAACTGGTGGACGCCCTCCGCAGCGCGGGTCCCTTCACCGTGTTTGCCCCCACCAACGATGCCTTTAAAGCCCTGTTTGCCCAACTCGGCGTGGGTGGCGTAGCCGACCTGACCAAGGAGCAACTTACCCCCATCCTGCTCTACCACGTGCTGGGACAGGAAGTGCCCTCTTCGGCCCTCAAGGCCGGCCAGACGGCCGCCACCCTCCAGAAGGGCCTGGTGACCATCCTCAAGCGCGACGGCAAAGTCACCGTCAACGGCATCAGCGTGGTGATTCCCGACGTGGAAGCCGACAACGGGGTGATTCACGCCATTGACCGCGTGTTGCTGCCCAACGACATCGTGGCCGTGGCGGCGGGCAACCCCAACTTCAGCACGCTGGTAGAGGCGGTTACTAAGGCCGAACTGGTGGACGCCCTGCGCGGCGCGGGTCCCTTCACGGTGTTCGCCCCCACCAATGCTGCTTTCAGTGCCTTGTTTACCCAACTGGGCATCGGTGGCGTAGCCGACCTGACCAAGGAGCAACTCACGCCCATCCTGCTCTACCACGTAGTGGGCGGCGCCGTGCTGTCCACCGACCTCTCCGACGGCCTTACCGCACCTACCCTGCTGGAAGGCAACCGCATCACCGTCTCCATCAACGGCAGCAGCGTAAAGGTTGACAACAGCAACGTAGCGGCTACCGACGTAGCGGCCACCAACGGGGTCATCCACGTACTCGAAAGCGTCCTGCTGCCGACCGGCAAGGTGACCCGCCTTACGCTGGTCAACGCCCAGACCGGCGCCGACATCCAGGCCATCGAGCCGGGTTCGACCATCAACCTGGGTACCCTTTCTGCTTCCCAGGTCAGCGTGCGGGCCGACGTGTTTCCGCAGGCCGTGGGCAGCGTGGTGCTCCAGCTCAACGACCGCAAGCAGACCGAGAACTTCCTGCCCTACTCGCTGCTGGGCGATTCTTACCTGAAAAAGCCGGTGACTTACAACCCCTGGAGCCCCGAGTCGGGTGAATTCACCATCACTGCTACGCCTTACTCGGGGGCCAAGGCCACCGGTACGGCCGGCGTTCCCCTCGCGGTGACGTTCTCCGTGGTGAGTGGCGGCGACGCCGATGCCGACGACGCCCGGATCACGGTGTACCCCAACCCCTCCGACCAGGTAGCCAACCTCCGGTTCGCGGACGGCGGCAATGACGAGGTGCAGATCAGCGTGTACGACAACTACGGCAAGCTGTTCCTGCAGGAGCGGAAGCGCCTTTCGGGCGGCGAATCCCGGGTTGACCTGTCGGCCCTGCCGCGCGGCATGTACCAGGTCAACGTACTGCGGGGCTCGAAAACGCAGCACGTCCGCATCAACAAGCGGTAAAGCGCATTAAATCGAAACGGCCGCCGGTTTCACCCCCGGAAGCCCCCAACACGCCCGCCGGACTTTGCACCCCGCAAACGTCCGGCGGGATGTTGCTTTTTCCACCCGCCCCGGCCGGGGCAAGAACGACTGATTCCGGGTACGTTTTTTTGGCAGGTGCCCGAGAAATGCCAGGGCGCCGGCAGCAACCTCCAGGGCCGTTTACAGTAAAAGGTGAAACGAGGCAAAGCAAGACCGCATGGACCCATTTCATTCAAAGGAAAGTCTTAATTCCTATTTCATCGAGCAAGTCAAGGACTACGCCATTTTTGCAACCGATCCCGACGGCATCATCATTGCCTGGAACGCAGGCGCCCAGCGCATCAAAGGCTATACGGAAGCAGAAGCCATCGGCCAGTTCTACGGCATGCTGCACCCGGACGAATACCAGCAGGCCGGCCTGCCCCGGCAGGAACTCGAACTGGCCCTGCGGAACGGCTCTTACGAAGCCGAAGACTGGCGCAAACGCAAAGACGGTTCCCTGTTCTGGGCTACGGTGACCCTGACGCCCATCTTTGCGGCCGACGGGCACCACATCGGCTATACCAAGATCACAGGCAACCTCACCCGGCAAAAAGAGTTGCAGGATAAACTGGCCGAACGGCAGCAGGAGGCCCTGGAACACAAAAACGACCAGCTCCAAAAAACCAACCGGGACCTGGAGAATTTCATCTATACGGCCTCCCACGACCTGCGCTCCCCCATCACCAACATCGAGGCGCTGATGATGGTGCTGAAAAAAAGGATCACCGGGGCCAATTGCCTCGATGAGGGCATCGAGGAAGTGCTCGACCGGGTGACGGCTTCGGTGGCCCGCCTCAACCGCACGATCATTGACCTGACCGAGATCAGCCGCCTCCAGCAGGACCTGGAGGAAAGCCTTTCCGACGAAGTCGTGAACGTAAAGGACGCATACGAGGACATCATGGCCGACATCACCCACGCGGGGGAGGCCGGGCGTTGTTTCATCCAGACCGACTTCCAGGTGCACCAGTTGCAGTTTTCCAAGAAGAACTTCCGGAGCATCCTCTACAACCTGCTCAGCAACGCGATCAAGTACCAGTCGCCCGAACGGGAGTGCATCATCCGGCTGCGCACGCGCCTGGAAGCGCCTTACGTCGTGCTCAGCGTACAAGACAACGGCCTGGGCATGAGTGAACGGCACCAGCAGCAATTATACACCATGTTCAAGCGTTTTCATGACCACGTGGAAGGCTCCGGCATCGGGCTTTTCATGGTAAAAAGGATCATTGACAATGCCGGGGGAAAAATGACCGTGCAGAGTGAAGAAGGCAAGGGCAGTGAGTTCACGGTATACTTTCCGTCGGCCATGTAACCGTACGGACAAGTCGCTCCTTTTTCTCCGTGTAACTCCGTGCCCTCCGTGTCTCCGTGGTAAACCTTCCTTGCCAATGCACGTAATTTCCGGAAAAGACCGTTCATTAAAACACATGCTCACTCATTAAACCCGCAACCACCGTGGAGTCAAGCAGCACCGCCCAGCAAAACCCGCAAGAAATGTCACAGATCGAAACGGTAATGGTGATAGACGACGACGACAACTTTTGTTTTCTGACCCGGTTGCTGCTACAGGACGCCGGGGTCGGCAAACGGGTGGTCACGGCCGGCAACGGGCTGGAGGCCATGAAAAAACTGCGCGCCATGGCCGCCGCCGGCGAAAAGCTGCCCGAACTGATTTTTCTCGACATCAAGATGCCGGTGATGGACGGCTTTGAATTCCTCGACCAGCTCACCAAATCGCCGGAGCTGCCCCTGCACGACGCCCGCATTTTTATGAGTACCAGTTCGTTCCTGCCCCGCGACAAAGAAAGGGCGAGCCGCTATCCCATTGCGGGCTTCCTCACCAAACCCCTGACCGAGGAATCCCTGCACGACATCCTGCGTTAGACCGGGCCCCCACTGGCCCGAAAGTAATTGGTCCGACCGCCCGTAAAAGTGGGGGTGGATTCCTATATTTAACGCAATTTCACCTTCCCGTCCCTTACCCTCATCCACCCAGCGCACTTTTTCACCAGTCCCCCATGAACGATCAGGTTTCAAAATTTCTCTTAAAGAACAAAAAACAACTTTTAGAAGTCTGGATGGCCCAGCAGTTGGAAGACGAAACGCTCCGCGAAGACCTGTTGTCCAACGAGGACCTCCGCACGCAGTCGCAGGAACTGCTGGACGGCCTGCTGAAGGCGGTGGGCAGCGGGAAAGGGACTTCGATCAACGCCCCGGAATTCGAGCCGGTGACCGACATTCTGGGCGACATTTCCATCACCCGGGCCCGGCAGGGGTTTTCGCCCCGCGAAACGGGCACGTTCATTCTCAGCCTGAAAGCCGCTTTCAACCAGTTGCTCGAAAAAGAATACGCCGAAGATCCCCGGCTGCTCTACCAGGCCGTGACGACCCTGAACCAACTGCTCGACAGCTTGAGCATGGTCACCTTCGAAACCTACATCAAGGGCCGCGAAGAAGTGATCATCCGCCAGACCGACGAGATCGGCGAGATTTCCACGCCCGTCATCCGCGTGTGGGAAGGCGTGCTGGCCCTGCCCATCATCGGCACCCTCGACAGCATGCGCACCCAGATGGTGATGGAAAACCTGTTGCAGGAGATCGTCAATACCGAGAGCAGCATTGCCATCCTCGACATTTCGGGCGTGCCGGCCGTGGATACGCTGGTGGCCCAGCACCTGATCAAGACCGTAAGCGCCACCCGGCTCATGGGGGCCGACTGCATCATCAGCGGCATCCGCCCCGAAATTGCCCAGACCATCGTGCACCTGGGCATTGACCTGTCGGGCGTGAAAACCAAAGCCACCCTGGCCAGCGCCCTGCGGCTGGCTTTCAACATGCTCAGCATCGAGGTGAAACGCAACGACAAAACCCGCTGAGCCATGGACCGGATCCCGATTCTCAAGATGGGGCATTTCCTGCTGGTGACCATCCAGGTGGACCTCTACGACCGCCTGGCCCTGTCGCTGGAAAACGACCTGATTCACATGGTGAGCAAGACCGGCGCCCGCGGGGTGCTCATTGACATTTCGGCCGTGAGCATCGTGGACTCCTTCATGGGGCGCATCCTGGGCAACATCGCCTCCATGTCGCGCATCATGGACGCCGAAACGGTGGTGGTGGGCATGCAGCCGGCCGTGGCCATTACGCTGGTGGAACTGGGCCTTACCCTCACGGGCGTGTACACGGCCCTGAACGTGGAAAGGGGCATGGAACTGCTCAACAAAAAGATTGGGCCCGACACGGCGGTAAAGGAAGCTGGGGAGGAACCGGAGGATGGTACTCAGTAAAGATTCGCTCAAAATCGAAAAAGAACAGGACGTGGTGTTGTTCCGCAACCGGGTCAAAGAACTGGCCGTCAAGATCGGCATGAGCCTGCTGGGGCAAACCAAACTCATTACCGCCGCCAGCGAACTGGCCCGCAACATGCTCAAGTACGCCGGGGGCGGCACGGTCACCCTCGAAGTGGTAAGCGCGAACCGGACCACCGGCGTGCGGCTCACGTTCGAAGACAAAGGCCCGGGCATTCCCGACCTCGGGCTGGCCATGCAGGACGGCTATTCCACGGCCAAGAGCCTGGGGCTGGGCCTGCCGGGCGCCAAAAGGCTGGTCAATGAATTTGACATCAAAAGTACCGTAGGCGAAGGAACCACCGTTACCATAACCCGTTGGAAAAATGCCGTTTAGTGCCCACCAGCGTTTTGCCCTCACGGACCGCAGCTTTGCCTATACCCTCAAAAAGGATATTCACAAGCTGGCCGAATCCCTCGGATTTTCAACGGCCCAGTTGGGGCGAATCGACATCATCGTTTCCGAACTGATTTCCAACCTGCTCAAACACACGCCCCAGGGCGGCGAGTTGCTGGTCAAACCCGTCTTCGGGGACGACGGCGCAGCCGCCGGGATCGAACTGCTGTGCCTGGATACGGGCCCGGGCATGCGTGACCCGCTGCGCATGCTGGAAGACGGCGTGTCCACGGCCGGCTCGAAAGGGGAGGGCCTGGGGGCCGTCCGGCGGCTCTCCGACGACTTTGACCTGTTTTCGCAGCCGGCCACGGGCACGGCCATTCTCTCCCGCCTGTTTCTCCCCGAAACTTCCGGTACCAGGCCCGCCCCCCATTCCCTCGACATCCGGGCCGTGATGGTGCCCAAGCCCGGCGAAACGTTTTGCGGCGACAACTGGTGGGTGGTGAACCAGGGGGGCCGGTATGCCATTGCCGCCATCGACGGGCTGGGGCACGGCGAGGAGGCGTACCTGGCTTCCCGGGAAGCCACCGAGGTATTTGCCCGGTGCGCCCACCAGACGCCCGGCCAGGCGCTGGTGAGCATTCATGAGGCGATCCGCAAAACCCGGGGCGCGGTAGGGGCCGTGACGGTGGTTGACCTGGAAACCCGGCAGAGTTCCTTTTGCGGCATCGGCAACATCATGGGCAAGATCCACGCGGCCGACACCGTCAAAAGCCTGATTTCCTACAACGGGATGCTGGGCAATAACCGGCCTTCGGTCCTCAGCGACCACCCCAACGCCTGGGACCCTTCGAGCCTGCTGATCCTGCATTCGGACGGAATCAAGGCGCGGTGGGACTTGGGCAAATACCCCGGTTTAAAGAACCACGACCCCAGCGTAATTGCCGGCGTGCTCTACAAGGATTTTACCCGCAAGACGGACGACGTACTGGTAATCGCCGCCAAGCACAAGAAATAATCCGCATGAACAAGTACATTTTTCAGAACGTGGTGAAAGTGCCCCTGTCCACCGAGCTGGACGTGGTGGTGGCCTATAAACGGGCCCGGCAACTCGCCGAGCTGACGGGCATCAGCCTGCCCACCCAAACCAAGTACGCCACCGCCGTTTCCGAGATCTGCCGCAACGTGATCGAGCACGTCGGCGAAGGGGGCATCAGTTTTCACCTCTCCGAAGAC
>CADCTQ010000500.1:0-7915 GCA_902805615.1 uncultured Cytophagales bacterium
GAACAGACGCCCAGGGACGAGGCTGAGACAATCGACAAAATTGGCAGGATGATGACGGAGATGGCCGAGACGGTGCGCAAAAAACACGGCGAGGCCATGCGCGCCACCCACGCCAAGGCAACGGGCTTGCTGAAAGGAGAACTGGTGGTTGCCGACGACTTGCCCGCCGAACTGGCCCAGGGCATGTTCGCGCGCCCCGGTCGCTACGACGCGCTGATTCGCTATTCCCAGGGACCAAGCAACCCGGTTGCTGACAAAGCCTCCGGTCAGCGCGGCATGTCCATTAAGGTACTTGGCATCGAAGGTCCGCACGTGGCGGGTAGCCCCGAGACGACGACCCAGGATTGGGTGTTGGCTCCCGACCCGGCCTTCATCAGTGCTACTGCCGGGACCTTCCTGACGAACTTCCGAATCGGAGCCTCCAATACCCCTCACTTGCCCGAGCAGGTTGTCATCGGGCTTTCGTACGCGGCCCGTGGCGCGGAAGCCGCGCTGGAAGCAGTAGGACTCGAAAACGGGACGCTGCTCCTGATGGGACGCCCGCCGGTGCACCCGGTGAGTCACCCTTATTTCAGTCAGGCCCCGGTGCGCTACGGTGACTACATCGCCAAAGTAGCGGCATACCCGACCGGGCAAACACTCGCGGCCATCGGGGACCCTAAGGTGGACACGAGCCAGGACAAGGATGCTTTCCGCCACGCAATGACTGTTTTTTTCGCTCGTCACGGAGCTGAATTTGACATCCGCGTCCAGCTATGCACCAATCTGGACACCATGCCAGTCGAAGATGCCTCCGTTCAGTGGCCCGAGGAGCAGAGTCCTTACCGTACCGTCGCCCGCCTTTCGCTGCCGGTACAGGACGCCTTCAGCGACGGGCGCCGTGAGTATTTCGAGAAACGCCTGTCTTTCAACCCCATCCATGCGCTCGAACAGCACCGGCCCCTGGGCGGGGTCCAGCGGGCGCGGATGAAAGTGTATTTGCAAATGCAGGGCTTCCGTCAGCAATCGAATGGCGTGGCGCCCGCCGAACCGCGCAGCCTCGGTGAGGTGCCGGATTAAATGATTTGATCGGGTCTCGTAAAGTAAACCGTGTTGATTTTCAGTACTTTACTACGGTACAAAATTGACTTTGTGTTAATCGATTTATTTAATGCATGATTGACAACCAGACACTAACCGATTTTTACACGCCAAGCAAGCCATTGCTACGACCGCCAGGCACCTTGCGGGATGGGGGGCACTTCACCGTGTACCGGTTGGAGGATTTTTGCGCCGACCCTGCTCCATCGGCAACCTATAGCCGTAAGGATTTCTTTAAGATTGTGCTTACGACTGGCCACGCCACTTACCACTACGGCGACCAGCATCGCCGTCTGGAGCCGGGGCAGCACGCGTTGGTGTTCACGGATACGCATTTGCCCTACCGCTGGGAAATTCACGGCGATTGTCAGGGGTATTGCTGTTTATTTACCGCTGATTTTTTGCCCGCCCATACGCCATCGAATTCGGTGGCATTGGGTGTTTTTTCAGCGCACGAACCATTTATCTACCTCACGCCACAACAGAGAACCACGTTCGGCGAGCTTTTCGAGAAGATGCTCACTGAACAGGATTCTACCTATGCCCATAAGTACGACTTGCTCTTCCATTACGTGGTGACCTGCGCGCACGAAGCGCTAAAGCTAGCCCCGCCGGACCGCGGGATATGGCCATCTACGGCCTCGGCCCGGCTCGTCGGTGCTTTTCAGGCGTTGCTGGCCCGGCAGTTTCCTCTTTTTTCGCCCGCTCAGCGGCTGGAGTTGCACACGGCGCAGGGATTTGCGGACCAACTGGCCGTAACCGTCAACCACCTCAACCGGGTATTGAAGGTCGCGACCGGCAAAACAACCACTCAACTATTGGCTGAGCGCCTGATGCAGGAGGCCCGTGCCCTGCTCTACCACACCGACTGGCCAATCAGCCACATCAGCTACAGCTTAGGGTTTGAAGAAGCGACCCACTTTACGCGTTTCTTTCGCCGGCACGCCCACTGTTTGCCCTCCTCGCTCCGCGATGCTTGAACGGGGTCAGCATTGGCTTGAATCGGGTCAGCATTGGTGGGCAGAAAGCCAATACTTTTGTGTCGTACTTTAGACACTTAAAATTATGCAGACATGGTTCATTACGGGTACTTCAACCGGCTTTGGCCGATTGCTGACTGAACAATTACTGGAACGCGGAGATCGGGTGGCCGCGACCCTGCGCCGGGTGAGCGCCCTGGATGACCTCAAGGCCCGCTATGGCCATCGCCTGTGGGTAGCAGCACTCGACGTAACCAATACAGCCTCGGTACGTCAGACCATCGACAGTGCCTTCGCCGAGTTGGGGCGCATAGACGTGGTTGTGAACAACGCGGCCTATGCGCTGTTCGGAGCCGCCGAAGAAGTAAGCGACGACCAGATTCAGCAGCAGCTGGCTACCAACTTAGTAGGTTCAATCCAGGTCATTCGCGCTGCTCTGCCGCATCTGCGGGCTCAGGGGGGTGGGCGTATCCTGCAAGTATCGTCTGAAGGCGGGCAAATAGCGTACCCGAGCTTCAGCCTGTATCACGCCACTAAATGGGGCATTGAAGGGTTCGTGGAGGCCGTGGCCCAGGAAGTCGCGCCATTTCACATCGAGTTCACCATCCTTGAGCCGGGACCGGCGAAAACGAACTTTGGCGGTGGAAGGGTGTCAGCCCCACCGCTGCCGGCATACGAGAATACCCCTGCCGGCGAAGTGAGACAGGCAGTGGAGGACGAGACCTTTCCCTTGCCCGGTGACCCGCACAAAATTGTACTGGCCATGCTGGATTCGGTGGACCGCCATCCGGCACCCAAGCGCCTTACTTTGGGACGTGGAGCCTACACACAGGTACGCGCAGCGCTGGTTGACCGGCTCGCGGTGCTCGATGCCCAGCAGGCTATCGCTTACTCAACGGATGTAGATTAAGTAGTGGTTAATAAGACACGCACCGCTACAGAATCCTTTCGTAAAGAAAAGGTCGTTATCGTTTTAATATCATGGCGATGAGAAAGAGGCGAATTGGTTTTTTATCAGCTGCCCTCTTTTTGGGCGCAGCGTTGTTCCCTGCCTGCCAATCCAAAAAGCCGGGCCAGGAAACGGCACCTGCCGGGGCGAAAAACCAGGTATTGGGAATATGGAAGCCCTTATCAGCCCAGATTGATCCCGAGGGCAGAAATGTACCCGCTTATGGGCCAAACCCAGCGGGCCGGCTCGTATTTACCGAGAATATGCAGTACCTCGAAGTGTTGCATGACCCTGGCATTCCTGCATTCAAGTCGGACGTGCGTGGACAGGGTACGCCTGAGGAGAACCAGGCCGCGATGGCAGGCAGCATTGCCTTCTACGGTCAATACACGGTTGATGAGCGTGGTGAGTTCAATGGCAATCGGGTCGATGGCTCAACCTTTCCTAACTGGATTGGCAGTGTACGTACCCGGGCCGACCTTAAGCTGGTGGTAACAGGCGATACGATGACGGAAAACTTCCAGCGCCCGGATGGCACGGAGATTCGGATTGTGTGGGCACGGGTACGTTAGCAATGCCAGTTCCTGTTAGGCAACTCATCGCTCACTTCCCTGCGAGCAGATCGGTGCGAGCGGCTTCCCCTCGGCTGGTAATTTGTCTCCGGTGAAATACGCGGTTAGTGGATCTTCCAAGCGGCCTCACCAGGGAACCAACAACCAAACCCCTGCTCAACTTTTCTATCAGAATTATCCTATCTACCGATACTTCAAGTTACAACAACCTTAATTGTCAATTCACCTAAGTCCTACTACTGTATGTTTCCCCACCCGTATCTGCCCTTGGTGCAAAATATCAGCCGGCACGTACTCCTGACGGAGGCCGAGCAGCAGCACATTGTGCGCCAGTTTCGGTACCGGCGGGTCCGGAAGCGGCAGCTGATTCTGCAGGCCGGCGACCGGTGCTTGGTTGAGTCATTTGTGGTGGCCGGGGCGCTCAAGTGCTCCATCACCGACCTTCGCGGCGTGGAGCATGTGCTGTACTTTGCCGTGGATGACTGGTGGGCGGCCGACCACGCGAGCTTTCTGGGAGGCACCCCCGCCACCTGGGACATTGAAGCCACCGAAGACAGCGAACTGCTTCAGATTGACTATGCCGGTACGCAGGCACTGTATGAAGCCGTGCCCACCTACGAGCGGTTCAGCCGCATTATGTTTCAGCGGGCCTACACGGCCTTGCAGGAGCGTATTTTCGGTATCTATTCGCTCACGGCGGAGCAGCGCTACACCGCGTTTCTGCAGAAATATCCCAATATGAGCCAGCGATTTGCCCAGAAGCATATTGCATCATTCCTGGGGGTCACGCCCGAGTATCTCAGCAAAATCCGGCCGCATATTGAGCCGTTTTCTTAATCTGGTTTAAGCGCGTTTCTTAACCTGGCTTATTGGGTGTGGGGGCGGAAGTCGGCAATTTTGTCCCACTGATTTTGCATTACTCCTCACCTAGATCCAGAAAGAATATGCTGACGAACCGCACTCCCCGCAGCGAGTACGAACACCGATGGACCCGCGCCCAGGCGCTGGCTAAAGCGCAGGGCGTGGAGGCCCTGGTGGTCTGGGGCAAGGGCGGAGGCCCCGTTGATACCGCCAACGACCTTATCTACCTCGCCAATTACAGCCCGGTATTTCCGTACTGCCCCGACTTGTCGGGCAACTGGTCGGGCCTGTCGCATGCCGCCGTCATTATTCCCGTTACTGGGGAGCCCGTGCTGATAACCGATACGGCGGTGGTGCGCACCGACGTTATTGCCGTGCAAGACGTGCGCCCGGCGGCGGGCTTCGTGCCCGATATGGTGGTGCAAACGCTTCAGAAAATGGGCCTGGGCCAAGCCAGAATCGGACTGGTGGCCGGCCCCTGGCTGGTGGCCGGCATCTACCGCCGCCTGCTGGAAGTGGGCCGCGACCTGGAATTTGTGGACCTGGACAAGGCCATTGAGAGCCTGCGTACCCACAAGTCGGCGTTTGAATTTGAGCTGCTGCGTGAGTCGGCCGAGGTGGGCAACCGGGCGATGGAGGCCATGATGAAAGCCGCCGCCATCCCCGGCAACACAGAAGCCGATGCCGTGGCCGCCGCCTACGATGTGGCCATCCGCCGGGGCGCGGCCATGATTGACGCTGCCTGCGCTTCGGGGCCACATACCGCTTTTTACGCCTACGGCATGGCTCCGCAGTGGACCACCCGCCCGCTCGCCGCCGGCGACATTTTCCACTGCGACATGTACGGCGCGGCCACCGAAGGCTACACCTGGGATTTTTCGCGCTCCGTAGTAACCGGTGGCCGCTGGACCCGCGAACAGAAGGAGGTATACGACGGCGCCATTGCGGCCATTGAGGCGGGCGTGGCGGCTTGCCGGCCGGGTATCACCGCCGCCGGCCTCTACACCACCGTGCTGGACGTACTAACCGCCCGCGACATATTCTGCGGGTACCCACTGCACGGCCACTCGTACGGTATCGGGTGGGAGTCGCCGTGGCTGGTGCCCAGCAATGAAACCCGGATAGAAGCCGGCATGGCCATTGCCATCGAGTGCATGGCGGGGCGGGAAGATGTGGGCTTCGTCAAATTTGAGCACAACGTGCTCGTGCATGAGCACCACACGGAACTGCTCTCCACCTGCCCGGCGCGGGTGTAGCTGGCTGCGCTGGGTCTTTAAGGTTAGCAAGCCGTAAAACCAACCAGCCGGGACGCCAAAGGCATTTTGATGACTTCGAAAATCCGTTTTCGGGCAGCAACCCAACCTGAAGTCTTCAACTATTTGGAGTCGCTTTTCAACATCCTCACAGTATGCTGGAGTGGGCAAGAAGAGACTTGGATGAGAATCAGGGGTTGGACCGGAATGAGAGGGCAGGGGAGTAGCGGGTGGGTATCACTCTCTTTTCATCTTCTTCCGGTTGCCTCAAATGCCGCTTGGGGCACCGCCTCTTTGCTTTTCACCGGGCCATTGGGAAGAACGGGCCACCGGAAAAAATGAAATCCAACGTTACCAATACCCGGTGGCGGCTGGGGCTGAAATTTGAAAAACAAAGGCTTTGGCTTGAAAAGCCTGCCGGTGCAGAAGGCTTAAAGGCTCGATACGAATGTGCACGTTCACAGTAAAACGACAATTGATAATGGCGGAAGAAACGCAACCTCCGGACTTGACCGGTGAGGAAAAAAAGCTCTTTGAAAAATACATGCCCAGGGACTTACATGAGATCATTGCATTGGGCATGCAACGGCGACATTTTTTGCAAGCAGGCAGCATGCTATTGCTCAGCAAATTATACCCTTTAATGCTGAAGCTAAATCTTTAAATTACGAGGAGACTTCAATGATGAACTCGCAAACCGTACAGGAATCAATCAGACAATACGTTCAGGTGTGGAACGAAAAAGGCTTAAAAAACACCACCGCTGCACTCGAAAAATGTTGGACGGCTAACAGTACTTATGCCGATCCGAACAATCCGCCGGCCAAAGGATTCGATGGGTTAATGACCTTGCAAGAGACGCCAGGCGCATGAGCGAGCCCCGGTATTGGGTGGTGGTGGCAAGCCGCGACCACGCCCGTCACGGCGTCGAGCAAGGGATTGCGCAGGCCAACCACGGCAAGCCCGGCCCTTTGCGTCGGATGCAGCCCGGCGACGGACTCGTCGTATACGCCCCCAAGCTGACGTTTGGCCAAGCCGCTCCCTGCCAATGCTTTGTCGCCCTGGGCGAAGTGAGCGACGGGCCGGTGTTCCAGGTGAGTGTAAACGCCGATTTTCAACCCTTTCGGCGCAAAGTGCAGTATCAGCCCGTCACCGAGCAGCCCATTCAGCCGTTGCTGGAGCACCTGACGTTTATCAAAGACAAAAAGCAGTGGGGCTACAGTTTTCGGTTTGGCTGCCTCCAAATACCACCCGCCGACTTCGAGTTGATTCGGGCGGCCCTAACTGATAACCACTGTGCGTAAGCCCCCGGTTTTTGCCTATTAGCAGCCCGAAGAAAACAACGGCTACCTGCTCTGGCAGGTAAGCATGCGCTGGCAACTGCAAATGAACCAGCTCAAACAAAATCTCCAAACCAACCTATCTTAGCTCACTGTCTGTTTTTACCGGACCACCTCAGTTGAAGTGGTCTGGTTAAGCCGAACAAAGTCCATGGTTAGGGCTCTCCCTCGTGACTGGATTCCGACTGTGTCGCCGCCTGTTGCCTATAGGGGCACCGCTTTGTTTTTTGTAGCTTTGCCAGATGCTGAAGACACAAACAATCCAAGATTTTTACCAGCGCTGCCTGAACCTGATTCCGGAGCCGGTCCTGTTGGGGATGGGCCATTTTAATGTGTTTCGACTGGAGGACGTGGCCGAGGCGGAAACTAAATGTTCCTCTTTCGGACGCAAGCAATTCTATAAAATTAGCCTGCTGCCGGGACCCAGCACCTACCACTACGCCGATAAATCCATCCGGGTTGAGCGCAATGCCCTCGTGTTCAGCAACCCTCAGGTACCCTACCACTGGGAGTTTCACGAGGCGAAGCAAGCCGCCTTATTTTGCGTGTTTACTGAAGACTTTCTCCCACGCGTGGCGTCGCTACCAGTGGCAGAAATTCCCGTATTCCGACCCGGCGGCCAAGCCGTGTTCCAACTGACCGACGGTCAGTACCAACTGATGGCCAACGTTTTCGTGAAAATGCTGGAGGAACTAGAATCCGATTACGTATTCAAGTACGATGTGCTGCGCAATGCGACGCTTGACCTGGTTCACAGGGCCCTGCGCCTGCAGCCAGTTGCCACCAGCCCGCCGCCCGCCAACGCCGCCGCCCGTATCGCCGTCTTGTTTCTGGAATTGCTGGAGCGTCAGTTTCCAATTGTAGTCCCCGAGCAGCGAGT
>CADCTQ010000500.1:7925-8855 GCA_902805615.1 uncultured Cytophagales bacterium
GTGCGTCTGCGCTTTCCCGTTGACTTTGCCGACCAGTTGTCGTTGCATGTCAACCATTTGAACAAGGCCCTCAAGGGAACCACCGGACAAACTACCTCGGCCCTGCTAGCGGCCCGCTTCACGCAGGAAGCCAAGGTACTGCTGACGCATACTCAGTGGAACGTGTCGGAAATTGCCTGGTGCCTGGGGTTCGAAGAATTGCCGCATTTCATTAACTTCTTCAAGAAAAACGTCGGTGCTACGCCCAGCGCTATTCGGCGGAATAACTTGATTTTTGCAGTTTCCTGATTGATTTGCATAGTCTCACCTATTGGGCGGGCACGTACCTTTGCTCGCTCCTAATCACCGGTGGTGGAAGCGGTTTTACCGTGCCTGCCCCTCCAACTTTTGACTATGCAACCAACTGCCATCCTTATTCTGGGCGCGGGCGAACTTGGCACGGCCGTGCTGCGCCACGTAGCCCGGCATGCCGCTCGGCTGCCGGGCACGACCCTTACTGTGCTGCTGCGCCCGTCCACAATCGCTTCCACCGACCCCGGCAAGCAGCGGGAACTGGCCGCGCTCCAGGCCTTGGGCATCAATTTCCTGCCCGGCGACCTCGCGGCCAACTCACCGGCCACGCTGGCCGCGTTGTTCAAAAATTTTCACACCGTCATCGGATGCACCGGGTTTGTGGGCGGTGCTGGTACCCAGCTCAAGCTAGCCCGCGCCGTGCTCGAAGCCGGAGTGGTGCGCTACTTTCCCTGGCAGTTTGGTCTTGACTACGACCTCATTGGCCGGGGCAGCGCCCAAGATTTGTGGGACGAGCAGCTGGACGTGCGCGACCTGCTGCGCGGGCAAACGCGCACGGAGTGGGTCATCGTCTCGACGGGCATGTTCACCAGCTTTTTGTTTGAGCCGGCGTTCGGGGTGGCTGACTTGGCGCACAAC
>CADCTQ010000501.1 GCA_902805615.1 uncultured Cytophagales bacterium
ACACTTCAAGGAAGCACCACGCCAATATCCGTAGGATAGGGTTTAAACCCTATCCCCCTCCAAACCCCGCCCTCCCCCAAACCCTATCCCCCGCCGCATCCTCTCCTTATAAAATTTTTTAAAAATAGTTGCACGAAAAAGGGTAGAAGCCGCCCCGGCTTGCCTATTCTCCATTGTAGGCGCAAGCCCCCGCCAACACCAAACCCAATACCCATTTCATTTGCAGCCGACCAGTGACCAGGCCCGCGTCTCCTGCCCCGCCAGGACCCGCGTCTCCGGTCTCTTGTCTGACATCTCATGTCTAACGTCTCATGTCTACCCTTTTAAGTGACGCCCCGTATGTTTGGTTATGAACCCTACCAGGTAGAAGACTTCGTGCTGGACCCCCGTTTCCGGCGCTGGGTACTCGCCCCCACGCCTCCCGAAGACGCGGCCTGGGAAGCCTGGCTGCGGGAGCATCCCGGCAAACGGCAAACCCTGGAGCAGGCCCGGCAGATCGTACTCGCCCTCCGCGCCGACCCGCCCGGGGAACTCGGCGAGGCCGAGGCCGGGCACGCCATTGCCGCCATCCTGGCCCGGGCCGACGAAGCCGAAACCCCGGAGCGGTCCCTGGTCACGCCCCAGGCCCCGCGCCGGCCGTGGACCGGCTACTGGGTGGCAGCCGCCGCCTCGGTGGTGCTCGTGCTGGGCCTGTGGTGGGGGTACGGGCCGGACCGCGCGGGACGGCCGCCGGCACCCGTGGCGCAACGCGAAGCCGCGCCCGCAGCGGCGGCACTCGTGGAACGCGTCAATGCTTCGGACCGGCCGCTGTTGGTGAACCTGCCCGACCAGAGCACCGTGATCCTGCAACCGGGGGGACGCGTCCGCTACGCCCGCCGGTTTGCCGCCGGCAAGCGGGAAGTGTTCCTGGC
The DNA here is from genome assembly GCA_902805615.1 of uncultured Cytophagales bacterium. Taxonomy (GTDB): domain Bacteria; phylum Bacteroidota; class Bacteroidia; order Cytophagales; family 172606-1; genus CADCTQ01. The sequence goes on from CADCTQ010000501.1 coordinate 912, forward strand.
GGGAGAAGCTTTTTTTGAGGTGACCAAAAACCCGCAGCAGCCCTTCCTGGTGTACGCCGGCAAACTGGTCACCAAGGTGCTGGGCACGAGTTTCCACGTCGCCGCCGACCCGCGCGACGCCCACGTGACGGTGCGGGTGAAGACCGGCCGGGTATCGGTATTCACCGACACCACCGGGGCGCCGGCCGTGGTGCTGACCCCCAACCAACAGGCCGTGTACCGGGCGGCCGATGCGCAGGTGGTGCAGTCGGAGGCCGGGGAGGGCGCGGAAACGCAGCCCGTGCCGGTGCCCGATACCGACTTTGTCTTCCGCGACACGCCCGTGACGGCGGCCCTGGCCCGCATGGAAAAAGCCTATTCCATCCCCATCACCTACGAAGCCGGCGCCCTCAAGGGCTGCAACATCACCGCCTCGTTCACCGATGAGCCCTTCGCCGTCAAGCTCGACCTCATCTGCCGGACCATCGGCGTCACGTACCGCATCGAAGCCGACCGCGCCGTGATCACGGGCCGGGGGTGCGGGCAGTAGGAGGGAGGAACGATGCTCAATGTTGGATGCTCGATGTTCGGAAGGGCGGGGGAGGGGAACGGGCGTACGGACGAGTGAAGTGCCGCCTATTTTTAATTTTCAATTGTCAATTTTCAATTTACCAATGCCGCTTTCCGAGTAAAAAAAGTGCGGGTGATGTGCCACCATCACCCGCACGAAGCTGATCCCCTTTCGACTGACTGACTGTAGCACCTCCGCGAGGTGAAGGGGATTGTTTTTGCCGAACCCTACTGAGTTTCAACAAAAAACGATTAAAAGGTATGAAAAAACCACGACAAGTCAAGCCTGTTTTCTTGATCGTTATGAGAATTGCCGTACTCCCCGTACTGATGCTGCTGGCCGGCGCCACCGTGGCCCTGGCCGTGGAATCAAAGGCCCAGGAATCGCTGCAAAAGAAGATTTCGCTGGTGGCCGACAAGGAAACCATGGAAAGTGTGCTCGGGCGCATCGAGCAGGTGGCCGACGTGAAGTTCATCTACAGCCCGCAGGTGGTGGAGGTGAGCCGCAGGATCAGCGTGCAGGCCCGCAACGAACCGCTGGGCGACGTGCTCAACGGCTTGTTCCGGCCGGTGCAGGTGGTGTACGAAGTGGTGGGCAAGCAGATCGTGCTCCGCAAGGCCGCCACCGGCTTCCTGCCGCTCGAAGGGGCGGCGCCGGCGGCCGTCACAGTCACCGGCCGCGTGAGCGACGAGAAGGGCGAAGGGCTGCCCGGCGTGAACGTGCTGCTCAAAGGCACCACCACCGGCACCACAACGGACGCCGACGGCAACTACGCCCTCAACGTGCCCGACGCCATTGAGGGCGGCACGCTGGTCTTCTCCTTCATCGGCTACCTCACCCAGGAGGTGCCCATCAGCAACCGGGGCACCATTGACGTAAAGCTGGCGTCCGACGTGAAGGCGCTGGGCGAAGTGGTGGTGGTGGGCTACGGCACCCAGAAGAAAAGGGACCTCACCGGCGCGGTGGCCTCGGTGAACACCGGGCAGCTGCGCGGCATTCCGCTCACCAGCCCCGACCAGGCCCTGCAAGGGCGGCTCTCGGGCGTGGTCGTGACCCAGAACAGCGGCGCGCCGGGCGCCGGGGCCAGCGTGCGGGTGCGCGGCCTGGGCACCATCAACAATTCCGAACCGCTCTACGTGGTTGACGGCGTGCCCGTGCTCAACAACAGTTCGGGCACCGAAGGCGGCTCGGGCGTGAATACCAACGTGCTGGCTACGATCAACCCCAACGACATCGCCACCATTGACGTGCTCAAAGACGCCTCGGCCGTGGCCATCTACGGCTCCCGGGGCGCCAACGGCGTGGTCATCATCACCACCAAGCGGGGGCAGGAGGGACCGCCCAAGGTGTTCTTCGACGCCTACTACGGTGGGCAGTCGGCCTGGCGCAAGCTCGACCTGCTCGATTCGTACGGGTACGCCGCGCTGAGCAACGAATCCAACGCCAACGCCGGCCTGCCGCCCATCGCCCGGCTGGCCGACGAGAACGTGCTGGCCCAGAACACCGACTGGCAGAGCGAACTGCTGCGCCCGGCCCCCATCCAGAACTACAGCCTGAGCGTATCGGGCGGCAGCGCCAAGGCCACCTACAACGTGTCGGGCGGCTTTTTCGACCAGCAGGGCATCATGGTGGGCACCGACTTCAAGCGGTACTCCTTCCGCGTCAACACCGATTTTACCCTCAGCCGGCGGCTGAAGATCGGGCAATCCCTGTCGTTCACCACCTCGCGCAACAACCGCGAACTGGGCGGCAGCCGCACCCTGCTCGAACACGCCTTCAAGCAGGCCCCCACCATCCCGGTGTACGACCCCGGCGCGGAGGGCGGTTTTGCCGGGCCGACCAAGGACGACGGGCAGGACGCCGAAAACCCGGTGGGCGTGATGAGCCTGAACGTCAACCGCTCGGACCGCCGCCGCCTGCTGGGCAACGTGTACGCCGACCTGAGCCTCGTGGACGGGCTGACCTACCGGCTGAACGTGGGCGTGGACGACATTGTGGGCAACACGAACACCTTTACGCCCACCTACCAGATGGGCCAGCTGCGCAACCTCCGTTCTTCCGTGAGTGAGTTCAACGCCACCGAAACCTCGCTGCTCTACGAGCACACGCTGACCTTCGCCCGGTCGCTCGGCCGGCACGACGTGACCGTGCTGGCCGGCTACACCGAGCAGTCTTCCACGCAGCGCGGTTTCTTCGGCAGCGGCCAGGCCACGCCCAGCAACGACATCCGGGTGCTCGACGCTGCCACCCTCGCCAAAACCACCGGCGGCAACCGCACCAATTGGGGGCTGCGTTCCCTGCTGGGCCGCGTCAACTACAGCTTTGCCGGCAAGTACCTGCTCACCGTCAACGTCCGCCGCGACGGTTCGTCCCGGTTTGCCCCCTCCAACCGCTGGGGCACGTTCCCGTCGGCTTCCGTGGGCTGGCGCATCAGCGAGGAGGCGTTCATGCAGGCCGTGCCCTTCCTGAGCGACCTGAAGGTGCGGGTGAGCTACGGGCAGGTGGGCAACCAGGAGATCGGCGACTACCAGTTCGACGCCTCCCTCATCAACACGGCCAACTACCTGTTCGGGGGCGCCCTGGTGACCGGCGTAACGCCCACCTCCATGCCCGCCGAGAACATCCGCTGGGAAACCTCCACGCAGCAGAACATCGGCCTCGACCTGGGCCTGTTCAACGACCAGATCACGGCCACGGTGGATTACTTCAACAACGAAACGGGTGACATGCTGGTGCGGGTGCCCGTGCCGCGCATCACCGGCGTGGGCACCGACCCGTTCGTGAACGCCGGTTCGGTCCGCAACCGCGGCCTGGAAATGGCCCTTACCTACCGCAAGTCGGCCGGCGACTTCCAGTACAGCGTGTCGGGCAACCTCACCACCATCCGCAACGAAGTGACTTCCCTGGGTAGCGGCCGGCCCATCGGCGGCGGCACCTTTCCCCGGTCGGGCGGCGGGGCCAGCCTCACCCGCACGGAGGTAGGCCAGCCGATGGGCTACTTCTACGGCTACGTGACTGACGGCATCTTCCAGGACGCCGACCAGATCAACGCCTACAACGAGCTGGACGGCAACGCCGCCACCAAGTACCAGGACAAGGCCGCCCCGGGCGACATCCGCTTCCGCGACCTCGACAACAACGGCGTGATCAACAGCCTCGACCGCACCCGGATCGGCAACCCGTTCCCCAAACTCACCTACGGCTTGTCGGGCAACGCCAGCTACCGGGGCTTCGACCTGACGCTGCTCCTGCAAGGCGTGCACGGCAACGACATTTACAACGGCATCCGCTACTGGACCGAGGGCATGGTCAACAACTTCAACAACGGCACCGCAACCCTCAACCGCTGGCGTTCGGCCGAGGAGCCCGGCGACGGCCGGATGCCCCGCGCCGTCAACGGCGACCCCAACCAGAACCGCCGCGAGTCGGACCGCTTCATCGAAAAAGGCTCCTTCCTGCGGGTGAAGAACCTGAGCGTCGGCTACAGCCTGCCGGCGGGCCTGCTGCAACGCGTGGGCAACAACAGCCTGTCCACGGTGCGGATCTACGCCACGGGCCAAAACCTGCTGACCTTCACCAAATACACCGGCTACGACCCCGAGATCGGCACGTTTGCCCAACCCGGCACGGCCAACCTCAACCTGGGCGTGGATTACGGCAACTACCCCCAGGCCCGCACGCTGCTTCTGGGCGTGCAGGTAGGGTTTTAGGTCAATTGAAAATTAAAAATGAAAAATTGACAATGACCGGACCCGCCATTTTACATTTTCAATTATCCATTTTCCATTTACTGCCTGTACACCAATGAATTTACTCATCTACCATATGAAGTCATTCTTCCGAACCGTTGCCATTGCCGGGGCCCTGTGGCTGCCGCTGGGGTGCGAAAAGGATTTGCTGGACCAGAAGAACCCCAACAACCTCTCGACGCCCACCTTTTACAAAACGGCTGACCAGGCCGTGGCGGCCGTGAACGCCGTGTACGCCACGCTGCAAAACGCCGGCCTCTACAACAACCAGTACTTCCTGCTCTCCGACCTCACCTCCGACGACATGCGGCCCACGCCCAAGCTGCCGGCGGCCGAACGGGAATACTATAACTTTAACTACACCGCCAGCAGCGGCAACCACAGCGCCCTGTGGAGCGCCTTGTACCAGGGCATCTTCCGGGCCAACACCGTGCTGGAACGCGTGCCCGGGGTGCCGATGGAAGACAAACTGAAAAACCGCGTGCTGGGCGAGGCGTACTTCCTGCGGGCGTACTACTACTTTACCCTCATCCAGAACTTCGGCCGCGTGCCCCTGGTCACCCGGGTGCTCAAAGCCGACGAGGCTTCCATTCCCCGGGCTTCGGTTGACGAAGTGTACGCCCAGGTGATCGAAGACCTGGAATTTGCCGAAGACAACCTGCCCAGGCGGTCGGAGTACACCCGCGTGGACCTGGGCCGGGCCACCAGCGGGGCCGCCAAGGGCATGCTCGGCAAGGTGTACCTGTTCCGCGAAAGGTGGGCCGATGCCGCCGCCAAGTTCCAGGAAGTGATTGACACGAAGGAGTACAGCCTGGTGGCCGACTTCCGCGACAATGCTTCGGAGAAGAACGAGAACAACGCCGAATCGCTGTTCGAAGTGCAGTTTGAAATCAACCTCGGTTCGTTCTGGTCGGTAGACCAGCCCGGCAACGGCGAAATGACCTTCCGCGCGGCCCAGTACGGCGTACCCGGCTTTACCCCGTTCGGCAACGGCCTGCCTTCCCTCGAACTGGTCAGGGCCTTCGAGAAGGGCGACCCCCGCTTTGAGAAGACCTTCTACGGCCCCTACACGCTGGTCAACGGCGCCCCCCTCGATACCACCGGCTTCGGGTACGCCTGGCGCAAGTACCAGCACGACGAGGTGGTGGCGGGCAAGAAGCAGGAAGACGTGCAGTCGGAGATCAACATGCGGGTGCTGCGCTACGCCGACGTGCTGCTGATGCACGCCGAAGCCCTTAACGAATCGGGCCGCACGGCGGAGGCTGCCGCGTACCTCAACCAGGTGCGCCGCCGGGCCGACCCCACCGGCACCATCCTGCTCCCCCGCGACCCCGCTGCCGGCCCGGCCCAGGTGACCGAGTGGATCCGGCAGGAACGGCGGGTGGAACTGGCCGGTGAGCAAATCCGCAAGTTTGACCTCATCCGCTGGGGCATTGCCGACCAGGTGATGGCCAACCGGGGCTTCACCAAGGATAAAAACGAACTCTTCCCCATTCCGCAAACCGAAATTGACGCCAACCCGGCGTTGCAGGGGGACCAGAACAAGGGGTTCTAGGGAAGGAGGCCGCAGGAGGGGTAGGGTTTAAACCCTACCCTACGGATAGGCTGCGCGTAATTTGATCAGGGCGAAATCGGCGTACGCACACGCAATATCCATAGGATAGGGTTTAAACCCTATCCTTCCCCGGTTCTCTTTTCTCCGTGTCTGCGTGGTAATCAATACGAGTAATCACTCCACCGGGCGAATCGGTCAGCAGCAGAAATACTGTTAACAGGATTGGCAGGGGCGTGTTAATGATAATAATTCCGGAATGCGTAAAAGTACCCTTGTAAGCCGGGGGGAAGCGGACACGTTGTTGGTATGGTTTGAAAAAATATGACTATTTTCACATATAATAGGAATAGTCTTTTTTTAACCTCCCTTGTAACCCGCTCATTCCCCCTTTTGGAAAGTCCACCGCCACCGGCGGCCCGGGCGTAGGAAAATACCCGTTAACATTTTCAACCAACATAATTACTGCTATGCATTTGAAATTTTTACGAAAGACCGTATGGGTGTGGGGATGGACGTGCCTGGTGGCAGCAAGCGCCGTGGCCCAGGTGCAGGTCAGCGTGGACTGGAACACGACCGTGAGCACCGTAGACCCCAAGCTGTGGGGCGTGAACGACGAACAGATCACCAACCCGACCAGTACGGCCAACGCCGGCTTTAACCAGTACCTGACCCAGCTGAACCCCGAACTCATCCGCGTGCACCACGCCGGCCTGCCCGACGACTGGACGGACGCCACCACCAAGAAGTGGGACGTGGCCAGGATCAAGGCGGGCTTCGAAAACGCCACGGGCTACGCCGACGCCAAGCTCATGCTCAACGTGCCCTGGTGGCCTAGCTGGATGGGTCCCAGCAACACGCCGCTGCCCGCCGACAAGGAAGAACAATTCATCAACCTGTTTGCCGACCTGGTGGTCATCATGCGCGACTCGGTGAAGCGGGACGTGGCCTACTGGGAAATCACCAACGAACGGGAAGAAACCTACGCCCGGGTCGGCCAGCTGCCGGTGCTATGGAACCTGGTGAACCGCATCGCCGACCGCATCCGGACCCTGGACCCCGACGCCAAACTGGGCGGCCCGGCCCTCACCTGGGCCAACCCGGCCTGGACGGAGAGCTTCCTCGACATCTGCGGGCCGAAGCTCGACTTCATCTCCTGGCACAACTACGCCTCGGGCACGCCGACCACCACCAACGACCGGCTCTTTTTCACCCTGCTCGACCAGATTGACGGCAACACCCGCTACGTGCTGAACGCCATCAAGCAGCGGGGCCTGAACCTGGAAACCTACCTGACCGAATACAACGTGCAGTGGACCTGGACGCCCTTCGAAATCCGGCACGCCAACAACGTAGGGGCCGTGTTCCAGGCCTGCTACCTGCGCCGGGCCGCCCTGCGCAACCTGGATGGCGTGACCGTGTGGCACCTGAAGGGCAACGCCTACGGCCTCATTGACGGTTCCAACGCGCAGCGGGCCACCGGTTCGCTCTACCGCTGGGGCACCCAGTACCTGCACGGCCGCATGGCCGCCAGCGCCGTGGCCGACTCCACCGTGGAGGTGTTCCCGGTGCTCATGCCCGACGGCAAGCGGTCCATGCTGCTGATGAACAAAACCGCCACGGTCCGCACCGTAACCGGCGGCGGCAGCCTGCTCACGCCGGGAAGCGGAGAAACCGTGCGGGCCTTCCAGATCAACGGCAGCGGCATGTTGCCCCAGACCCTGAGCGTGGGTCCCGGCGACCTGGCCCTGGCGCCCTACTCGGTGACGCTCATCACCACCGCCCCCGAAGACACCCAGGCCCCGGCCGCGCCCACGGGCCTGCGGGCCACCGCCGTGACCGACAACAGCGTGAGCCTGGCCTGGACGGCCGCCGCCGATAACCGGGGCATTGCGGGCTACGACCTCTTCAATGGCACCACCCGGATCAACCCGACGCTCATCACGGGCACGGCCTACACCGCCGACTGGCTGAACCCGGCCACAACCTATAACCTCACCCTGCGGGCCCGCGACAACTCGGGCCTCCAGTCGGTGCCGGGTGCCGCCCTGGCCGTTACGACGGCCGCCGGGGTGGTGCGGCAGGGCTCGGCCGTGCTGTCACCCACGCACCTGTTCAACGCCTTCGGCGGCAACGTGGTCAACGACACCGTGCAGACCACCTCGGCCGCGGGCCAGGTGAACATCAAGCAGAACGAAGTGCTGCGCCTGGCCCCCACGGGGCTGCCCCAGTACCAGAACGTGTTCGCAACCACCTTCAAAAGAACCGTGAACCTGACGGCCAACGCTACGTTTTCGGTGGTGATCAAAAGCAATGTGGGGGCCACCCTGCGCGTGAAGCTGTTTGACGAACTGGGCGGCGAACTCGACAACGGGCAGCACACGCTGTACGTGACCGGCGACAACCTGCCCCGCACCTACACCCTCAACTTTGCCGCCACCGGCTTCGGGAGCGTGAACCCCCGCCTGGCGAAGGGCATCCGCGTGATGCACCTGGGCAGCGGCTCCCTCACCGGCGTGCTCTTCCTCGACGACCTGCGGGTGGGCGTGAAGAACGACGACCTGGAACCGCCGGCCGCCCCCACCGGCCTCGTTGCCGCCAACGTCACCGGCCACTCGGTGGACCTGCGCTGGACCGCGGCGACCGACAACAAGGGCGTGGACGGCTACGACGTGTACGTGGGCACCACCAAACTCACCCCGGCCGCCGTCACGGGCACGGGCTACACGGCTACCTGGCTGGAACCCAACACGACGTACAGCTTCACGGTGCGGGCCCGCGACGTGGCCGGCAACCAGTCGGAAGCCAGCGCCCCCCTGCTGGTGACCACCGGCGACTTCGATCCGGAACCGAGTTCGTCCGTGCGTACCGCCACGATGTTCATCCACGAGTACCGGGGCAATGTGGTGAACGACACCGTGCAGACCACCACCGCGCAGGGGCAGACGACCTTCCGGCAGAACGAAGAACTGCGCATTGAAGCCAAATCCATCACCCAGTGGCACAACGTGTACATCGCCACCTTCAACCGGACGATTGACCTGTCGGGCGGCGCCGACTTTTCGGTGCGCCTCAAGAGCAACCTGGGCGTGCGGGTGCGGGTAAAGGTGTTCGACGACCTGGGCCGCTCGGTTGACTACTGGGAAAACGACATCACCGTGGCCGGCGACGACACCTACCGGACGTTCACGCGCAACGTGTTCAAGGGCGGCTCGGGACCGGTGGACCGCAAGAAGGTAAAGGGCGTGCTGCTGATGTATTCGAGCAATACCCCGGTGCCGGCGGCGGACGCGGTCATTTTCGTGGACGACCTAAAACTCGGCCGCCCGGATACGCAGGTGCCCACCGTGCCCGCCAACCTCCAGGCAACCGCCGCGTCGGGCAGCCGGGTGGATTTGACGTGGACCGGCGCCGCCGACAACATCGGCGTGTACCAATACAAAGTGTACAACGGGGGCACCCTGGCCGGCACCACCAGCGGCACCACGTTCGCGGTCACCGGCCTGACCCCGGCCCAATCCTATACGTTCACGGTGAAGGCCGCCGACGAAACCGGCAACGAATCGGCCCCCAGCAACGCAGTCACCGTGACCACCCCCGACGACGTGGCGCCCTCCGCCCCGGCGGATATAACGGCCTCGGCCGTCACCCCGTACGCCCTGACCCTGGCCTGGACGGCCGCCACCGACAACGTGGGCGTGACCGGCTACGACGTGTACCAGGACGGCACCAAGGTGAACGCCAGTCCATTGACCGGAACCACGCTGGCCGTCACCGGCCTGACGGCGGGTACCGCCTACGCCTTCTCGGTGCGGGCCGCGGATGCCGCCGGCAACCAATCGGCCGAAGGGCTGCTGACCGCAACGACCCCGCCGCCGGCGGGTGCTACGTACCAGGCCGAAGACGCGGCGCTGTACCGCGCCAAGATCAAGACGGGCCACCCGGGTTACGCGGGCACCGGGTACGTGGACGTGCTCGGCAGCAAGGGCAACTCCGTGGAATGGACGGTGAACGGCATTTTTGAGGGCGAATACACGCTGGCCTTCCGCTACGCCACCGGCAGCGAGTCGGAAGACCCCACGGAAGAAGACGTGGCCGCCCTGGAAACGGCCCACCTGGCCCTGGCGGTGAACGGCGTGGTGCTCGACCCGCAACGCGTATTTCCGGGCACCGGTTCGCTGGACAACTGGCGGACGCTGACCCTGACGGCCGTGCTGCGGCCCGGCGCGAACACGATCCGGCTGACCACCGTGGGCGGCAGCAACCCCAACCTCGACTTCCTGACGGTGACGGACCCCGTGCGGGAACCGGCCGCGGCCCCCGCCGCCCGGACGGCCACGGCGGGTACGAAGATTGTCCGGGTGGAAGAGACGGCAATCACGGGCCTGCACCTGTACCCCAACCCGGCCGTGGGCATGGTGGTCGTCGAGGTGACGGCCGCCCGGGCGGGTGAGGCAGCAGTGGCGCTGGCCGACGTGTTTTCCCGCGAGTTGAAATCTACCCGGCGCACGCTGGAAGCCGGCCGCAACCGGGTAGAGGTGGCCGTAAGCGATCTGCCCGGGGGCGTCTACCTCGTCACGGTGCGGGCGGACGGCAAGACGGTCACCCGCAAGCTCGTGGTGAGGCGGTAGATGACCGGTAAGTCCATCCCTTTTTAGTGCTCCGGAGGCGGGTACGATCCCGTACCTGCCTCCTTTTCCCGCCCCCTTGCCACAAGGCTCTTTTTGCAATCCTCCCCCGGCCACGGAGGAGGGCCGGGAAGGAAATTGCCCGTTGCCGCATTCCTGTAACTGCCGGTCCGGCGCCCTTCAACCCAAGGAGGCGTCCTGATCCGCCCCTTGCCCGCCCAACTCGCGGGTGCCGGCACCGCCTTTGCCCAAACGGAACCCGATCAGCCTGGCACACCCTCTTTTTCCCTTTGTTCCACCCTAACCCCCCGCCCGACCGACCCATTACCCTGCCGACTTTCTACTCTCAAAGCCATTTTTTTCACCCTTAAACCCTTTTTCCCATGAAGAACAAATCCCTCCTTTTCGCATTGCTGGCCCTGCTGGTTTGCCGCGTGGCAACGGCGCAGGTAGCCCTCACCGTGGACATGGGTTCCGTAGTGAACCCGGCCCGGGCCGAGTACTACTGCGTCAACTTCCAGAACGCCTTTGACCCGGCCATTGCCGCCAACACCTCCTACAAGGCCCGCGTGGAAGAACTCAAATCCAAGATCGTGCGCTACCACGCCAGCGAACAGATCAAAGACGGCCACTCCTACAACTGGATTGACTACACCAACAAGGTGTGGAACAAGACCAAGATCGGCAACGTGCTGCGCAACAAACCCGCCTCGGCCACCGACGTGCTGGTGACCATCACCGGCTGGCCGACCTGGATGGACCTCAACGCCGACGGCAAGCTCGACGACGACAAGAAGGCCGCCTACGCCACCTTCTGCGCCGACCTGGTGGACATCGTCAACAACCAGCTCGGCCTGGGCTACCGGGTGAAGTACTGGGAGCCGTTCAACGAAAAGGACGGCGGCGCCTACAAGGGCTCGGCCGACATGTGGCACCTGGCCGACATTTTCAAGCGGTGCCACGACGCCATGAAACTGAAGGACGCCAACATCAAGCTGGTGGGCGGCGCCTGGCGGCAGCCCTGGGACGGCGACATTGACCATTTCCTCTACAACCTCGGCGGCCGGTACCTCGACGTGTGGAGCCACCACAACTACGGCAGCGGCGGCGAAACCAGCATCCCGGCCATCTACAAGAAAGCCAACCTCAACGGCGGCATTGACAACGTGCGCAACAAGCTCAACGCGAAAGGATATAGCGCCGTACCGATCTGGCTCGACGAGTGGAACATCTTTTACTCCTGGGACGCCGCGGGTTACGCCAACATGACCAACCACGTAGGGGCCGTGTACGACGCGCTGGTGCTCAAAAACCTGCTCAACAACGGCAAGGCGGCGGCCGTGTTCGCCTGGAACGCCGCCGACGGCCGCTACGGCAAAGTCCGCAGCGACTTTACGGGCCTCAACCCCGGCGGGCACCTGTTCAAGCTGCTCAACCAGTACGCCGTGGGCAGCGTGATGCGCACCACTTCGTCGCGGGACACGCTGGTGGACGCCCTGACGGTGAAGAACAGCGGCGCCGGCAAAGTGACGTTCGTGGTCATCAACCGCAGCCAGACGTCGCAGAACGTGACGCTGGGCACGGGCACCTGGGCGCCGTCGGCGGACGGGGTGCTCAAGCGGGTCATTGCATCCACCGGCTACGCCGAAAGCACGGTGTCGTGGGCGGGCAGCATTGCCGGAAAAGTGATTTCAACGCCGGCAAACTCGGTTACGGTCTTCATTGCCACCATTCCCGTCGGTTCGCGGGTCGCCACGCTGGCGGAAAACGCTTCCGTTTCGCAGGTTGCCGTGTATCCCAACCCGTCGTCGGGGGTGCTGTACCTGCGCCGCAAGGGCGATGCCACCGACGTGCGGGTGGCCGCGTACGACGTAGCCGGCCGGAAACTATCGGAGGTGGAGGTGGGCGCTACCCCGGCTACGCTGGACCTGAGCGGGCAGCGCCCCGGCATCTACCTGCTCAAAACCACGTCCCGCCGCGGCAAGCCCGAAGTGTTGAAAGTGGTGCTGCAATAGTAGAGTTGGAAAGTTGGCTTTACCGGCGGTTGCATGTGATTACATTTTGAGAAGTTAACGCCAATGAACTACCGGAAGTCATCCCCCTACCCCCTTCGGCCATCCCGCTAACCTTCCCGCAAGGGGGACTGCGTAACCGGCGGTGCCGTAGCCAGGATTATTTGCGTTCGATGGGTACGGGGTCCCCCTTGTGCGGCTGGTTGTGCGCAAGGGAAGGGGGCAGGGGGATGACTTTATGCAGGCAACTCCTATTTTTACCCCGGCTCCGTATGACTACCACTCAATTGTTTACCATGAAAATACAACTTCCCCTCTCTGTGCTGCTCCTGCTGCTCACTTTTTGCAAACCCGCGAACCAAGCCACGGGCCTGGCCGGTGGCGACGTTGCCACCGGGCAAACGGCTTTTCCGACGTCCAATGGGTACCGGGGCATCTGGTTCACCCTGGGGCAGTTCAGCGAATTTGGCGACAAGTATTCGGGCGGCCTGGGTACGTACACGGCCAACCACCTGCCGGTTGCCGTATACGCGGAGCAGGTGGACAAAACGTTTTTCCTGTACGGCGGCACCACCCGTCCCGGCGAGAAGCACCTGCTCATCATGGCCGCTTACTACGACCACAAACGCAACCGCGTGCCCCGGCCGGTGGTGGTGCACGACAAGGTGGGCGTGGACGACCCGCACGACAACGCCACGCTGACCCTCGATGCGGAAGGCTACCTCTGGATTTTCGTGAGCGGCCGGGCCCGGCAGCGCCCCGGCTTCAAGTACCGGAGCCGCAAACCCTACGACATCAGTGGCTTCGAACGGATTTCGGAGGAGGAGATGACCTACGCACAACCCTGGTACTTCCCCGGCAAGGGCTTCATCAACTTTTTCACCAAGTACACCAAGGGCCGCGAACTTTACTTCGAGACCAGCCCCGACGGCCGCACCTGGAGCGAAGACCGCAAACTGGCCGGCCTGGGCGGGCATTACCAGGTTACGGCCGTGCGGGGCGACAAGATCGGTACGTTTTTCAATTACCACCCGGGCGGCAACATGGACCAGCGTACCAACCTCTACTACGCCCAAACCGAAGACCTGGGGGAGACCTGGACCACTGTGGGCGGCAAGCCGCTGACCTTGCCGCTCACCGACGTGCAGAACCCGGCGCTGGTGACCGATTACCAGGCGCAGGGGCTTTTGCAGTACCACATGGACCTGAACTGGGACCGGCACGGCAACCCGGTGATGCTGTACCTCAACAGCCGGCACCACCAGCCCGGCCCGGCCGCCGGCCCGCGGGAATGGAAGATCACCAAGTGGAACGGCACGGCCTGGGAAACGCACCGCGTGTGTACGTCGGACCACAACTACGACATGGGTAGCCTGTACATTGAAGCGGACGTCTGGCGGATCATCGGCCCCACCGAAGCCGGTCCGCAGGCGGGCCAGACGGGGGGCGAGATGACCGTATGGGTCAGCCGCGACGCGGGCAGAACCTGGGAAAAAGAACGGCAGATCACGGCGGGCAGCCCGCGCAACCACGCCTACGCCCGGCGGCCGCAGCCCGCCAAAGACCCGTTTTACGCGTTCTGGGCCGACGGCGACCCTACCCGGTTTAGTGAATCACACCTGTACTTCGGCGATTCACGGGGCAACTACTGGGCTTTGCCCTACGACATGAAGGAGGCGTTTGTGGTACCGGAGAAAATCCCCTAATGCATCCGGTCGCCGCGGATTTCGAGGTTGGCGACGATGTCGGCTTCGGCGTCCAGCATTTCCTGCCAGCGGGCTTTCACCACGTCTTCGGGCATGTATTCCCGGGCCAGTTCCAGGAACGTGGTGTAGTGGTTGGCTTCCGAAACCATCAGTTCGTAGTAGAATTTCCGGAGGTCTTCGTCTTCGATTTCCTGGGAGAGCAGCTTGAACCGTTCGCAACTGCGGGCCTCGATGAGGGCGCTGATGAGCAACTTGTCCATGAGTTGCCGGTCGGCGGGTCCGCCCTTGCGTTCGAGCTTGTTGAGCTTGACGGCGTATTCGTCGGACCGCTTGTGGCCCAGCGCGTAGCCCCGTTTTTTGAGTTCGGCCAGCACCCGTTCGAAGTGGCTCCATTCTTCGGCCACCAGGTCGGTCATCGTTTCCACCAGCCGCGTCCGGTCGGGGTACTGCACGATGAGCGAAATGCCGTTGGAAGCCGCCTTCTGTTCGCAGTAGGCGTGGTCCACGAGAATGTCTTCAATGCTTTTGGTGGCGATGTTCACCCAGCGGGGGTCAGTAGGGAGTTTGAGGCCGAGCATGGTGGGGAGTGGGTATTGGGTAATAAGTATTGGGTATTGAGTGGCGGGCCCGATAATCAAGTAAATTCCGCAAGTCTGATCCTGATCCTGTTCATCAGGCAAATCCGGTAAATCCTGATCCGTAAATCAGGATGTGGGTTCACGTTCGGCAATGGCTGCCAGCAGTTCGTCGTACCAGGCCTGGCCGTACTTGCGCACCAGCGGTTCGCGGAGAAACTTGTAGAGGGGCACTTGCAGCGAACTGCCCAGGGTGCAGGCCGCGTCGCAGATTTGCCAGCGGTGGTAGTTGAGGGCTTCGAACTGGTCGTATTTGGTGACCCGGATGGGGTACAGGTGGCAGGAGATGGGCTTGCGGTAAGCTATCTTGCCGGCCAGGTACGCCTGTTCGATGGCGCATTTGAGTACGCCCTTCGCGTCGTAGGTGGCGTAGGCGCATTCCCGGTTGCCGACCGTGGGCGTGGCCAGGTCGCCGTCTTCGTCAATCACGTACTTGCCCTGTTCCTGGATGGCTTGCAGCCCGGCCGGCGTCAGGAAAGGCTTCACGGCTTCGAACACTTCCTCCAGCACCGGCAGTTCGGCTTCCTCGAGCGGCGCCCCGGAATCGCCTTCCGTGCAGCACGCCCCTTTGCACCGCTCCAGGTCGCACACGAACATTTTTTCGGCGATGTCGTCGCTTAAATAGGCATTCTGAACAATAATCATGGCAAACGCGAAAAATGGGAATGAGCCCCCAAAGGTAGCAAGAATCAGGGGTATGCGCGCCGGATGTAGAGACGCCATTTATGGCGTCTTTTTTTCACCACGGAGACACGGAGTGACACGGAGAAAAGGGAGTTAGGGAGTTGGAACTTAACCGCAAGGATCGCGAAGAGAAGGCGCAAGGGGCGCAAAGTAATACGCGTACGCCTTGCGGTCATTGCGTCTTCTTTGCGCCCCTTGCGGTCCTGTCTTCTCACTTCTCGCTCCCTTTTTCTCCGTGTCGCTCCGTGCCCTCCGTGCCGAAATGCATTGCGCGGGGAAAAGACGCGATAAATCGCGTCTCTACGTGACGTTCTGGCACATGAGCACCAGCGAACGGGCTTCGAGCATGAAGGGCTTGCCGGTGGCGTAGGACTGTTTCTGGCCCGGTTGGCCTTCGCGGTGCGTATCCACGAGCACCGACCAATCCCGTTCGCCTTCCCTGCCGGGCAGCTTGAAGGTAATGGGTTCCCAGTAGCCGTTGATGAGCAGCAGCAGCACGTCGTCTTTGATGCGGTTGCCCCGTTCGTCGTATTCCTCCATCGCCTGCCCGTTGAGCAGCATGCCCAGGCAGCGCACGTGGGCCGTGTTCCATTCGTCCTCCGTCATGTCGGCGCCGTCGGGGCGAATCCAGCGGATGTCGCTGATGCCGCTGCCCTTGATGGGCCGGCCGTGGAAGAACTTGCGGCGGTGCAGGATGGGGTAGTCGTGGCGCAGTTTGATGAGCCGCTGCACGAAGTTGAACTGCGCCGCCTGCTCTTCGCTCCATTCCCAGTTGAACCAACTGATCTCGTTGTCCTGGCAGTAGGCGTTGTTGTTGCCCCCCTGCGTGCGGCCGTATTCGTCGCCCATTACCAGCATGGGCACGCCCTGGCTGAAAAAGAGCGTCGCCAGGAAGTTGCGTTTCTGCTTTTCGCGCAGCGCCAGGATGGCCGGGTCGTCGGTGGGGCCTTCGGCGCCGCAGTTCCAGCTCCGGTTGTGGCTTTCGCCGTCCCGGTTGTCTTCGCCGTTGGCCTCGTTGTGCTTTTCGTTGTAGCTCACCAGGTCTTGCAGCGTAAAGCCGTCGTGGGCCGTCACGAAGTTGATGCTGGCGCCGGGCAGGCGTCCGGTGCGCTGGTAGAGGTCCGAGCTGCCCGTGAGGCGGTAGGCCAGTTCGGCCACCTGGCTCTCCTCGCCCCGCCAGAAGTCGCGGACGCAGTCGCGGTAGCGGCCGTTCCACTCGGCCCACAGCACCGGGAAGTTGCCCACCTGGTAGCCGCCTTCGCCCACGTCCCAGGGCTCGGCAATGAGTTTTACCTGCGAGATGATCGGGTCCTGGTGGATCGTGTCGAGGAACGTGGAGAGTTTGCCCACCTCGTGCAGGCCGCGGGCCAGGGCCGAAGCCAGGTCGAAGCGGAAGCCGTCCACGTGCATTTCGGTGACCCAGTAGCGGAGGCTGTCCATCACCAGTTGCAGCGACCGCGGGTGCAGCATGTTGAGCGTATTGCCCGTGCCGGTGTAGTCGTTGTAGTACCGCAGCGTGTGGTCGTTGTTGCCGCAGAGGCGGTAGTAGGCCCGGTTGTCAATGCCCCGGAAGCAGAGCGTCGGCCCGTAGTGGTTGCCTTCGGCCGTGTGGTTGTACACCACGTCGAGGATCACCTCGATGCCGGCCTTGTGCAGCGTTTTCACCATGGCTTTGAATTCCTTCACCTGTTCGCCGAGCTTGCCCGAAGAAGAGTAGGCGCTGTGCGGGGCGAAAAAGCCGATGGAGTTGTAGCCCCAGTAGTTGCTCAGGCCCTTGTCCACCAGCGTTTTGTCGTAGATGAACTGGTGGATCGGCATCAGTTCCACGGCCGTGATGCCCAGCGCTTTGAGGTATTCGATGGTTTCGGGCAGGGCAATGGCCGCGTACGTGCCGCGCAGGTGCTCGGGAATGTCGGGGTGGCTGGCCGTAAAGCCCTTCACGTGCATTTCGTAGATGATGGACGTGTTCAGGGGCGTGTTGGGCCGTTTGTCGTCGCCCCAGTCGAACGAGGGGTCAATGACCACCGACTTGGGCATCCCGGCGGCGCTGTCGAGGGCGTCGAATTGCAGGTCGCGGTCGGGGTCTTCCGAAAGCACGGGGTAGCCGAACATGGCCTCACTCCAGTCAATGCGGCCGCTGATGGCTTTGGCGTACGGGTCGTAGAGCAGTTTGTTCTTGTTGAAGCGCAGGCCGATGTTGGGCTCGTAGGGGCCGTCTACGCGGTAGCCGTACAGCGTACCGGGCTTGAGGCCGGGAATGTAGATGTGCCACACGTAGTCGGTTTGTTCGCGCACCTTGATGCGGGCGTATTCGTGTTCGGCGTCGGGCGATTCAAACAGGCACAGTTCCACGCCGGTGGCGT
The DNA here is from genome assembly GCA_902805615.1 of uncultured Cytophagales bacterium. Classification (GTDB taxonomy): domain Bacteria; phylum Bacteroidota; class Bacteroidia; order Cytophagales; family 172606-1; genus CADCTQ01. The sequence continues at coordinate 18,791 of CADCTQ010000501.1, forward strand.
TTTCACTGAACAGCGCAAAGTTCACCCCTTCGCCGTCCCAGGTGGCGCCCAGCGGATAGGGCTTGCCGGGCCAGGCTTTGGGAACGACCGGCCGGGCTGTTTTCTTTTCTTTTTCGGGCGTACGTACGAGTTCCAGCTCTTCCGCGATTTTTTCGGTAGCGTTTTTCATGGTTGCAGAGTGATCTATAGACTAGGGGGGAGGCATACAATGAACAGGTTCGCCGGTGGAGGCGAACTATAGGCTATACGGCGGTGCGGGAAAAAAGTTATTGCCCGGCCGGGTGGTTTTAAACGGCAAAAGGCCCATTGGGGAACCAATGAGCCTTTTGCCCGGAAGTTTAACGCGTTACTCCACTGTGACGGACTTTGCCAGGTTGCGGGGCTGGTCCACGTTGCAGCCGCGCATGACGGCAATGTGGTAAGCCAGCAGTTGCAGCGGCACCACCGACAAGAGCGGCACCAGCGTCTCGTGGGTGTGGGGAATCTCGATCACGAACTCGGCCATGCTTTCGATGAGGCCGTCGTTTTCGGTGACTACGGCCAGCACGCGGCCCTTGCGGGCCCGCACCTCCTGGATGTTTGAAACGACCTTCTCGTAGGAACTGTCCTTGGTGGCAATGAACACCACGGGCATCTCTTCGTCAATGAGGGCGATGGGGCCGTGCTTCATTTCGGCGGCCGGGTAGCCTTCGGCGTGGATGTAGGAAATTTCCTTCAGCTTGAGGGCGCCTTCCAGGGCCACCGGGAAGTTGTAGCCCCGGCCCAGGAACAGGAAGTTGCGGGCGTCCTTGAACACGTCGGCGATGTACTCGATCTGGGCGTGCTTGTCGAGGATTTTCTGGATTTTGGCCGGGATGGACTCCATTTCCACCAGCAGCTCGCGGTACAGCGACTCGGTGATGGTGCCCTTGGCCTTGGCCACGATGATGGCCATCATCGTGAGCACGGTCACCTGGGCAGTAAAGGCCTTGGTGCTGGCTACCCCGATTTCCGGGCCGGCGTGGGTGTAGGCCCCGGCGTGCGTGGCCCGGGGAATGGACGAGCCGACCACGTTGCACACGCCGAAGATGATGGCGCCCTTCGATTTGGCCAGTTCAATGGCGGCCAGCGTATCGGCCGTTTCGCCCGACTGCGAAATGGCAATCACCACGTCGCCCTCATTGATGATCGGGTTGCGGTACCGGAACTCGGAAGCGTACTCTACTTCCACCGGGATGCGGGCAAACTCTTCGAACACGTATTCGGCCACCAGGCCGGCGTGCCACGAGGTGCCGCAGCCCAGGATGACCACCCGCTTGGCGTTCACCAGCTTGTTGAGGTAATCGCGCAGGCCGCCCAGCAGCAGGTGCCCTTTGGCCGAGTTGATCCGGCCGCGCATGCTGTCGCCCACCGACCGGGGCTGCTCGAAAATCTCCTTGAGCATGAAGTGGTCGTAGCCGCCCTTTTCGATGGCTTCCAGTTCGAGTTCGAGGGTGTGGATGTAAGGCGTGGTGCGCACGTCCTCCAGGTTCTTGATGTTCACCGACTCGCGGGTGATGACGGCAATTTCCAGGTCGTCGAGGTAGATCACGTCGTTGGTGTACTCGATGATGGGCGTGGCGTCGGAGGCCAGGAAGTGTTCGCCCTTGCCCACGCCGATCACCAGGGGGCTGCCTTTGCGGGCGGCAAACAGCGTGTCGGGGTGGTCTTTGGAAATCACCACGATGGCGTAGGCGCCCACCACCTGTTGCAGGGCCAGGCGGATGGCTTCTTCCAGGGAGCAGTTGCTGTGCGTCTGCACGTCTTCGATGAAGTGCACGAGCACTTCCGAGTCGGTTTCGCTCAGGAAGCGGTGGCCCTTGTTGGAGAGTTCCTGCTTGAGGGCGCTGTAGTTTTCGATGATGCCATTGTGGATGATGGCGATGCGTCCGCTCCCGGAGTAGTGCGGGTGGGCGTTCACGTCGTTGGGCTGGCCGTGGGTGGCCCAGCGGGTGTGGCCGATGCCCACGGTGCTGTGCAGGTGCTGGTCTTTGAGGGAGGTTTCCAGGTCAGTTACTTTACCCTTCTTCTTGTACACGTTCAGGCCGCCGTTGAGCAGGGCGATGCCGGCGCTGTCGTAGCCGCGGTATTCGAGGCGTTTAAGGCCTTTTAACAGGACCGGGTAGGCTTCCCGGTGTCCGGTATAAGCAACAATTCCACACATAGGCTTGGGGATGATTTGGGGAGGATAGAGCTGATTGTCTAGTTAAGGGATTGAACGTCACTCCGGTGCGAGGATTCAGGTGATGATACGTAAACTGACCGGAAAGTGTAATGTAAAGTTACCCCTATACTGATTTTTTACAAGTACATGCAAGAAATAGGCCGAATAAGCTAATCCGGTAAGGGTATTATCCAAAAAGAGAACCGCGTGTCCCCCGGGGGATACGCGGTTCCGGCTTGAATTTAGAGCAAACCCGGTTCCAACCGGCGACCGGAAGGTAACCGGACCCTCCGCTAATTGGTCGTGACGGGCGTGTAGTATATGCGCAGTTTTACGGGGGCCGTGGGATGGTTTGACCCGCCCAGCGCAATGGTGCTCACGCTTTCTTCCAGGGAAAGGTCGGCGGCCACGCCAACGCGGTTCAAGACTGCCTGCCGGCTGTTGGGGGAAGGAAGCGAGAGGTACAGACCGTTGTTGCGGCGCTTGTTCTGCAACACGTCGGCCACGTAACGGGTGACGTTGAAGGTAAACGCCTGGTTTGCGTACAGAGCCAACGGAACCGGGGTAAAAATGTCACCCAGGATGAACTGGGGCGTGTTTTCCCCGTCCAGCCGCAGCAGCTTGCCGTCGCCGGTGGCGTCGTACAGCATGAGCTGCGAACGGCCGGAGAGTACGTTGCCGGGCAGCGCCGTAACCACCAGTTCGGCTTTGTTGATGGCAATTTTTCCTTGTTGCTCCAGGCTGGAAAGATCGGGAAACTCGAGCCGGGTCATGATGCCGGTACCGCCCTGCACGTAGGTTTCCCCATTGGTCTGGGCGGAAGGCACGGCGCTGTACGGGCTCTTCAGGCTATCGAATGCCGTACCGCTTCGGTCCCCCCGGATGTGGTTGACCACCCGGTTTTCGTACAGGAGAAAATCATACGCCTGGGCAGTTGCGGCCTGGTAGGAGAGGCGGATGCGGCCAAACCCCTCGCCGGTGGCCCGGTAGCCGAGCACCACCCGGTTGGTGGCGTACTCACCCACCAGGGCAAAGCCGGCAAAACCGGTCCGGAAATCGGTTTCCGGGCGGTTGACAAAGCTGAAGAGTTGCTGGGCCGTTTCGTCCGAGAGGGTCATCTTGAGCGTATCCCTGCGCGAAAACGTCGGCGTAAAGGTGGCCTCGCCCACGGGAGCCGGGTCGTAGGGAATTGCTTCCGAACTCAGGTACCCCCGGTTCTGAATGCTGTCCTTCAGTTGCAACAGGTGCAGCGTGACCCGGTAGGGCACGGTGGTGTCGCCGTAGAAATACGAGTAAGGCAGCAGCAACTCGGCCTTGTCGGCCCGGGTGGCGTTCTCGGCGGCAAAATCGCCCCCGTTGTAGCGGGCCCGGAAGTACGCGTTGGCCGTCACCGGGCCCAGCCTGGGGTTAGCGTAGCGGCCCGCCAGCATCTGCGTGCTGTTGAAGGTAACGACCGAGTCGGCCAGCACGGTGGAAGTGGTGAGGGGGATGTTCTCGTTAACAAAGACCCCCAAGGGTTGGCCTTGGGGGAGTCCGATTTCTTTGGGGTCGTCGCAGGCAGTAGTCAGGATTGCGGAAGCAACGGAAAACAGGAGGGCAATGCGCTTAACTGATAAGTTCATTATAAAGGTTGTAGTAGGAATCAGAGAAGTGGTCTTCGTCGGGGCCGATGTAGTTGATCTTTTTGGCTTCGAACGCATCAAACAACTCGTGCAGGTTGTTGTCGAGGTCTTCTTCGGCCTTCACGACCACGTCAGCAAATTGAATGCCCGTTTTTACGAAACCGGCGTAATCGGCCGATTTTAAGTGGGCCAGCATGCCGTCTTCAATGTCCATCATGCGGGCCTTTTCGAGGATGTCGCCGTCGAACTTGTGGGGGAAGAAGCTGTTGTAGACCGCAAAAACCGACTTGGTGTCCTTGAACATCGGGTCGTTCTTGTAGGTCGTTTTCAGGTACATCGGGATCAGGCTCGTCATCCAGTCGTTGCAGTGCACGATGTCGGGCGACCAGCCCAGTTTTTTCACCGTTTCGAGCACGCCCTTGCAGAAGAAGATGGCCCGCTCATCGTTGTCGGTGTGGAAGTTGTTGTCGTTGTCGAAAAATACGGACTTGCGGTGGAAGTAGTCTTCGTTGTCAATAAAATACACTTGAAGTTTGGCGCTGGGTACGGAAGCTACCTTGATGACCAGGGGTTTTTCTTCGTCACCCACCGCAATGTTGATACCGGATAACCTTACCACCTCATGCAACCGGTTCTTACGCTCATTAATCAATCCAAACCGGGGAACCAGAATACGAATCTCCATCCCTCGCTCCTGCATCGCCTGGGGCAGCTGACGCAGCAGGTCAGCAGCTTCAGATATTTTCAGGAAAGGATCAATTTCGCTGGCTACATAGAGGATGCGGAGTTTTGACATACATATGAGAATTAGAGTGGATACAACCGGAATCTCGCAAGAAGCGACAATAGGGCTTACAAAATTACTAAAAAAATTCCTTTTTTGAACGGTTTTCCCGCCGCAAAGCGTAATATTGCGCCCCTTTCACCGGACCCTTCATCAAATCGCCGGCTAACCTACTGCCTCCCAGCGCCCCGGTGCGCGGGCCGTACGGCCGGGCCACGTTTTTATCCTCCCGTAAACCCATGTACGTTTTTACCACCGTTGATGCGCTCAAAGCCCACCTGCACGCCCGGCGGCAGGAAGGCAAACTGTGGGGCCTGGTGCCCACGATGGGCGCCCTGCACGAAGGACACCTCTCGCTGGTGCGGCGCTCCAACGCCGAAAATGACTTTACGGTCGCCACCCTCTACGTGAACCCCACGCAGTTCAACAACCCCGACGACCTGGCCAGGTACCCGCGCACCTTCGACGCCGACCGGGCCATGCTCGAATCGGCCGGCTGCCAGGTGCTGTTTGCGCCCACCGACGCCGAGATGTACCCCGCGCCGACGACCCTGCGGTTCAGCTTCGGCGACCTCGAAACGGTGATGGAAGGGCAGTTCCGGCCGGGCCACTTCAACGGTGTGGCCACGGTGGTCGCCAAGCTGTTTCACCACGCCGAGCCCGCCGTGGCCTACTTCGGGCAGAAGGATTTGCAGCAGTTTGCCGTCATCCGCCGGCTCGTGCAGGACCTCGCGTTTCCCCTCCGGCTGGTGCGCTGCCCCATCGTGCGGGAGCCCGACGGGCTGGCCATGTCGTCGCGCAACCGCCGCCTGGAGCCCGAAGCCCGCAAGGTGGCCGCCGTGCTCTCGTACGCCCTCCGGGAAGCGGCCGAAGCCCTGCAGAAGACCAGAAACCCCGAAGCCGCCCGAGGGTTGATCGGGCAGATCTTCTACCCCATCGAAGGCGTTTTCCTGGAATACTTCGAAGTGGTGGACGCCGCCTCGCTGCAACCCGTGACCACCCCCGAAGACCACGACGAGGTAGCCCTGTGCATTGCCGCCTACGTGGGCGAGGTGCGCCTGATTGACAACCTGATCGTAACGCGCGGCGGGGTGCAATGAGGCGGCCCGGGCGGCGGGGAGCGGGCCAGAACTTAGCGCATCCGGAACGTGTTCTTACACCAGCAGGTCCGGCGCGTTTGCCGAAGGCCGCCTGCGGAGTCCAATTTTCATAACTTTGCGCCGCCTCTACGGGAGGCCATTCGCCAGGAGCCAAATCCAATGCTAATCAACGTACTTAAATCCAAAATTCACCGGGTCAAAGTCACCCAGGCCGAACTCCACTACGTGGGCAGTATCACCATTGATGAAGACCTGATTGACGCTGCCAACATGATCGAAAACGAGAAAGTGCAGATTGTCAACATCAACAACGGGGAGCGTTTCGAGACGTACATCATCAAGGGAGAGCGGGGCTCGGGCACCATCTGCCTCAACGGACCCGCCGCCCGCAAGGTGCAGGTGGGCGACGTGGTCATCGTCATCTCCTACGCCACCATGGATTTTGAGGAGGCCAAGCGGTTCAAACCGTCGGTCATTTTCCCCGACGCGGCCAACCGCCTCGCCTGATCTTTGCCGGACTTGCCGGGGGTAACCGCCGCCGGGAGGGTAAAAGCCTTATTAAACTTGCACGGGTTTAATAAGGCTTTTAATTGTTTGTAGCTTTGCCCCCGAAACAGTTGCCGGGGTTCGCCCTCTGCTTCACTCCTTCCGTGCTGCCATGAAATCGAAAGTACTGGTATTTTTTAAGTACGCCCTGCCGCTGGCCCTGGCCGTGCTGCTGATGGCGTACCTGTTCCGCAACATGAGCGTGACCGGCCTGCTGCGGTCTTTCCGGCAGGCCGACTACACCTGGGCCGTGGGGTCGGGGGTGGCGCTGATGCTGGCCCACGTGTGCCGGGCGTACCGCTGGAAACTGCTCATGCGTCCGCTGGGGTACCGGCCGGGCCTGGGCAACACGTTCCTGGCGGTGATGGTGGGTTACTTCGCCAACCTGCTCGTGCCCCGCATGGGCGAGGTCACCCGGTGCGGCCTGCTCCAGCGCATGGAACGCATTCCCCTCAACACGTCGTTCGGCACGGTGGTGGCCGAGCGGCTCTTCGACCTGATCTCCCTGCTGCTGCTGCTGGTGCTCAACTTCGTGCTCGAATTCGACCGCCTGAGCGGGTTCTTCACCGCGTTCTTTGCTTCCAAATTCGGGGCGGTGGGCAGCATTTCGGCGGGCGTGTACCTGGCCGCGGCCGGCCTCGCCATCACGGGGCTCGTGGCGCTGATCGTGCTGTACCGCAGCCGGCAACGGTTCAGCGGCAACGCATTCTACAACCGCGTGCGTACCTTCGTGAAAGGGATGCTGGACGGCGTGCTGAGCGTACGCAAACTCGACCGCAAGTGGGACTTCCTGCTGCAAACCGTGCTTATCTGGGTGTGCTACTACTTTGCCTCCTACCTGCTTACGTTTGCGCTGCCCAACGCCACCCGGCTCGGTCCGCTGGCCGGCCTTACCGTGCTCATCATGGGGGCCATCGGCATGGCGGCACCCGTGCAGGGCGGCACGGGGTCGTACCACCTGCTGGTTAGCGGGGCGCTGCTGCTCTACGGCTGGAAAGCCGAAGACGGCCTCATCCTGGCGACCTTCATCTGGGCGTCGCAGACGCTGCTCACGCTGGTGGCGGGGGGCGCCTGCTTCCTCATCAGTTTATTCATCCAAAAATCCGACGCCCAACCCCGGGCCGTCCCCGAAAAAATATGAACAGCGCCGACAAAATCACCGACCTCGCCACTGCCCTCGAACGGATTGCCGGCTGGAAAGCGGCCGGGGAGAAGATCGTGTTCACCAACGGGTGCTTCGACATCCTGCACCTGGGCCACGTGGATTACCTGGAAAAAGCCCGCGGGCTGGCCGACCGGCTGGTGCTGGGCCTCAACACCGACGCGTCCATCCGCCGGCTGAAGGGCGAAAACCGGCCGGTGGTGCCCGAGTACGCCCGGGGCCGCGTGATGGCCGCCCTGTGGTTCGTGGACGTGGTCATTCCGTTTGAAGAAAACACGCCAATCCGGCTGATTGAAGCCGTAAAACCTGACATTTTGGTCAAAGGCGATGATTACGCGTACGAGAACATTATTGGAGCAGATTTTGTTATCAGTACGGGTGGGAAAGTGCAGACGATCCCCCTGGTGAAGGGTTACTCGACTACCCAGCTCATCACCAAGATCAAACAAAGCGATTAGTTGCCCCGTACCCGTTTTACAACTTAACCATTTAACATACCCAACCTATGATTTTCGTTATTGCAATCGTGACCATGCTGGTCAGCCTCTTTGTGCAGTGGCGGTTGAAAAGCAAGTTTAAAGAGTACTCCCAGATTCCGCTGGCCAAGGGCATGAGCGGGGCGGAAGTAGCCGATTATATGCTGCGCGACAACGGCATCAACGACGTGCGGGTGATGTCGGTGGAAGGTCAGTTGACCGACCACTACAACCCG
>CADCTQ010000502.1 GCA_902805615.1 uncultured Cytophagales bacterium
GGGCAGGGGAATCACCAGTTGCTGGTGCTGCGCGAACCCCAGCGGCTGGCTGGTGAGGTAACGCATCTGCTTGTGGATCACCAGCGTGGAGAGCACCAGCCCGATGAAGATGACGAACTGGAACACGACCAGCCCCCGCCGGAACCGCACGGCCGAGAGGCTGCTGACGAACTTGCCCTTCAGCACTCCTACCGGCTGGAAGGAGGACAGGTAGAACGCGGGGTAGCTGCCGGCCAGCAGTCCCGTGACTACCGCCAGCCCCAGCAGCCAGCCCACCAGGGAAAAGTCCCGGGCGGGGGAAAAGGTCAGCGGCTGGCCCAGCAGCTGGGTAAAGACGGGCAGGGCCAGCACGGCCATGCCGACGGCCAGGACCAGGGACAGCAGGCTCAGCAGCACCGACTCGCCCAGGAACTGGACGATCAGCCCCCCTTTGCCGCCCCCCATGACCTTGCGAATGCCTACTTCCCGGGCCCTCCGGGTGGCGCGGGCCGTGGCGAGGTTCATAAAGTTGATGCAGGCCAGCAGCAGGGTGAAGGCGGCAATGGAAGCCAGCACGTAGAGGTAGGTTACGCTGCCGTTGGCGCTGATTTCGCCGTAGAGGGCCGACTCCAGGTGAATGCCGGCTACCGCTTGCAGGAAGAGGACGCGCCGCAGACCGGCCGCCTCCAGGTCGGCGCCCCCGTGCCGCTTGACAAAGGCCGGCAACTTGGCTTCCAGGGCCTGCGGGCTGGCCCCGGGCCGGAGCTTCACGTACGTATGAAAGAGGGTGTTGATGGCCCAGTTGGTCTGGCTGCTGACCGACCGGCCGAACGCCCCGCTGGGCAGGGCGGTGAAAAAGTTGGCATCAATGTGGGAAGGACCCCCCGGTTCGAATACGCCCGTTACCCGGTATTCGATCTTGCCGTACCGGTTGCTGACGCGCAGCACTTTTCCCAACGGGCTCCCGGCACCGAACACTTTGCGCGACAGGGCCGCCGCAAGCACGACCGTATTGGGTTCAGCCAGCGCCGTGCGGGCGTCGCCGTAGATGAACGGATAATTGAAGATCTGGAAAAAGGAAGAATCAACCATGTAGCCTTTCGTTTCCGAGAAAGGCGTGTAGTCGCGTCCGCCTTCCAGGCGCTGAAGCGTGTGCTTGTCCACTTCCGGGGGCACCAGCAAACGGGCAACGGCTTCCACTTCGGGAAATTCGCGTCCCAACGCCGGCGCGACCGGGGCCGCCAGCACGGCCGATGCCATGCTCTGGTCGCCGAAATGCACGTGGTTGGCTACCCGGTACAACCGCCCGTGGTCCTGCCACTGCCGGTCGTAGCGGGTTTCCTGGCGGATGAACAAACCAATGAGCAGGCAACAAGCCATGCCGGTTGAAAGGCCCAGCAGGTTGATTCCCGAAGAGGCTTTGTGCCGGAGCAGATTCCGCAGGGCAATGTTCCAATAATTACGCAGCATATCAAAAGGAGTAAGGGTGTGACGATAACGAGGATCCGTGTAAGGCCGGGCCGCCGGTTTGCGGAAGGGCACGGGCCGGAGAAACCCGAGTACGTGGAACCAGTACCGGTACCGGGCTTTGGCGAGGCCCAATTCAC
>CADCTQ010000503.1 GCA_902805615.1 uncultured Cytophagales bacterium
CAGCATCTTCGGGGCCGAAGAACTCAAGTTGCCCGAGGGCAGCCTCATCGGCACGGTGCTCATCATCCAGCTCATTGCCGTGCTGGGGGCGTACCTTTTCACACGGATTGCGGGCCGGGTGGGCAACCTCAAAACCCTCACCGGGGCGGTGGCCCTCTGCATCTTCATTTGCGTGGGGGCGTACCTGACCACCACCACCACGCAGTTTTACGCACTGGCCGTCGTGGTGGGCCTGGTGATGGGCGGGCTGCAAAGCATGTCGCGGGCCACGTACTCCAAGCTGCTGCCCGACACCACCGACCACGCCTCCTACTTCAGTTTCTACGAGTTCACCGAAAAGATTGGCATCGTGCTGGGCACGGCCACCTACGCTTTCATGGAAGACGTGACGGGCAGCATGCGCAACAGCCTCTTCGCCCTGATCGCCTTTTTTGCCATCGGCCTGTTCTTCCTCACCCGCATGCTGGGCAGCCGCCGGGCCGTAGCGGCGGGGGTATGATATGATTAGGTGATTCGCGAAAAAAAGCTATTTTTGCCGGACGGAACGTTAGCTCAGTTGGTTCAGAGCATCGCCTTGACAGGGCGGGGGTCGTAGGTTCGAGTCCTATACGTTCCACTCCGCATAAATAAACCCTCCTGATAATCAAGCGATTGCGGGAGGGTTTTTTGTTGTCGTGTCCGGAATCGTGGACAAATTTACCGCCGTGCCTAAAAAGTGCCGCGCCTATTGGTGTTGGCATGGAAGCTGACGGACTGGACTAGCTTTTATAAGACTGGTAGTCCTTCACCCCTTCGTTGAATGCGTCCAGCAGCGCTTGACGCTGTGAGTTGCTGACCGACAGCATAAGGGAGGTGTATTGAACTTTATTTACCCGGTGGGTATTGCCCCACTCATCGGCCTCTTCCACCACAATAGGAATCATGTAGTCGTGTTTTTCGAGTCCCTGGTTGAACTGGTCAAACCATCGGGTGAATTGCAGGGAACGTTTGTGTGCTTTCTTGTCCAGATCGTCGCAGGTGTAGGTCAGCGCTGCGTCCGGAGTACTGGCGAGAAACTGGCCCGCAGTCCAACCAATAGTATCACCCGTGCGGAAGTCTTTGGGTGGGAACTTGTTCCCGCCCAAGTCCACTACGTCAATGGTGAAGTCGAAGAACAGGTGGGACAGGTGGGTATAAGTAGAAAAAAGGTCGCCTTGTTCAGAAAAGACGACCCCGTAGGTGATTTTGTTTTCGGTTCGAAAGGAGTAGCTGCCGTCAGGCTCCCTTCTAACCGGGTATGGATTAAAACGGCTGGACAACCTTAATACCTTTTTCTATTAGTTCGTTTACCCTTCCTTCCCGGATATGCTGTTGAACAGTCCTCTTCCGGGTCATCATCTTGGCAAAGATGTTCTCCGGTTTTCTCTGGGTTTGTGCGTTTTCCATTTCTGGGGCAATTGGTTCTAATACCATTTTACGCCTCCTTTACGGTTTTTGTTTTACAATCGGTTGATGAGTTGCAAGGCACGTGCCAAGATCATCCGCCTTATTTGGGGTTTTTCCCTTATTCCGGAATATTCGGTACCGCTCCGGAATGTCATGTCATGCAAAGTAAGGGTATTACGTTTGTAATACAAACAGTTCGTAACATTTTGAAACCTTTTATAACAAAATGTTTCAAGCTGTTACCCAAACCAACCATCCGGCTTTTAATCACTTAAAAGACAGACTAGTAACCGTTTTAGTTCATTTGTTTGATGCAATCTCAATAGTGCTGATGATTGAAAACCAGAAAGCCGGACATCGTGCCTGACCTTCTTTCCTCAATCGAACTTGCGGCCTGCAACCGCCTGCAATCGTTGGCTTGTCCGTTGCCCGAGTGTTCGCCTGTCCGTTGCTGCCTCCACGGTTTGCGCCTCAACTGGTTAGCCTGCAATTGATTGCGCGGAGGTTCGGCCCGTTGGCAGCAATTCCCGGTTTGGCTTATTCGAGCTGGGTCTGATACATATTGGCAACCTGCTGCGGGGCTGAATCAAGATTCTGCATCAGGCACACGTTATGGTGCTTTTGCCAGAAAAGTAGTAAGGGCTTCCTGGGCCGGCTTTACAACCTGGGCATGAGAAACAGTCATCGGACGCCCCTTACGGTTCTTGCAGTCAAAATACTGGTCCGCCTGGTCCATCGCTTCCTGTAGTTTGATCAGTGCCTGCTCTTTGAGCGGCTCGATGCCGGGCTGGCGGTAATCCTGGATCAGCAGGACGGCTCTTTCGCAGATAAAGCACGTTTCGCTTACGGTAGAACCGGTGTCACTTCCTTTTCGGGACAGCTCGGCCTGGAAGAAGCGGAGTCGGTCCCGGATCATGGTATTCAGGGTGTTGTTCATGGCAGACAGCAGGAGTAGAGGTTGAAAAAGAAAGGGCACCCGAATACAGTTTTGAGCAGCGCATCCTTGTTTAGCTCATTCGCCCAGGCGTACCCTAATCGAGGTACTATCGGTATTGGTTGAATCCGGTCCGGGAGCAGGTCCTGCTTCCGCATCACTCGTACCGTCCTGGACTTCACGGGTGAACCCGTCGCCGGTTTCATCCCCTTTCCCGTGGAGTGGATTGGCGTGGTTGACTTCGCCCGGGTCATCGCCGGCGACGTACTTTTCTTTATTTATTGGTCCGCACCCCAGCACGAGGAGCAACAGGAATACGGAAGTCCAGTTGAGAAACCCTTTTATGATCGCTTTCATAACTTTTATGTTTTTTAATGCTATCCCCGAAGTACTGGTATTGGTCCGACCGGTCTGGAATGAACACTACTGGCCCCGGCGTTGCGCCAGCCGCCGGGAGGCCTGCCGCTTAGGCAGGAGTACCCAAGTCCCTTCAGCTACGTCTACGGGGTGATTCTGGAGCAATTCTGGAGTTACCGAGGTTAAGATTCATTTCTTTACCCCACCCGCCCCAGGGCTTGGACAGTACGGCTGGTACACGCCTTTTCCTCGGCGAGCAGGTTTTGGATGCGTTCCCGTTCCGCCGCCGGTGCACAGTCCAGCAGCCGCCCGTAGAACCCCAGCAGTTTGGCGTGTACTTTGGCGTCCTGCCGGCCGTAGTAGCCGACGGGCTGGATAAAAAGAAAGAGCAGTTCCGCCAGCGAATGCTTTTTAGGAATCAGCCCGGCGGGCTCCCCCGGGGCCTGCGGGGTAATGCGGCCGGGGGCTTCCCGCAGCAGCACGCCGAAAACGTGGCCCAGGTAGTCGAGGGCAATACCCGCCGATCCCGGATCGTTGATGCCCGGGCTGAGGGCCTTTACCGCTACTTCCGAGATCTGGTTCATGCCGTACAGGTAGCTCTCTTTCCCGTAGGGTTCATTCGAGAAGTTCAGGCACGACAGCACTTTGTTCCGCAGCCGCGGGTTGTCGCCCGGGTCGTGGCTGAGCTTGCACACGGCGTCCGTTTCCGACAGGAAGACCCCGGGCGCGTGGAGCATTTGGATCTGCAGCCGGTGCCGGCGGCAGATTTTATCCAACCGCCCTTCGTTGACCTCGCTCAGGTAGCCCGCCTCCCCGCTGCACAACGGGTACCACCCCGTCGTATCCGGCAGGCGCCCCGCCGCACCCTGCTCCCGTTTTCCCTTCCGGATCGCCGCCACCGAGTGCCGGGCCGCCGAGGCGATGATCACGTCGATCTGGAGTTTGCGCGAAATCAGGTGGATGAAGTAGATGAACAGGAAAAGACAGGCAATGCCGAACAGCATGGCCAGCAGCACGCCGAACTTAGGGGTGTCCTGGTGCTCTTCCCCGGGCCTCACGTTGAGGATGATGATGAGGCAGTAGATGATCGTGCCGATGTAGAAGCCCAGCACGAACTGGTTCCTTTTGTCGGTGAGCAGGCCGGGAATGATGCGGGGCGTGAAGTTGGACGTGGCCTGGTTGAGCAGTACCATCACCATCGAGAAGCTGAACACGGTGAGGGAGATCACCCCGCCGATGAGCGTACCGAGCACCTGCCGCGCGTTGTCATTGCCCTTCACGAGAAGCACCTGCACGTTTTCGCCCAGGGGGGTGCCGTTGCCCGGGAAAGACAATTCCAGGTAGATCACCGCTACCGAGAACAGGAAGAACAGCAGGCTGATGAGGGCCGGCAGGAACGCAATGCTGGTCACCACATTCCGTAAAATCACTTGCAGATGTCTGTGCATAGAGATATCGGTAGGGAATGTATGGTAGGGTTGAGAGACTGCTCAGGATGTTGGGTAAAGCCATGCCCCTTTCCCTAACGTCCGTTTGCGGCGCAGGGTTAACCTTTACTGAGCAGGGGGCCGGGAAGGCAATGCCAATTGGTAAAAATGGGAGCACAAGTACAGATTTCCTCCAGAATTGCCCCGTACCCGCCATTACAAGCCGAAAAAATGTAGATAAAAACAATGGAAAGGGTAAGGCTAACGGCAAGATTCCGAGGGATGCACGGGCAAATGCCCAATTCATAAGACGCCACGCTAGTTCAATAATTGTATGCTGCCAAAAAGCCCTGTGACCTTGTCGCAGGGCTTTTTTAATGCTTATAACCAGGCGCCGGTGGTGCGGGAATACAACCGGTAGGCAGCGGTGGAGGGCTACAAATAAAAAAATTGAGAATCACCTAAATAAAGGAGAATAGGAAAAAGTGGATGACAAGTATACTCATATGTGGAATCATTTTTACCGCCGGGGCGCAGGCCCGGTACCGGTAAGGCTGGTAAAGGCCAAGGCCGCTTTAATCCTCCTGATCCCCCGCAATCTTCAGGTTGCTGACAACGGCGACGGCACCGCCCTCGTAGGCGTTTTCGATGGCGGCATTTTCCTCAAGGGGCGAATCTACGGTACCGTTCAAGGTGGCTTTGCCGTTCCTGACCTGTACGGTTACGGCTTTATGATCCACGAAGGGCGACCACCAGATATGGCGCTGAATGTCCTTTTTAATCGTTGCGTCGCTTTTCCTAAGAGCAGCCGTTGCGGCCGGGTCAGGGTCCGTCCAGAAGAGGTAGCTCCGGGTGTCGTTTACGCTCAGGTTGTTGATCACCCCCATTACGCCCGCCAGGTCGGCAACAACGTTCCCGGCGTGCAGCTTCTCGTAGTAGGTATTCACCGTGCCCCGGAGGGTAACCAGGCCGTTTGTTACGGTCGTTTTGACCTGGTATTGGTCCACCACCGGGTCCACGCTCAGGGCCCAGTCCACATTGGCCTCCAATGCCGCCGAAGCCGCGTTTTCGGCCCTGGTCACGAGGTTGTTGGTGACCCGCCGCACCCCTGCCACGTTTTGGGCGTCTTCTGCTGCCGCTCGCCAGGCTTTCAGGTTCTCTACAGTGCCGGTCAGGGTAACGGCGCCCCGGTTGACGGACGCCAATATGTTGAAGGCGTTTACCCGGGGGTCGTACGCCAGGGCGTCCTGCACCGCCGCTTTTACCTGGGCGTCGGTCTTGCGCGTGAATTTGCCTTTACGCAAGGCGTTCGGGTTGGCGTTGGGGTCTACTTTCAGGTCATCGGAGCGTACGGACTTTACGCCGGCTACCCATGCATCATTGTGCGCCCGGGTTTTCTCGAGGGCGCTGCCGACCGTACCCAGCAAGGTTACGGCTCCGTCCTTTACCTTGCTCTTGATCAAACCATCGTTTACCCGGGCGTCGTACCGGAGCTTCTGCGCAATGTCTTTGGCAATTTCCCCGTCAATCCGGTCGGTCTTGTACAGGACGGTGATCTGATTATCTACCTGCCGGACCCCTTTCACCTTTTTGACTACCCTGGTGGCGATCTGGGACTCGGCCCACGAATCTACTTTGCCCGTGAGGCTTACTATACCCCCTTTGACTTTTGCCTGCACCTCGTACGCATCCGCAGCCGGGTCCGTGAGGATTGCCTTTTCCACGTCTTTTTGAATTTCGGCATCGGTCCGGCCGGAAGCCCTTACCTGGATGCGGTTCACGACGCCCCGTACGCCTTTCACGGCCAGGGCAATTTCCTCGGCCCGGTCGCGGGCCAGGATGTGATCCGTAGTGCCCGACAATTGCACAACCCCCTTATTGGTAGCAATGGTGAAGGATTCGGACGACAAAGTGGGCCTTACCCCGAATTCAGTTTGTACCGCATGGGTAATGTCCTTGTCGCTGATGGCGGGAGCCGCCGCTGAGAGGGGAGTCGTTACGCGGCCACCCGGGCCGGTTGTGCCTGACGTTGCGTAGGCACCGCACGCGATGAGCAGAAGCAATGCGTACCGGGCGGGTTTGTGTCCACTGCCACTGCGGACGTTCGGCGTTTTGCCGGGCATTTCTTTTCGGTTCGTTTTCATATAAGTACGGCTGATCTGCAGGTGAACTGACAAGGAAGGTTGTAGCGGGGAATAAGATGAACCACGGAGACACGGAGGGGAGGATTTGAACCGCAGAGGGCGCAGATGAAAAAGGAGGAACGTAACCGCAAGGGGCGCAATAAAGACGCAAAGGGCGCAAAGAAGTACGCGTTCGCCTTGCGGTCTTTGCGTCTCTATTGCGCCCCTTGCGGTTACGTTTGTTCTCTCCGTGAACCTCCGTGGCTACAGTCCAAAGCCCACGTAAAGTTGAAAGACGCCGTTCCTGGAATTGTCCGTTAAACTGCCCGCCAGGCCGCCGTTGCCCACCGGCCGGAGGCCGTAATTATAGCGGGCTCCCACCGTAATGGCATCAATGTTCACGCCGATGCCGCCCAGCAGGCCATAGTCGAGCCGGTTGAAGCTGTCGGTGTTCAGGTCGGCAAGTTGGTTGGTGTTCAAATCGGCGGTCTTCAGGTTCTTCACGTTGGCGTCTACCAGGTACGACACGTAAGGCCCCGCGTGGACGTTGAACGGTCCCAGATTGGCCACCAGGGCAATGGGCACCTGCACGTAGTTGAGGTTAAACCGGACCTCGCCCTCCGAAATACCCAATACGTTCGCCAGGTCGGACCCGCCGTAGGTCACTTTGGCGCCCACATTGGAGTACAGCACCTCGGGCTGGATGGCCAGGAAGTCGGTGACGGGAATTTTGCCGAACAGCCCCACGTGGTAGCCGACTTTCATGTTCTGGCCGGTCACGTTCGGCTGGTCCACGTAGAGTTGGGAGAGGTTTACCCCGCCCTTCACGCCGAACTTAGGGCCGGGATTATCGCTTTGGGCCATTACCCGGCCCGCACTCAGGGTCATAAAAGCCAGCAAGCCGATCCCGGCCAGCCTGCTGAAGAGGTTGTTTGTCTTTTTCATAGTCTTGCGTTGTTTTTTATCGTTTGGGTAATGCTTCTTGTACTTGCCCACCCTTACGCAGCAATTCTGAAGGAATTCTATAGACGGGGAAATGGTAAAAATCGTACCCTCCCGTAGAAAGCGGAAGGGATACAAAGTACCAGCCGTCCTATGCCTTTTACTTTTTCACATCCGGCCCTCGTCCTGCCGCTTGCCGGTTTCAAACCCCGGTGGTTCTCGGCCACGGGCCTGGCCATTGGCAGCATGGCGCCGGATCTCCTGTATTTCGTTAAAATGGACGGCAGCGAGGACTTTGGGCATACGCTTGCCGGCGTGTTCCTTTTCGACCTGCCCATTTCGTACCTGCTGGCCATTGCTTTCCACCAGTGGGTTCGTAAGCCGTTGCTGGTACACCTGCCGGCCCCGCTCGACCGCAAGTACGCCGGGTACCTGGCCTTTGACTTCGGGCATACGCTCAGCGCGAACGGGTTCGTATTCCCGCTGTCCGTCCTCGTGGGCGCCTTTTCCCACATCGGCTGGGATTACTTCTGCGACCCGCGGGGGTGGATGTATCATGCCGCTCCGGGCTTTTTGGGCCAGTACGTCTCCGTGGCCGGCTTCCGCTTGCGGGTATACCTGCTCATTGAGCGCATCGGGTCCGTTGCTGGCCTCTTGTTTGTCGGGTGGGCGGCGGTAAGGGCCGTTCACCCGGCGGACGGCATTTCACCCGCCTCCGCCCGGTCAAAAGGAGTGTACTGGCTTAGCCTCCTGTTGAGCACCCTGGTCTTCACGGGGCTCAGATTCTCCTTCGACCACCATACCCGTCAACTGGGCCAGGTGGTACTGATCCTTACCAGCGCCTTTTGTTACGCGGTTGGTTTTGTCGCAGCCCTGTACGCGTGGCTTTTGCCGCCAACGCCCGCCAGGCGAGATAAACAGAAGTGAAGGTCATTACTGCTGCCGCACAACTACAGCATTGCTTCAGAATTACCTCGTAAGGTAGGATGTAAGGCGATTGGAGTCGTTTGCCGAACCCGGAACGGCCCTGCTCCACTACGAATCACTTTCCCGGTTGGTAAGTGCTTACCCGGGTAAGGCGTTATTGTTTTATGTTCAACTAAATTAGAAAAGGAGGTGATTATGAAGTACTTGAATGTGTTTGTTGTTTTGATTGCACTGTTTTTGGCGGCTTGTTCCAAAAAGGCTTACACGGTGGATGCTGTTGGAAATACCAATGTTACTCCGGCAAAAGCCAATACGTATGGCTTTGCTTCCCAGGTGGATAACAAGCTGGACGAGGGATTCTTCTTTCTCAATGATCTGATCTTGAAAACGGAGATCAGGGACGCAGTGAAGCACGAGATGGACTCCCGCGGCTACACGCATACTTCCAGCCAGCCTGATCTGATCGTAAACTTCCGCGTGTTCGACAAGCCCGCCGAAATCCAATCGGTAGACCAGCTGGGCAGTAACTACTGGGCAGCGGGGGAAATAAACGGCTATACCAACCCTGAAACCGTACGCCTCCAGGAAGGCAGCCTTATGGTGCACCTGGTGGACCCCCA
>CADCTQ010000504.1 GCA_902805615.1 uncultured Cytophagales bacterium
GAGTCTCGTTTGGATTCGAACCAACGACCTACTGCTTGGAGGGCAGTTGCGCGATGCAGCCGGGCGGCGGAACCGAACGAGAAGCAAGGCGGGGCAGCAGGTGGACCCGGCCGGTCGGCGCCGGCAGCACGTCGGCGGATTAGCAGGGCATTAGATATGCCCTGCCCACCAACAAACTCGTTGAACGCACGGTCAGGAGTACAAACCAACCAACTGTTCGCATTTGCCCGGTGATCTGGTTAACAATGCCGTGCGCCAGCACGTAATAGAACAAGCGACCAACCTGCGCGTAATACGCATGAAAGACGCCACCGTGTATCACAACCATGTAGGCAGTTCTTCGTTTTCATTTGAGGATATAGCCTTGGTTGTAGCAAATGATGCAAAAGAATTTATTGTCTGTTCCCCGGCCTTCGATTACATTGTGCGGCGGCCAGTGGGAGGGTGGAGGTTTACCCTACAAGTGAAGAATGATGATATTGTGCTCGACGCTGCCTCGGCCAATATTTTTGAAGAATGCCTTACTGTTGCTGACCAGCAACTTAGTGTAGACGTCGCTCAAGGACAACTCAACGAATCGGAAAAGGAAGATTTTCGGATGCACTACATATGGTCAACTTTCTTCACGCTAAAAGACATTTACTATAAAAGAACCCCTAATCCATGAGTACCAACACATTCAATTCAACGCCCAGGCGGGTAGTAAAAAAAGACGGCAAATTCAAATTGGAAGTCATTGAAAATTATACGCCTTCTAACCGCAAGCTTCCGGGAGAAGTCATTGAGAAGATGGACAAGGAACTTGCCGAAAGAATCGAAGAAGTGAAAAATAAGCTGCTCAAATCCAAGTAAGCCCTTTCGCGCTGGCTGCTTAAAGATCAACATAAAACAAAAAGCCGCTCCTTATGGGCGGCTTTTTTCTTTGGTGCAAATCTGCCTATTCCCAATTGGCTCCACATCGCATGCCCCGGAAGGCGTCGCAAAAGCGGAACAACTCGTGGAGGATGCGCACCAGGTAGCCGTTGTCCCATGCGCCGTCGTGCAGGTGCCGGCACACGAGTTCGGCCACGTGGTTGAAGAACGCCTCGTACTGGTCAGGCGGGTGGCAGGTGACCAGTTCGAGCAGGGCCACGAAGTCATGGCCGGGATGGTTTTGGAGGAGGGCAGCAAGTTGGGGGGGCGATGAGATGGCAGCAATGGTTGAGGAAGCCAAGAAGAAGTTGTTGAAGGCAAAGTAAGGCCTGCTCAAAACCATACCAAACAAAAAAGCCGCTCCTCATGGGCGGCTTTCGTGTTAAACTCCATTCAAGTGATCCCGTTTGGATTCGAACCAAAGACCTACTGCTTAGAAGGCAGTTGCTCTATCCAACTGAGCTACGGGACCAAACGAGAATAAGTCGGGGTGGCAAGATTCGAACTTGCGACCTCCTGGTCCCAAACCAGGCGCGATGACCGGGCTACGCTACACCCCGAACTTGTCCGATCAAAGAATCGGACTGCAAATATCGGCCTTAATTCCGAAAATAAAAATGCCGGCGCCCTCAAGCACCGGCATTTTTGCATTTTCCTTAAACCTTATTGCCTACTTGGTCACCCGCAGCGTGCCCTGCATCACGTAGGCGTGGCCCGGCACCGTACACACGTAGGTGTACTCCCCGGGCGTCGTTGGTGCTACGAAGTAGATGCTTTCGGCCGTGGCCGGCTGCATGAGCTTGGTGTGGTAGAGCACCTTGGGCGTGCCCGGAATGTAGTTCAGCTCCTGCCCCTTGATGCCCAGCTTCATCGCCAGTTCGCCCACCGGCACGGCCTGGCCCGGCTGCACGATCACGCAGTTGTGGGGCATGTCGTCGTCGTTGTTGAACGTCCACTTGACCTTGCTGCCGGCCTTCACCGTGATTTCCTTCTTGTCAAACTTCAATCCCGGCTCCGTGCCGATCACCACCGTCTGGTCCGCCTTGCCGCCCCAGTCGGCGGGCATCGAAGTGAGGCGCTTCACGGAAGTGGCCGCGGCCTTGCCCGTTCCCGCCGCCGGCTTGGCCGTGCCGGACGTGGTTTTGGCCGGGGTCTTGCCGGTGCCCGCCGTCATCGCCATGCCGCCGTGGGCCGAATGATCGGTGGCGTTGCTATTGGCCGTCGCCGCTAGGGCCAGCCGTTCGCCCGAAGGAATGTTGTTGAGGGTGTAGTACGCCGCGTTGTGCAGCAGCGGCAGGCCGTCGCCGTTGCGCACGCCGAACGCCTTTACCTCGTGCACGTACCGCTCCCGCAGGCCGTCCACCGCCAGGCGGGCCTTCATGCCGTCTTCCGACACCACCACGCCCTTCACCGAAAGCTGCTGGTCGTTCACCACGGGGCTGCCGTACACGGGGTGGTACTTGTAGATAAAGCCCGTCACCTCGTAGGCGCCGGGGTTGGACGCCGTTTTCTTGTCCACGGGGGCCGTAAATTCAATCTCGAAGCCGTCGGGCATGGCGCGGACGGCCTTCATCTCGAAGGGCATCTTGCCCGTCCACACGAGGCGCTGCAAGCCGTAGTCCTTGGTGCCGGCCGAACCCCAGCCGCGGTTGGTTTCGCCCACGAACAGGGAGCCGTCGTGCCCGAAGGCCATGCGCAGCACGCCCGACTGGAAACCCTCCCGGAACGAGAAGGCGGCGCCCTGGTACTGGCCGTTCACTTTTTCGAGGAACACCCGGGTGATCTTGCTCTGGCCCTGGTCGCCCACCAGCAGCTGGCCCGCAAACGGACCGAACCCGCCGCCCGTCTCGTCGGTCACGATCTCCGAGGTGGAGATGCCCAGGATGGAGTGGGGGAGCCACACGGACGGCGTCTTGACGGCCGGGAATTCTTTTTCAATGGCAAAGAACGGCGTGCCCTTGTCGGCCGGGTCGTTTTCGGGCTTGATGGGCTGCTCGCCGGGCTTGGCCATGCGCGGGTCCACGCGGGCGTAGAGTTCGTTGGTGGTCAGCTTTACCGGCGATTCGGGACGCGAGGCCCAGCGCAAACCGGCCGGGTGGCCCGCAAAGTCGCCCTTTTCCAGGTGCATCACGAAGCCCGAGCCCATCCAGTCGCCCTGGTTGTCGGCGTAGAACACCTCGCCGTCCACCATGCCGATGCCGCAGGGGGAACGCATCCCGGTGGCGAAGGGCTGCATCTTGCCGTCGGGCGTGATCTGCATGGTCCAGCCCCGCCACGGCACGCGGCTTTCGCCCCGCCACCACTCAATGTCGCCGAAGGCCACGTTGCCCGTCACGAACATCGAGCCGTCGGGGGCCAGTTTGGGGCCGAAGGAATACTCGTGGTAGTGGCCCGACAGCGGCCAGGCGTACACGGTTTCGTAGCGGTCGGCCTTGCCGTCGTTGTTGCGGTCCACCAGCTTGGTGAGTTCGCCCCGCTGGGCCATGTAGAGGGCGCCGTCCTTGTAGGCCAGCCCCAGGATTTCGTGCAGGCCGGTGGCGAACTGCCGGTAGTAGGGCTGCGTGCCGTTGGTCATGTACGGGTTTTCGACGATGTACACGTCGCCGCGGCGCGTCGAGACGGCCAGCTTCCCGTTGGGCATCACGGCCAGGCCGCCCACTTCCAGCAGGATGCCTTCGGGCACGGGCAGGGTCACCATCTGGTAGTAATCTTCTTCCCGGGGACCCTCGGCGGCGTATTTGCCCTGCGCCGAAAGACCGGCCGATCCCAGCAGGGAGGCCAGCAGCAGCGCCACCGGGCGGAGTTTTATCTTGCGTAGAAACATGTTTTTTTATTGAAATGGATAATTGACAATGGAAAACGGGAGTG
The DNA here is from genome assembly GCA_902805615.1 of uncultured Cytophagales bacterium. Classification (GTDB taxonomy): domain Bacteria; phylum Bacteroidota; class Bacteroidia; order Cytophagales; family 172606-1; genus CADCTQ01. Next base: position 3,781 of record CADCTQ010000504.1, read on the forward strand.
GTACACTGATCTGTTATGATGGTTATGATTGGTTATGATAAAAGGAGGCTTTTACGTCCGTACGCATAAACATTAAATCATAACAGATCATAACCATCATAACCAATCAGTGTACCTACCCTCCTCACCAGATGATCGAGTAGCGCAGGGCGTTGCCTTGCACGGGCAGGAGCAGTTCGCTGCGGTCGTTGGTTTTGCGCACGGTGGCTTTGGCGTCGGCGGCCACGCGCACGTAGTAGGCTTTGCCGTCCACGGCGTAGAGGCCCTTGCCCACTTCGGCAATGTCGCGACCTTCGGCGATGCGGCTGTAGAGGTTGCCCGGCGTGGTGCCGCTGAGGCGCATTTCGCGGGTCAGGTACTTGCCGTTCTCCTCCGGGCGAAGCTGGTCTTCCACCTCCAGGCCATTGATCGTATAGCGGAACACGGGGTTGCCGTTGTCATCGAGGTCGTAGCCGCGGGAACGGAAATTGGCACCCGCGGGCAGCGTGTCGGGCCAGGCGGCGTTGCGATCCCCCAGCACGGCCAGCACCGGCGACGTACCCAGGGCCACCACGCTGCCCATCGGGCGGGAACTGCCGTCGCCGCGGCTGTTCCACATGGGCGTGGCATCCAGGAAGGCGCCCTTCCACACGTACACCAGGGCCCCGGTGCCCAGGTCAAAGGTGTAGCTCACCTGGTCGGGCGTGCCCACCGAGGCGGCGTGCGTCACGCGTTTGGTGGGACCGTTGGGTTCTTTGCGGAAATCCACGAACGACCGCAGGATGCGCGGCGTGCCAGCCACGTTGGCCAGGATCGGGTCTACGGGATTGCGGGAGGGCACCGAACTCATCACGTGCAGCGGGTGGCGCCGCAGGGTGGGGCCTTCGACGTAAAGCCCCAGCGCCGGGTTGACCCAGGGCTCGGGCTTGTAGTACACGAGTTCGAAGGGCTGGTCGCCGGCGGCCAGTTCGACGGTGCCGGCGTTGGGGCCCCGCTTGCTGTACTGTTCAACCACCGGCTTGCCGGCCACGGTCAGGTTCACTGAGCCGCCGCCCTCGGCGGTAAACAGGTACGGACCGGCATCCACAATTTTCATCGTGCCGGTGAGGCGGACGATGAAGCGGTCCTCGGGGTTGGGCACCACGCTCCAGGTGAGTTCGGGCAGGGAGCCTTCCTTCTCGGCTTTCAGTGATTGCAGGTTGGGCACTTTGTCGAACTTGCCCGGGTAGTAGCCGTACTTGATGCCGGCCAGCGCCACCGGGGCGGAAGTGTAGTTTTTGTACCGGATGCGGCGGAAGGCCACCGCGCCGTGGTCGCCCTGGATGAACAGAGGACCCATGGCTTTTTCCTCGCCGTTGCCGCCGCGGGTGGGACCGGTCAGTTCCACGTTTTCGTGAATGATCACGCCGTTGAGTTCCACGCGCACCATGCGCGCATTGGCGATCTTTTTGCCGCTCCCGTCGAAGCGGGGGGCCTGGAAGGAAATTTTCAACGTTTGCCACAGGCCGGGGGCTTTGGCGGCGTTGAGGCGCGGCGGGTAACCCTGGTAACCCTTCTGGCCTTCCGGTTTGCTCTCGTCCCACCGTTCGTAGATCCCGCCGCAGTCGCCGGGCTTGGGGTTGCGCACGCCCCAACTGTCGAGGAGCTGGATTTCGTAGCGGCCTTGCAGGTAAATGCCCGAGTTGGAGCCGGTGGCCATCAGGAAGTCCAGTGCCAGGTCCATGTCGCCGTGCTCGAAAGTGGAGGTGAGGTTGTCTTTGTTCTTGTCGTCGGGCAGGTTCACCAGCACGCCCTGGCCCTTGCCGGCGTTGAGCACGCCCTTTTTGTCCAGGTCGGCCGTCGCATCCCCGGCGATCTTCCAGTTGCCGGCTACCGGGCGGAAGGCACTCAAGTCATTGAGGGGCAGTTCGGTCATGGGCAGTTGGCTGCCGCCGCGCGACTGCCCCAGGGTGCTGGTCACCGGCAGGGCGGCCAGCAGGCACGCGGCCAGCAGCAGGAGTGGTTTTTTCAAGATGCGGGAAACCCGGAGACGGGGTTCCGGTCCTTCAGTTTGGTCCATGTGGTAAATAAAAGAGTGATTGAGGTTGGGCAACAAAGATAACATCAATTATAAGGAATCTTAGATTAATGACAATTTTTTACCCGGGCTGCAGGTTCACCACGGAGACCCGGAGGGTACAGAGAAAAAGGAGTGAGAAGCGAGGAGTGAGGAGTGAGAAGATAGGACCGCAAGGATCGCAAAGAGAAGGAGCGAAGGGCGCAAGGAGAACGCGTTTCCCTTGCGGTCCTTGCGTCTTCTTTGCGCCCTTTGCGGTTGAGTTTATGTCTCCTTTTTTCTCTGTGTTCGCTGCGCCCTCTGTGGTTCAGTTCTTCTCACTCCTCACTTCTCGCTTCTTACTCCTTTTCTCCGGGTAACTCCGTGCCCTCCGGGTCTCCGTGGTGAACTTTTGAATCAATCCACTACCACGACCAGGTACTTGGAAACGCTCCAGAACTTTTCGGGGTCGGTGATTTTGAGGAAGGTGCCGCCGTTGGCTGCTTCCACCACCCGGTAGGAGCCGCCCGGGTGCGTAGTCACGATGCGCTGCCGGCGGGTCTCGCCGAGGGGAATTTCGGAAGTTTCGCGGATGTCGAGCGGGGTGAAGTTCTGCGGGTTCAGTTTGGCCGAAACCTTCATGGTTTTGCCGATGCCCAGCACGCCGCCGTCCTTGGCAATGATGCCTTTTTTGATGAGTTCCTTGCGGCTGCCGTACTTGTAGTAAGCCCGGGCATTGGCCCTTTCTTTTTCGTTGAGCACCTGCCTGACGTGGCTCAACTGTTTTTCTTTCGCCACCACGTCCTCGGTGGAGCGCGAAACCGTGTAGTCGAGCTGGGCGTTGAGGTCCTGCACCTGCTGGAGCAATTCGTCAATCTGCATTTCTTTCGCCGCCAGGGCCTGTTTTTGCAGGGCCACCAGCCGGACGAGTTCGCCGTTGCGTTGTCCCTGGGCCTGGACCTGGGCTTCGAGCTTTTGAATGATGTTGCGGTTCTCTTCGAAGTACGTGTTGATCTCGGCGATGATCAGCGTTACGCGGTCCTCCTGGAGCTGCGACGGGTCGTTTTTGACGTTGATGATGCCCATTTCCCGTTCCCGGATGGCGGCCAGGTTGTCCTCGATCTCGGTGATGAAATGCAGCACTTCCCGGTTGCTTCGTTCCCGTTGGGCGGCTTCTTCCTCCAGGTTCATTTTTGCCACGAGCAACGATTGGTACTCCTCCGACTTTTTCACGTCCGAGCAGGCGGCCAGGCCCACCACTGCCGCACAGATCACCGCGATTTTTTTCATAGAAAAAGATTAAACATGTCCCGGTCGGTAAAGGCGTGTGTACTCCCGTTAACGAAGTCAGAAGGCTCTTGGTCGTACCGATTCCACTTTTTTTTGACAAAAGGCGGGCCGGAACCGAAAGGATTTCTGCTTAATACCCAAAAAAGGTACATGGGTAACTAGTCGTAAGTCCAGAGTCGTAAGTCGTAAGTGGGATCGGTGAATAGTCGTAAGTCCAGAGTCATAAGTCGTAAGTGGATCGGGGAGGGATTTCGGCTGGTTGAGACCAGAGCGCCTTGATTGAAACCGAGCGTAAGCCGCAACTGACAAAGCTCCCTTCCCGATCCACTTACGACTTACGACTCTGGACTTACGACTGTTGACTAATAGCCCACCGCCGTATCGTCGCCGCGGGGGTCGGCGCCGCCTTCGAGCCTGCGTTTCTTGCGGACGAGGATGGCGTCTACGCGGCCGATGGCGGGAATAAAGGCGACTTTGTGCCCTTTGGCTTCCAGCGCGGCCGTGGTGGCCGGCGCAAAGGCGCCCTCCTCGGCCGTAATCTGGTCGGGCAGCCACTGGTGGTGGAAGCGTTTGGCCGACACGGCCTGCTGCATCCCCATGCCGTGTTCGAGCACGTTGAGCACCGTCTGGAACACCGACGTGATGATGGTGGAGCCGCCCGGCGTGCCCACCACCAGGTAGAGCTTGCCGTCCTTTTCCACGATGGAAGGCGTCATGGAAGAGAGCATCCGCTTGCCGGGGGCAATGGCGTTGGCCTGTCCGCCCACCAGCCCGTACATGTTGGGGGCCCCCGGCTTCACGCTGAAGTCGTCCATCTCGTTGTTGAGCAGGAAGCCCGCCTCGCGCACCACCACCTTGGCGCCGTAGCCGCCGTTGAGCGTGGTCGTGATGGAAACGGCGTTGCCCTGCCGGTCCACGATTGAAAAGTGCGTGGTCTGGTCGCTTTCGCCGCGGGCAAAATCGCCGGCCTTGATGGCATCCGAAGGCGTGGCCCGGGCGGTATCAATGCTTTGGATGCGCTGCGTGAGGTACTGCGGGTCCAGCAGGTTTTTCAGGGGGACGCGGTAGTAGTCGGGGTCGCCCAGGTGGGCCGCCCGGTCGGCGTACACGCGCCGTTCAGCCTCGGCCATCAGGTGCACCGTGCGGGGGGTGTTCCAGCCCGCGGCGCGCAGGTCGAAGGGCTCCACGATCCGGAGCAGTTGCAACAGGGCCACGCCGCCGCTCGACGGGGGCGGCATGGAGATGATCCGGTACTGCCTGTAGACGCCCGTCACGGCGTCGCGCCACACGGAATGGTAGTTTTTGAGGTCTTCGTGGGTAATGATGCCGTTGGCCGTTTTCATTTCGCGCACGATCATGTCGGCGGTTTCGCCCCCGTAAAAACCTTCCCGGCCGCGGTCCCGGATGCGTTCGAGGGTGGCGGCCAGGGCCGGGTGTTTGAGCGTATCGCCTCTCTGCCAGGGCTGCTCCCGCACCAGGTAGGGGAGGTGGGTGTTGTATTTGACGAAGTTCTCTTTGGCGTGGTTGAGGCCGTTGGCTTCCTTTTCGGTGAGCACCACGCCGTTGCGGGCCAGGTCCACGGCGGGCTGCACGAGGGCCGCCCAGGGCAGGGAACCGTACTTTTTGTGCGCCTCCACCATGCCGTCCACCGAAC
>CADCTQ010000505.1 GCA_902805615.1 uncultured Cytophagales bacterium
CCTGTCCGCCCACGCCGGGCCGGGCACGCCGTTGCCCCGCGAAGCAGACGCCCCCTTCCTGCAAGTGAGCGGCAAAGTCACTTCCGACGAAGGGCAGGGAATGCCCGGCGTCAACATCCTGGTGAAGGGCACCTCCACCGGCACCATCACCGACGCCGAGGGCAACTACTCCATCAACGCCGACCCGGGCGCCACGCTGCTCTTTTCGTTCATCGGCTTCGTGTCGCAGGAAATACCCGTGGGCAACCGTTCGACCATCAACGTGACGCTGAAGGCCGACGTGAAGCAACTGGGCGAAGTGGTGGTGACGGCCCTGGGCATCAAGAAAGAAGCCAAAAAGCTGGGCTACGCCACCGCCACCGTGGCCCCCGAACAGATCACCGTCAACCGTACCCCCAACTTCATGAACGCCCTGCAAGGCAAGATGGCCGGGGTGAACATTACTTCGCTGGGCTCGGGCCCGGCCGGTACGAGCAAAGTCCGCATCCGGGGGCAGTCGTCGTTCGGCGGGCAGAACAACCCGCTCATCGTCATCAACGGGGTGCCCGTGGACAACACCAACTACGGCGCCAACCCCGGCCTGCCCACCCCCGACGGTTCCATCGGCAACCGGGGCAATAACAGCGCCGGCGTGTCGGACGGCGGCGACGGCCTGGGCAGCATCAACCCCGACGACATCGAATCCATGACCGTGCTCAAAGGCGCCACGGCCGCCGCCCTGTACGGCTCCCGGGCCAAAGACGGCGTGATCATGATCACCACCCGCACCAAGGGCACCGGCAAAGGCATCGGCGTGGAGTACAACACCAACTTTACCTCCGACCAGCCGCTGGACCTGACCGACTGGCAGTACGAATACGGCCAGGGCGAATTCAACGTGCGTCCGACGGCCGCCAACCCCACCTCCGGCGTGTGGAGCTTCGGCGAACGGTTCCAGCCCGGCATGACCCAGGTCCTCTTCGACGGGGTAGAAGTGCCCTACGAACCCCAGCGCAACCACGTGCGCCAGTTCTACCGCAACGGCAGCACCTGGACCAACACGGTGACCCTCTCGTCGGGCGGCGACCGGGGCGGCTTCAGCCTGTCGCTGGCCAACATGGACAATACCAGCATTGTGCCCAACTCCAACTACAACCGCAAAACGATCAACCTCGGCTTTACCCAGAACCTGTCCAAGAAGCTCGTCGTGTCGGGCAGCGTCAACTACTCGCGGGAGGACAACAAAAACCCGCCCCAGATCGCCGACCAGGACCTGAGCACGCCCACCACGCTGTACACCATGGCCAACTCCATGCCCCTCAGCCTGCTGGAAGAAAAGCGCCTCAACGCCAACGGCGACGAGTTCGTGTGGTCCCGTTTCACCAACCGCACCAACCCCTATTTTGCCGTCTACAACCGGTTCAACAACATCCAGCGGGACCGCATCTTCGGCAACCTGACGGCCCGCTACAACTTCACCGACTGGCTGTACGCGCAGGTACGGGTCGGGCAGGACTTCTACGCCCGCGACCAGGAGTTTAACTTTCCCACCGGGCTGGCTTCCCTGCCGGCGGCGCCTTCGGGCTTCGTCAACGGCCGGTACATACAGGAGGCCCGCCGGTTCCGGGAAATCAACGCCGACTTCCTGCTGGGGGCCAACCGTACCTTCGGCCGGTTCGGCATTGACCTGACGCTGGGCGGCAACCAGATGTACCGCCGCTTCGACCTCAACAGCGTGGAAGTGACCGACTTCGTGGTGCGTAATCTCTACACGGTGATGAACAGCCGGTTGAAAGACCCCCTCTACACCCTGTCCGAGCAGAAAGTGAATTCGTTGTACGGAGCGGCCGAATTTTCGTACAACGACTTCCTGTTCGTGAACGTGACGGCCCGCAACGACTGGTTCTCCACGCTGTCGCCGGCCAACCGGAGCATCCTCTACCCGTCGGTGACGGGCAGCTTCGTGTTTACCCAGGTCATTCCCACGCTGCCCAACTGGTTCACGTTCGGCAAAGTGCGGGCGGCCTACGCCGGCGTGGGCAGTGATACGGACGTGGGCCCGTACGCCAACCTGCTGTACTACCGCACGGAAAACAACCTGTTCCCCAACTCCGGCAACCAGCCCCAGCCGGTAGGGCTCATCAACACGCTGACCGTGCCCAACCCCGATCTGCGTCCCATGCGGGTATCGGAACTGGAGTTTGGCCTCGAACTCAAGTTTTTCGACAACCGCATCAACCTCGACCTGGCCTATTACAACAAGCTTACCAGCGACCAGATCCTGCTGGCCCAGATTTCGGATGCCGCCGGTTTCGTCAACCGCCGGATCAACGTGGGGGAAAGCCGCAACACGGGCGTGGAAATGCTCGTCGGCGTGACGCCCGTGCGCACGGGCACCTTTGAATGGAACGCCAGCTTCAACGGTTCCTACAACGAGTCGGAAGTGCTCAAACTGCTCACCGACACCCCCGGCAGCCTGATCACGGTGGGCGAAGGGCTCTTTATCGGCGAACTCCGCCAGGTGGTGGGCCGGCCGCTGGGCCAGTTGTACGGCTGGGGATACAAGCGCGACGAGCAGGGCCGCATCGTGCACGACAATTCGGGCCGCCCCCAGCGTTCGGACGCGCAGCTTAACTTCGGCTCGGCCGTACCCGTGTGGGTGGGCGGCTTCACCAACACGTTCAACTACCGCGGCATCAACCTGTCGTTCCTCATTGACTTCAAACTGGGCCACAAGCTGATTTCGGGCACCAACCACAACGCCTGGCGGCACGGCCTGCACAAGGGTACGCTGCCCGGGCGGGCCGAAAACGCCGTGGTGGGCGAAGGGGTGAACCAGCAGGGCGAAGTGAACACCACGCCGTCCACGTCGGCGCAGGCCTACTACGAAACCGTGCGGGGCCTGCGGATTGCCGAGGGATTCGTGTACAACGCCGGGTTCTGGAAGCTGCGCCAGGTCACGCTGGGATACGATTTTACCCGCTTCCTGCCGGACAAGCTGTTCGTGAAGGGGCTGCGGGTGAACGCCATTGCCAACAACGTGCTCATTCTCAAGAAGTGGGTGGACAACATTGACCCCGAGTCGTTCGGCTTCTCTTCCGACAACCTGTCGGGCCTCGAATCCACCGGCCTGCCCACCACCCGCAGCGTCGGGTTTAACCTGAACGTCCGTTTCTAGTACGGCAAGCCGGTCATCTACCCGGCCCCGCGCACTGACCCATAAAATCCCCACGCCATGAAAAAATCAATCTTCCGATATATCCTCACCGGTTCGCTGGCCGTGGCGGCGCTGCTGAGCAGTTGCGACCGCGGCTTCGACGAGCTGAACGTGAACAAGACCGCCCCGACGGCCCTCAACCCGGTCCACCTGCTCAACCGGGCCATCATTTCCACGTCGTTCCCCGGCTTCAACGTGCTGGTGTACGAGTCGTCCATCGTGCAGCACACCGTGACGCCCAACTCGGGGGTGCTGGCCGGCGGCAACTTCAACCAATCCAACCGCGACGTGACCCGCGGCATGTGGCAACGGTATTACCGCGACGTCATGCGGCACGTGGTGGATGCCCTCGACAAAACCCGCGATGATCCGGCCCGGGCCAACCTCTACCAGATGGCCCGCATCTGGCGGTGCTACACCGGCATGATCCTGACCGACACCTACGGCGACGTGCCCTACTCGCAGGCGGGGCTGGGCTACCTGGAGTTCAACCAGGCCCCCGCGTTCGACAGCCAGGAGTCCATCTACAACAGCATTCTGACCGAACTCGACGAGGCCGCGACGGCCCTCACCCCGGGCCTCACGCCGGTCGAAACCGGGGATGTGCTCTACAGCGGCGACGTGGCCAGGTGGAAGCGCCTGGCCTACTCGCTGATGCTGCGGGCCGCCATGCGGCTCACGAAGGTGGACCCGGCCAAGGCCCAGGCTTACGTGGCCAGAGCCGTGGCCGGGGGCGTGATGCAATCCAACGCCGACAACGCCGTGATCCGCCACAACAACGATTACACCAACGAAACGGGCAATACCCTCAACGGCTCCGAACGGTCCAACATCTTCCTGGCGGCGCCTTTCGTGGACTACCTGAAGGCCAGCAACGACCCCCGCCTGGCCGCCATTGCCGCCCGGGTGCCCGGCGCCACCAGCGGCTCGGACCAGAACGACGCCTACGGGGGGACCAAACTCACCGTGGACCGCACGCCGGCCAACCAGGTCGGCATGCCGATGGGGTACGACAACGGTTCCATCGTGGCCGTAGCCAAGACGGCGGGCCTGCCCAGCTTCTACGCCTATTCGCAGATTGACCGCACCCGCATGGGCGGCCGTTTCGTCCCGGTGTTCCTGGTGACCTCCGCCCAGACCAAGCTGCTGCTGGCCGAGGCCGTGGTGCGCGGCTGGACCACCGGCGACGCCGCCGCTCTCTACAAGGCTGCCATCGAGGACCACATGAAGGAACTGACCGCCTACGGGCCGTCCACGGTTATCATCCAGGCCGACATTGACGCCTACACGGCGGCCAACCCGCTGGACCCGGCCCGGGCCCTGGAGCAGATCAATACGCAGTACTGGGTGGCTTCTTTCCTCAACGCCCCGGAGGCGTTCGCCAACTTCCGGCGCAGCGGCTACCCGGCCCTGGCGCCCAACCCGTACCCCGGCAAGGAAATATCGGGCCAGTTCATCCGGCGGCTGCTCTACCCGGATTCCGAGCTTTCGGTGAACAACGCCAACGTCCAGGAAGCCATCACCCGGCAGGGGCCCGACAACCTCGATACCCGCGTGTGGTGGGACAGGTAGCGGACCGTGCGTTGCCACTCGTGCGGGCCCCCGGCTTTGCACGAGTGGCTTTATTTGGTTCTTCGTCCCCCCAGTAGAATTTTGCCCGGGCCCCCTTTCTGCCTATGCAGCCTTTCCCCATTCGGAGCAATAGCCTTACAAACGAATGCGACACTTTTTCTTATGCATGGCGGTGCTGGTGTTCCATTTGCCCCGGCCCGCGTTTGCCCAACAGCTCTCCAAAGAAGAAATGCTCTTCCTGACGCCCGAGTGGAAGGGCGAACGGTTCCCCGACGGCCGCCCCAAGGTGCCCGACGACCTGCTTAAGCGCATGCGCCTGGTGACCCACGAGGAGGCTTGGGCCGTGCTCAAAGGGAGCAACTTCCGCCACCAGTACGAAGACGGCTGGCTGTGCATCAATCCCGACAGCGTACTCGTGGGCCGCGCCGTAACGGCCCAGTTCCTGCCCGGCCGCCCCGACGTGCACCGGGTCATCGACGAGAAAGGCCACCGGAAGGACGGCCGCATCAAGTCGCAGAATTCGTGGCCCATCGACATGCTCACCCGCGGCGACGTGTACGTGGTTGACCAGTTCGGGGCCCACGAAGACGGCCCCACCATCGGCGACAACCTGGGCAATTCAATCTTTGCCAAAACGGGCAACGGCATTGTGTACGACGGGGCCGTCCGCGACATCAACGGCCTCAAGGAGATCGGATCGTTCACCTCCTTCGTGCGCAGCTACCATCCCTCGCACCACCTCAACAACCCCGACGGCGACCTCAATACCACGCTGGTGGGCATCAACCGGCCCACCCGCATCGGCAAGGCCTTCGTAATGCCCGGCGACGTGGTGCTGGGCCGCGACGGGGCGGTGATGTTCATTCCGCCGCAACTGGCCGAAAAGGTGGTGAAAACCTCCGAAATCGTGCGCCTGCGCGACATGTTCGGCCACCAGCGGCTGCGCGAACAGAAGTACACGCCCGGCCAGATCGACAACCGCTGGTCTGACGAGATTGAACGCGACTTTTCCGGGTGGCTCAACGCCTACAGCGACAAACTGCCCGTGCCCAAAGCGCAGATCCAGGAGTACCTGAAGACCCGGACGTGGTGAGGAAGTATTAGGTATTGGGTATTGGGTATTGAGTATAGGGTACCGGGCATCATACATCGAGCATCGAACAACTACATGACCTACAACCGACGATCTTTTTTGACGAAAAGTGCCGTGGCGGCCGCAATGGCGGCCGCTTCGGGGGCAAGCTACGGGCAGGGCCTGGAACAGGCCCTGGTGCGGACGCCGCAACGGTCGGCACCTTCCGACCTGAGAATTACCGACGTCAAATGCGGCTATATTCGCAACGGGCACGGCCTGTTTGTGAAGGTGCACACCAACCAGGGCATCTGGGGCTGCGGGGAAGGCGTAGATGCCACGCCCGGCACGTACCACCTGGTGAAAATGATGGGCGAACGCATCAGGGGCAAGAGTCCGCTCAACGTCCACCGCCTGTTCGAGGACGTCCGCCGGTCGGGCTTCTTCGAGGGAGCCCAGTCGGGCATGTTCATTGCCGTACTTACGGCCGTGGAAACGGCGCTGTGGGACCTGGCCGGCAAAGCCCTCAACCTGCCGGTATACCAACTGCTGGGGGGCAAATTCCGCGACCGCGTGCGGGTGTACTGCGACACGGGCACCTACCGCGATGATGATAAATCGCCCAAGCACTTTGCCGACAGCGCCAGGGACGCCGTGAAGCGGGGCTTCAACGCCGTGAAATACGACATTGACGAACGCAACGACCCGGCTAAGTACGACTCCTACAACTGGACGGCCAGCCCCGGCGAACTGGAGCGGATGTACAACCAGATTGCGGCGGTGCGCGAAGCCGTTGGGCCCAAAGTGGACATCTGCGTGGACATGCACGGCCGTTACGACATGACCACCGGGCAACGCGTCGCCAAAATGATGGAGCCGCTCAACCTGATGTTCCTCGAAGAACCCATTCCGGCCGAAAACGTGGAAGCCTACAAGCTGATTTCCGAATCAACCAGTACCCCGATTTGCGCGGGCGAAAACCACTACCTGGCGCACGGCTTCCGCCGGATGCTGGAAATCGGTGCCGTGGACATCATCATGCCCGACCTGCAAAAGGCCGGCGGGCTGGGGGAGGGGCAACGCATTGCCAACCTGGCCAACCTCTACTACGTGCCCTTTGCCCCGCACATGGTGGCCTCGTACCTGGGGGCCATGGCCGCCAGCCACGTGTGCGCCTCGGTGCCCAACTTCATGATCCTCGAGTGGCAGATCTATTTCCACACCGATCCCATGTTCAAGGAGATCGTCTCCTTCGAGGGGCCGATGGTGAAGGATGGCTTCATTCCGCTCTCCGAAAAGCCCGGCATCGGCGTGGAGATCAATGAGGAGGGCATGCGCAAGTACGCCACCAAGGACATGCCGTTTTTTGTGTAGCTTCTTATCCCTGTACCCATGCCAAAATCTTCCCCGATGTATAAACTGTTGCTGGCGGCATCCCTCTCGTGCGCAGTGATTGCCGGCGTACTGCTGGCGATGGGCAACGGCCCGGCGGCCGGCCCCGCACTGTTCCTGTTTTTTGCCCTGCTGGCCCTGGCCGTGCGGGGATTTGCGGCCTTCCGGGGGTTTGCGTACACCCTCTGGATTTTCGCGGCCGTCACCATCTCCATGTTCTACCCGCAGTACTTCATCCAGGTGGGCGATTTTCAACTCAAAAAGCTGATCGTGCCGCTGCTGCAACTCATCATGTTCGGCATGGGCACGGCCATGAGCCTGGGCGACTTTGCCGCCGTCATCAAAACGCCGCGGTACGTCATCATCGGCGTACTGTGCCAGTTCACCATCATGCCCACGCTGGGCTTCGCGCTGGCCAATGCCTTTGCCTTTCCGCCCGAGATTGCCGCCGGGGTGGTGCTCATCGGGTGCGCCCCCAGCGGGCTGGCGTCCAACGTAATGTCGTACCTGGCGAAAGCCAACCTGGCGCTGTCCATCACCATCACGGCCCTGGCTACCCTCATGTCGCCGTTCGTGACGCCGGTGCTCATGCAACTGCTGGGCGGGCAGTACGTGCAGGTGGACGTGTGGACGATGATGTGGGACATCATCAAAATGGTGATCATCCCCATCGTGGCCGGCCTGGTCTTCAACCGGCTGGCCCGCGGCAAGGCCAAGTGGCTCGACGAGGCCATGCCCCTGGTTTCGATGGTGGGCATTGCTTTCATCATCACCATCATCACCGCCGCCGGCCGGGGCAGCCTGCTCACCATCGGGCCGGCCCTGATCGCGGCGGCCTTCCTCCACAACACCGGCGGCTACCTGCTGGGTTACTGGTCGGCCCGCCTCCTGCGCATGGACGAACGGTCGTGCCGGACGGTGGCCCTGGAAGTGGGGATGCAGAACGGCGGCCTGGCGTCGGCCATCGCCCTGCAAATGGGCAAAGTAGCCACCGTGGGCCTGGCCCCGGCCGTGTTTGGCCCGCTGATGAACGTGACGGGCTCGGCCCTGGCCACCTGGTGGGGCAACCATCCCCCGCCCGACACCGAACCGGAAGCAAGGAGACCGGAGGAAGGGAGACGGGAGACCGGAGGAGGCGTGCCCGTACAACGCGCAGTACCGGATACCCCAATACCTTAATCCCCCAATACCTTAATCCTTCAATACCCAAACCCCAATCCCCCACCGCATGAAAAGAACCCTTCACCTCTTCTTGTTGAGCAGTGCATTGTCGTTGCCGTTGTGCGTGCACGGGCAAACGATCAGCCTTTCGAAAGAGGACATTACTACTTTTTCGGCCCAGTGGAAGGGCGAACGTTTCCCCGACGGCCGCCCCAAGGTGCCCGACGACCTGCTCAACCGCATGAAGAACGTCTCCCTGGAAGAAGCCTGGAGCGTGCTGCGCGGGGACGGCTACCACAACCAGTTTGCCGGCGACTGGCAGATCATCCACCCGGGCCAGGTGATGGTGGGCCGGGCCCTCACCGTGCAGTACATGCCCAAGCGCCCCGACGTGGAAAGCAAGATCGTGGAGAAGGGCAAGAAGGACGGCCGCATCGGCGGCATGAACTCCTGGCCCATCGACATGCTCACCCCGGGCGACCTGTACGTGGCCGACGCTTTCGGCAAGATGGAGTGGGGCACGCTCATCGGCGACAACCTGGGCAACTCCATTTACGCCAAGTCCAGAAACGGCGTGGTGTTCGACGGGTCAGTGCGCGACCTGGAAGGGCTCTCGGAGATTGAAGGCTTCAACGCGTTCGTCCGCGGCTTCCACCCCTCCTACATCCAGGAAATGATGGTGACGGGCATCAACGTGCCCATCCGCATCGGGCCGGCCGTGGTGATGCCCGGCGACGTGGTGCTGGCCAAAAAGGGCGGCGTGCTGTTCGTGCCCGCCCACCTGGCCGAAAAGGTGGTGCAGACGGCCGAGATCGTGGCCCTGCGCGACGACTTCGGCCACCAGCGGCTCAAGGAGGGCAAGTATACTGCCGGCCAGATTGATACCCGCTGGACGAAGGAGATCGAAGACGACTTTACCAAGTGGCTCGACCAGAACCCCAACAAGCTCCGCATGTCGCGCGCCGAGGTGGACCGGCTGCTGAAGACGCGTACGTGGTAGGGGAGGGAAAGACGGCAAACTCCTGCCGGGTTCCGGAAACCCGGCAGGAGTTTGCCGCCCGTTAATTTTTATTTTTTTTATTTGAAATTGTCGGCGCGGGCCCAGTACCCCTGCGTAAATGGCATCAGCACCAACCCGAGCAACCCGATCAACAACCAGCTTCCTTCGAAAAGGAACACGTTTTTCAACTGGCAGGTTTCTCCTTACAAAGTCCAGCCCATCAACACGGACTGCATCCGCAACCCCGCCATTGAGTCTCCCTTCGTCAAGATTGACAACCTGGAGGCGCTGCGGGAGAGCAAAGACATGCACTGGACGGACGGCTGGGAATTGATCCGCCGGGGCTTCGGCCTCAACGAACTCAACCAGAACACGCCCGATCCCGTGCCCAACCTGTACATGATCCTCTACAACCGCTACACGGGAATCCTGCGGGTGGTGCTGCGGGTCTGCCGCGGGGCCGACTACAGCGCCGCCAAGATTTCCATCCGGTTCGATGCGACCACCACCATGAAAACCGACCTGCTGGAGTTCAGCCGGAACGTACTGCCGCTCACCAAGGCATTTACCCCCGTGCAGTATTCGGCCGGCTCGCCGTACTGGAACGACAACACCAAGTGGTTTCACGCCGACTTCCCGATGATGTACGACCCGTGTACCTGCGCGTACCGGTCCAAGCTGCAAATCATTTCCAACCTGATCACCACGTCGGACATCAGGCTGGAAGGCACAGTGGCCGGCGACATTTACACCAAAGACGTGGCCGGCAAGGCCGAGATTCAGCAGTCGGGTTCGTTTACCGAACTGTCCGCGGCCATGAAGCTGGGCAGCTTCCTCAAGGCCGGGGTGTCGTCAATAGGCGCCCTATCGGCGGCCGTGAGTTTGCTGGACGTGTTCATCGGCGGGGGCAAGCAGGTTGCCACCAGCACCACTGAAGTCAAACTGCTGCCGTTGTCGGTGAACCTGACGGCCAACCTGCGGGGCGCCATCACCACGACGTCGCCCTACCACAACATCATCTTCACCAACCCGGGCAGCAAAGACGCCGCCCTTTCGCCCGACATCTACCCGTACTACAACGAGGTAATGGGCATTTTCAACCTGCTGCAAACGCCCGAAGGCTGGCACGAACGGACGGTCCAGGGGTTGAATGAGATTTATACGTGGGCAGGTAGTTCCCAACGGGTTACGGTTGACCGTTTCGCCGTGGATACGACCACGATCAAGTACGTACTGAACCCCGCCGCCGGGCTTACCATTCAGGAAATGAAGATAGCGGTGGTGACGGAAGGCGAACCAGGGGTTCCCAACTACTACATCACCTATTCGGGGCCCAGAATGGCTGAATTCCCTTTTGAAGGCAAAGACAACCAGTTTAAGTTCAGGTCTAAGTACGTTGACGCTACTTGCCTTCCCACTACCGTTTTTACGACCCTTTCTGCTTACGACGCGTACGAACCGAACACGTATTATGGCCTTTGGAATAGATGGCGGCCTAAAGGCACCGCTTACCCGGGCGATACCACTGCTTACCTGAAAATCATGTTGAACCTGAAGCGAAAGAACGCAACGGGCACTACGCAGAACATTTTATACGTATTGACTTACCCGATGATCATCAGAGCCAGCGGGATGATGAAGTACTGGCAAAACAATAGCTCATGCTCGGGCGGGCCGATGTCTCCTGCCTCGCCGACGGTGGTAAACAACTTCTGCGGCAGCACGGCCTACACGAGCACCCGGTTCAACGCCGGCCGGAAGGCAAATGAGACGCCCGAAACAACCGGCAATACCGGGCGGGGCGGCATGACCGTGTACCCCAACACCAACAACGGGCAGTTTACGCTCAGGATCGCCAGTTCCGCCGCTGCCTTGTCGCTCCTCACGATCGTGGACGTGACCGGCCGGACGCTGTACAGCCAGGAGCAAGGCAACCTGCCGCTCGACAACGGGTATAGCCGGGAGTTGCGGCTGAACCTGCCCAACGGCACCTGCCAACTCGTCGCCGTGACGGAGGGCAAAATCCTCACGACCCGCTTCGTGGTGGTGAAGTAACCGGAAGATGAAGGAATTGTGAACGCGTTCGGAGGGGGCACCCGTCCTCCCCAGATTGCCCGGCCCGCAAGCCGGGCAATTTTTTTGCCCCAATTGCTATAGATTCCCAACAAGTCGTCGCGCCGCCAAGTGCCGGGGCGGCGGCCGGAAACGCATGCCGGCTGGCGCGGGCTGTGCGGTCACAGGCGCCATTTGTCACGCATTTTGGGGGGCTGGTCCCGGCGCTATGCCGCTGGGCCTCACTTAAATTTTGGAGATATCTATTAAAATCATATAAATATTTCTATTTTTGCTTACCAGTTGTGATGTAAGGTCCCGCAGTAAAAATACTCCCGTTTCACCAGCCTTGTTAACGAGCAATTACCCCAGTGTTACCGGTCCGGACCCCGGTGGTTACGCTGTGCCGGTTCCCCGTCTGATCCAACCCCAGGATGCGAATATGAAAATGCTTACCCTATCTTATATGAACAATAATTATGATGATGTAATGCCGGCGCCGGCCGGGCGAATGCTGCGCCGCCCCGGGGTGTACCTGGCCCTGATTGCGCTCCTCAGCTTGTTTACGGGCCAGGCCGGCTGGGCCCAGGGCCGCGTGGTCACCGGCCGGGTATTGGCCCAGGAAGACGGTTCGGGCCTGCCCGGCGTAAGCGTGGTCGTGAAAGGCACCACCAGCGGCACGGCCACCGACGGCTCGGGCAACTACTCGCTGTCGGTGCCGGGCAATGAAACCGTGCTGGTATTCAGCTTCATCGGCTACGTGTCGCAGGAAGTGCCGGTAGGCGCCCAGTCGGCCGTGAACGTGACGCTGGCGCCCGACGTAACGGCCCTCTCCGAAGTGGTGGTGGTGGGCTACGGCACCCAGAAGAAAGAAGACCTGACCGGCGCCGTGACGGCCATCTCCGCCAAAGACTTCAACCCCGGCCAGATCACCACGCCCGAGCAACTCATTACGGGCAAAGTAGCCGGCGTGCAAATCACCCCCAGCGGCGCCCCCGGTTCGGGCAGCCGCATCCGCATCCGGGGCGGCTCCTCGCTCAACGCCAGCAACGACCCGCTCGTGGTCATTGACGGGGTGCCCGTGGATAATTCGGAACTCAAGGGTTCTGCCAATGCGCTCAGTCTGATCAACCCCAATGACATTGAGTCCTTCAACATCCTGAAAGACGCTTCGGCGGCGGCGATCTACGGAGCCCGTGCGGCCAACGGCGTAATCATCATTACCACCAAAAAGGGCAAGCAGGGCGATAAACTGAGGGTGGCCTTCAGCTCCCTGGTGTCCATGTACACGTTGCCGAAGAAAATAGACGTACTCTCCGGCAATGAGTTCCGCGACGTGGTGAACCAGCGCGGCAACGAAACGCAAAGAGCCCTGCTGGGCAACACCAGCACCGACTGGCAGGACATCATATTCCAGACTGCCTACAGCCACGACAACAACGTGAGTCTGAGTGGTTCCTACAAAGCCCTGCCCTACCGCGTCTCCTTCGGGTACCTGGACCAGGACGGGGTGTTGAAAACCTCCAATTTCAACCGGGCGTCCGGTACGATCAGCCTGAATCCCACCTTTCTCAAAGATCACCTGAAGGTAAACCTGAACCTGAAGGGCTCCCTCACCAACAACCGGTTCGCTGACCAGGGCGCCGTTGGAGCCGCCATTGCGTTTGATCCCACCCAGCCGGTGTACGCGGATAATACCAACTTCGGCGGTTATTACGAATGGACCCTCCCCAACGGCAGTCCCAACATCAACGCCACCCGCAACCCGCTCAGCCTGCTCGAACAGCGCCGCGACGTGGGCAACGTGAAAAGGAGCATCGGCAACCTGCAACTGGATTATAAATTCCACTTCCTGCCGGACCTGCGGGCAAACCTGAACCTGGGGTATGACCTTTCGGAGAGCGAAGGCTCCAACTTCCGGCCGGCCACCATGGCTGCTTACGTCGCCCAGGGCGGGGACCAGACCCGCACGGCCCAGACCAGGACCAACAAGCTGCTCGACTTCTACCTGAACTACGTAAAGGAAATCCCGGGCATCAAGAGCCGGATTGACGCTACGGCCGGTTATTCTTACCAGGACTTCATCCGCGATGAGCCGTCGTTCCCCACGCTGAACGCAGAAGGAAACGTAATTACGGAAGCCCTGCCCCCCTTCAAAACGCAAAACACGCTGATCGGCTTCTTTGGCCGGGTGAACTACAGCCTCATGGACCGTTACCTGGTAACGGCCAACATTCGCCGCGACGGCTCTTCCCGGTTTGGCGAGGCCAACAAGTGGGGCGTATTTCCTTCCCTGGCCTTTGCCTGGAAAATCAACGAAGAGGCATTCCTGAAGAACGTCCGCTTTTTGTCGGAGTTGAAGCTGCGGGTTGGCTACGGCGTAACCGGGCAGCAGGAAATCAACCTGGGCGATTACCCGTACCTGGCCCGCTATACCCTGAGTGACGAAGCCACGCGTTACCAGTTCGGCAATGGGTTCTTTACCACGCTGCGCCCCGAAGGTTACGACGCCGACATCAAATGGGAAGAAACGTCGTCGTACAATGCCGGCCTTGACTTCGGTTTCATGGACGGCAGAATCACCGGCAGCCTGGATTACTACTTCAAGAAAACCAAAGACCTGTTGTCGCTCATTGACGTACCGGCCGGGTCTAACCTGACCAACCGGCTGCTGACCAACGTGGGCAACATGGACACGAGAGGTTTCGAAGCGGCCCTCAATTTCGCCGCGCTGAACACCGAAAAAGTGCGGTTGGACGTCGGCTTCAACGCCACCTACAACCAGCGCGAAATCACCAACCTGAGCAAAGTACCCGATAATACCTCCGAAGGCATCCTGATCGGCGGCATTGGTGGCGTTGGCAACCTGATCCAGATTCACTCGGTAGATTACCAGCCGTATTCCTTCTACGTGTACAAGCAGGTGTACAACGAAAACGGCAGCCCGGTGGAAGGCTTGTACGTGGACCTGAACGGCGACGGCGCGGTGGACAACCGTGACAAGTACCGCTACAAGAATCCTGACCCGCGGGTAACGCTGGGCTTCAATTCCCAACTCACGTACGACAAGTGGAGCCTGGGTTTTGTAATGCGCGGAAACATAGGCAATTACGTGTACAACAACGTAAGCGCCGAGGGTGGCGTGTACAACAACATCACGGCGCTGGGTGGTTTCCTCAACAACGTGAACCGGAGCGTGACCGAGACGAACTTCAACCGGAGAGAGTTGTTTTCTGATTACTACGTGGAGAACGCATCTTTCCTGCGCATGGACAACATCAACCTGGGGTACAATTTCGGCCGGATCTTCAATGACAAGGCCGACCTGCGGCTGACGGCCAACGTCCAGAACGCCTTCGTGATCACCAAGTATACGGGCATTGACCCCGAAACCCAGACCACGGGTACCGGCAATGATGTAACGACCGGCATTGACAACAACCTCTACCCGAGGGCCCGGGTCTTCTCGTTCGGATTAAATCTTGGCTTCTAATTCTAACTAAAGCATTTATGTCAACCAAATTTATAAAGCACATCGTACTGTCGGGCGGAATGCTGCTGGCGGCGGCCTCCTGCACCGACGATCTCAACCGGGAGCCGTTCTACGACGCTACGTCCGCGAACGTGTACAATGATCCGAACAACTATAAAAGCGTACTGGCCAAGGTGTACGCCGGGTACGCCGTAAGCGGCCAGCAGGGCCCCGCCGGCAAACCCGACATCCGCGGGCTGGACGAAGGCTTTTCCAACTACCTCCGCCTGTACTTCAAGTTACAGGAACTGCCGACGGACGAAGCCGTAATCGCCTGGAACGATGGCAACCTGCCTGACATTCACGACATGGACTGGACGTCCAGCAATGAATTCATTACGGCCATGTACAACCGGATCTACTACCAGATTGCCCTGACCAATGAGTTCATCCGGGAGACGACGGACGAAAAGCTGGGCGGCCGCAATCTTTCCGGAGCCAACCTGGAAAACGTAAGGTTGTACCGGGCCGAAGCGCGCTTCCTGAGGGCTTTGAGCTACTGGCACGCGCTGGATATGTTCGGGAACGTGCCCTTCGTAACCGAAAGAGACCAGGTAGGCGGATCGTTTTTTCCCAAGCAAATCCCGCGGGCCGAACTGTTCGCCTACGTGGAATCCGAACTGCGTGCGATTGAAACGGAACTGGTCGCTCCCCGGCTGAATGAATACGGCCGCGCCGACCAGGCTGCCGCCTGGACGCTGCTCACCAAACTCTACCTCAATGCCCGGGTGTACACGGGCCAGGAGCGTTACACGGACGCCGTAACCTACGCCAACAAAGTGATCGCGGCGGGGTACGCGCTGGAGCCCGATTACAACAAGCTGTTTCTGACCGACAACAACACGTCCAGGGAAATCATCTTCCCCATCGCGTTTGATGGCGTCAATACGCGGTCCTACGGGGGCATGACTTACCTGGTCAACGCGGCAATCGGGGGCAACATGAAGCCGGAAGACTTCGGCGTACGCGGCGCCTGGGGTGGTTTGCGCACCACCAGTGCGGTTGTCAACCTGTTCCCCGACCCGAACGGCAATGCCGACGAGCGGGGCCGGTTCCACACCAACGGGCAGAGCGTGGAGATCAATGATATTTTTACGTTCACCGAAGGGTACCCGGTCATCAAGTTCCGGAACGTGAGTTCCACGGGCCAGAAAGGGAGCGACCCCATCGGCGACTTCCCGGACACCGATTTCCCGATGTTCCGCCTGGCGGACGTGTACCTGATGTACGCCGAAGCCGTGCTGCGCGGGGGTACGGGCGGAACCACGGGGCAAGCCGTGCAATACATCAACCAGCTCCGGGAGCGGGCTTACAACAATGCTTCCGGCAACATTACGCCGGCCCAGTTGACGCTCAACTTCATCATTGACGAAAGAGCCCGCGAACTCAAGTGGGAAATGCACCGCCGCACCGACCTGATCCGCTTCAACCGCTTTACGGGACCTGAGTACCTGTGGCCCTGGAAAGGGGGCGTAAAGCAAGGACGGGCCGTTGAGGAGCACCGCACGCTGTACCCGATCCCGGCTACGGACATTACCGCCAATCCGAATCTGAAACAAAACGATAAATATTAACTGATGCAGGGGGCGAAGGGCAAGGCGTGAATTGCCCTGCACCTTTGCCCTCCGCTTTCTTCTCCCCAAAGCCTATTCGAACATTTATGAACATATCATTGAACAGACTGGTTGTCCTCTCCCTGTTTGCGCTGGCCTTCTTTGCCTGCGAGAAGGACGAAGACCGGGTAGTGATGCAGCAGGGAACTCCCCCCGCGCTTACTGCCTCCACTGCTACGCTGGTGCTCGACCGGTCCAATGCCGGGGCTGATGCGCTTACCTTTTCGGCCACGCCTTCCAACTACGGCTTCAACGCGGCCGTTACCTACACGCTGGAACTGGCCAAAAAGGGCAACAACTTCAGCGACTCCGTGACGGTGGCGCTGGGCAACACCCGCGAGAAGAAGTTTTCCGTCGGTGAGCTGAACGGCATCCTGAACCGGCTGGAACTGCCGGCCGCCAGTATGTCGGAGGTGGAAGCCCGCGTGAAGTCCCAGGTGGCTCCCTCCGTTGCGCCGGTGTACTCCAACGTGGTGACCATCGCCGCCACGCCCTACGCCGACCTGGTAGACTACCCCTCCATTTACGTTCCCGGCAGCTACCAGGCCTGGTCACCCGACAAGGCGCCCCGGATTTCGTCGGTGAGCGACAACAAGATGTACGAAGGCTACGTCAACTTCCCCGATGCGACCACGGAGTTCAAGTTCACGACGGCCCCCAACTGGAACGAAAATTTCGGGGATGCCACCACCGGTACCTCCAAAACGCTCAAGGCCAACGGGGAAAACATCAAGGTAACGGGGCCGGGGTATTACCTGGTCAAAGCGGACCTGAATGCCCTCACGTGGAGCGTGGAAAAAACCTCCTGGGGCGTGATCGGCGACGCTACGCCCGCCGGCTGGACCAACGACACTGACCTCACTTACGACGCGGCCACCGGCACGTGGAAAATCACGCTGGATCTGAAGTCAACAGGCAAAATGAAGTTCCGGGCCAATGATAAATGGGACATCAACATGGGTGACCTCAAGACGCCGAACGGCTTTCTGGCGTACGGCGGCGAGGACATCCCCGTTCCGGTTGACGGCCGGTACGACATCACCCTGGACCTGAGCGTACCCGGCAACTACCGGTATACCCTGAAGAAGTTGTAGAACCCACCGGGAGACGCAACAACCAAACAAAAAGAGCCGGCTGCAAAGCCGGCTCTTTTTGTTTTACGTCACCCGACATTCATAAAGCTCACAAGCCGAACATCGAACATCGGATATCGAGCATCGAAATTACTTCTGCGCCGCCATGCTTTCGGCCAGCTTCACGGCTTCGTAGGCGTTGACCACGCCGCCCGAGATGCTCAGGTCGCCGAAGGAGATGGTCTGGTCTTTTTCTTCGCCCGGCTTGTTCACCTTTTCGCCGGCGTACTTCACCGACGACTTCACGATGATGTCTTTTACCTGCGCGGCCGTCAGCTGCGGGTAGTACGACATCAGCAGGGCGGCCACGCCCGACGTCACCGGGGCGGCCATGCTCGTGCCGCTCAGGCTTTCGTACTTGCTGCCCGGCGTGGTCGAGTACACGTCCACGCCCGGGGCGAACACGTCCACCGTTTGCTTGCCGTAGTTGGAGAAGTCGCCCACGAAGTTGTCGTTGCCGCCCCACGAGGAAGCGCCGATTTCGAGCCACTGGGCCGTTTCCTGGCCGCCGTTGGCGTACCGGCGGGTCGGGAAGTTGCGGGCCGTGTCAATGTTCTCGGCGTCGTTGCCGGCCGCGTGCACCAGCAGCACCCCCTTGGAAACGGCGTAGCGCACGGCCTCGTCCACGTACGCCTTGTCCGGCGAGTAGTCCTTGCCGAAGCTCATGTTGATGATCTGCGCCCCGTTGTCCACGGCGTAGCGGATGGCGTTGGCTACGTCCTTGTCGCGTTCGTCGCCGTCGGGGACGGCCCGGATCGCCATGATCTGCACGTTGTCGGCCACCCCTTTGATGCCCGTTTCGTTGGACCGGTTGGCGGCGATGATGCCGGCCACGTGCGAGCCGTGCCGGGCGTCGGGACCGATCACGTCGTTGTTGCCGTAGCCCTTCTCGGCCAGGTTGTTGGGGTCGTCGCCCACCACCTTGCGGGCGTCGAATTCGGTGTTGTATCCGTAGTTGAGGGCCTTTTCAAAGTATTCTTCGGCTTCCTTCAGTTCCTTTTCGTTGATGCCGTTCTCAAAGGCGTACTGCACGATCTTCTGGGCCTGCCCCACCTGCTGGTTGGCGGGCCGGATGGCGTCCACGTCGGCGGCCGTGAGGCTGTCTTTGCCCAGGTACGTTTTCAGGTACTCCGCGGCCGACTTGTAGGCCTTGGCAAACCCCAGGTACCCTTCGGCCTGCTTCTTGAGCCCGGCAACCTTGGTTTCGAACGTCTCCTTGATCTGCTGGTACTCGGCGTAGGCGGCCTTGTCGCGGCGGCGCACCTTTTTGGTGCCTTCGAAGCGTTTTTTGAGGGCTACGTACTGGCGGGTGAGTTCGTAGGTTTCCTCGTTGACGTTCCTGCCGTCCTTGCCGCCGATGAAGTTCCAGCCGTACACGTCGTCCACGAAGCCGTTCTTGTCGTCGTCCACGCCGTTGCCGGCCGTTTCCTTGGGGTTGATCCAGAGCTTGCCCTGGAGGTCTTCGTGTTTCACGTCCACGCCGCCGTCAATCACGGCCACCACCACGGGGCGCGAGGTTTTGTTGCGGAGCAGTTCGTAGGCTTTTTCAGTGCTCACGCCGGTGACCCGGTCGGTGGCGCGGTCGAGGTTGAACCAGTTGGCGGGCGCCGTACTGACCTTGCCGGTGGTATCGGGTCCGGGGACGGCGGTTCCGGCCGGCTGCGCCCACAGGAGCGCAGGTCCCGTAAGCAGACCGGCACTGAGCACGATTGTCTTTAGCTGTCTCAGATTCATTGATGATGATAAGATTTGGTATGGAAACAATGGGCTTTTCGGCGTACGCACCCGGTACGCCGGTCACGCGGCGCGGGCGTACGGACGGAATGCGCAAACCGTGAAGTTGCAGATATTTAACTCCATAACGAACAGAACCGTTCGGAAATTTCTACTTTTTGTATACAGCCGCCGGCCCGCCGGGCGGGGCTTCTTTTCGCGCCGCGACCTTACATGGAGTGGATTGCCGACGTACGCCCCGGGAATTGCAAGATTCGGTTTCAGTTTTTAAACATTCCGGGAAGTAACCGGTTATGGCATAAACATGTGGTGGGCACGAAAAGCCGTATAAATACAATATTTTGCGACAAAAGTCACAGGAAAACGATTGGTTTTAGATTATTAAAACTTTTTTTGGAATTTAAACCATAGGTCTATATTTGCGTACCATGTAAGAGGGTGCGGTTTGTGCGATGCGTATTAATTCGTATAAATCCAATTTAAGTGGGCATATTACACCCCCCGTTACGCACTGAACGCAACCGGCTAAAATCAACTTCCACGCCAAACCCCCACTGCGTATGACCCAAACCGTCCTTCTGCTGGTGCAATGCCCCGCGGGAGCCGGTTGACGACCCCTGCAATGCCACTTTCATCCTATAATTTCTCATCCGTTTCATGTAAATCCTGTACACAATGCACATTCATTTACTACACAACCTACGGGCCGGTCGCCGGCTGGGCGCGTTCCTGGTGGCGGCCCTCGTCTGGATGGCTGCCCTGCCGGCGGCCTGGGCGCAAAGCCGCACCGTTACGGGCACGGTAACGGCCCAAGAAGACAATTCGCCCCTGCCGGGCGTAACCGTACTGGTAAAAGGCACCACCAACGGTACGGCTACCGGCGCGGACGGTGGGTTCAGCATTGCCGTACCCGACAACAACGCCGTACTGGTGTTCAGCTTCATCGGCTTCCAGAGCCAGGAGATCCCGGTAGGCTCCCAGGCCACCATCAACGCCAAACTGGCCTCTGACGTGCAGGCCCTGAGCGAAGTGGTGGTCATCGGTTACGGCGAACAGCAGAAAAAAGACGTCACCGGCGGCGTGGTGGCGCTGACGCCGAAAGAATTCAACAAGGGGGTGATCGCCTCGCCCGAGCAGTTGCTGCAAGGGCGGGCGGCCGGTGTACAGATCACGCCCGCCAGCGGCGAACCCGGGGCGGCCGTCAACATCCGGATCCGGGGAACCACTTCCATCCGGGGCGGCAACAACCCCCTCTTCGTGGTGGACGGTGTGCCCCTGGATGGCGGCAACAACGAAAGAGGTACCGATTACGGTGCGGGTGAACAATCCCCCCGCAACCCGCTGACTTTTCTCAACCCGGCCGACATTGAGAACATTACCGTGCTGAAAGATGCATCGGCCGCGGCCATTTACGGGGCCCGCGGTGCCAACGGCGTGGTGTTGATCACCACCCGGAGGGGCAAAGCCGGCACGCAAAGCCTCAATTTCGCCGTCTCAAGCAGCATCAGCTCCCCCCTGAAACGATACGATCTGTTGTCGGCGAGTGAATTCATCCCGGCTTTGCAGGCAGCCGGTGGTGATCCGAATGCCCCGGGCGTAAATGGTGGCGCTTCTACCGACTGGCAGGATGAGGTTCTGCGCACGTCGCTCACCCAAAACTACTCGGTAGATTTTGGCGGCGGCAATGAGGATACCAGGTACTTCTTCTCCCTGGGATACAATGACCAGCAGGGGATTATCAGAAGGTCCGGCTTGAAACGTCTGGCCGGCCGCGTAAATGCAACGCACGAGTTGTTCAACGACAAAGTAGTGCTGGAACTGAACCTGGCTACCAGCGGGGTACAGGATCAGTACGCGCCGGTGGGTGACAATGCCGGCTTCCGGGGCAACCTGATCGGTGCCGCCCTGCAGGCCAACCCGACCTTCCCGATCCGGAACCCGGATGGTACCTATTACACGCCCGGGGGTGACTTCCGGAACCCGGTAGCTACCATGAACCTGATTGACGACAACGGCAATACCAACCGGACACTGGGCCGGATCAGTGCTACCTGGCGGATCATCAAGGGCCTGTCGTACAAGCTGAATTTTGCCCTCGACAATGCTACTTCGGTCCGCCGGGTAAGCATTCCCCGCGGGTTGCCCGGATTTAACGACGACATCACTGTCGGCCCGAACAACCCCCGAACCGGTACCGGGTTGAACGTAGCCAACGGCCTGGCGAACATAACCAATCAGTTCGCCACGTCCCGGCTGCTGGAGCATACCTTGAACTACTCCGGTAAATTGGGCATCGGCACGTTGGACGGGTTACTCGGATTTGCCTACCAGCGCTTCGAGAACCGGAACAACTATACGCTGGCATCCAACTTCCTGGCTGACGTGGTCAGATCAGGGTTGCCTTTGTATGATGTGATTGGCGGCGTGAACAACAAAGACAACCGGTCTTATTATTCGGGTGCCGCCCGGGGCCAGAATGAGTTGCAGTCGTACTTCGGCCGCTTGCAATACAACATCAACGAACGGTATATCTTTACGGGTACCCTGCGGGTGGACGGCTCCTCCAAGTTCGGTCCCAACAACAAGTACGGCTATTTCCCCGCCTTGGCCTTCGGCTGGCAGCTCTCCGAGGAAGGGTTCATTCCCGAAGCGTTCAGCCAGCTGAAGCTGCGTTTGAACTGGGGCCTCACTGGCAACCAGGAGTATCCGGGCAACACGTCCCGGGTAATCTTCAGTTTCGACCCCAACAATGCAGCCGTTACCCCGCTGAACAATCCTAACGCTGACATCAGGTGGGAGCAGACCCAACAGTACGGCGCCGGGATCGATTTTGGTCTCATGGAAGGCCGTTTCACCGGTACCCTCGATTACTTCAAGAAAGGTACCAAGGACTTGATCTTCCAGGCCGTACAATCCCAGCCGACCGCCACGCAGTTCGTATGGGTGAACCTGCCCGGCAACGTCAACAACGAAGGGGCTGAATTGACCCTGGGCTACGACATCATTCAGAACGATGCCTTCAACTGGAACACTTCCTTCAACGCGACGTACGTGACTACCAAAGTAACTGGCATCGGTACAATCATCAATACGGGAGACATTAACGGACAGGGTTTGTCGGGCGCTTACGCCCAGCAGATTCGGGATGGCTACCCGGTTGGCGCATTCTTCCTGCGGGAATTTGGCGGGTATGAAGAAGACGGAACCGGAGTGTATCCCAACAATGAGGAACTGACCTACGCCGGCAACGCCATTCCCAAGTTCAATTTTGGCTTGAGCAACAGTTTTACCTACGGCAACTGGGACTTGAACCTCTTCCTCACGGCGGCTACCAATTTCTACGTGTACAACAATACGGCCAACGCCATCTTCGTAAAGGGCAATCTCCGGAATGGCCGCAACGTAACCAGAGACGTAGTTGACAGCCAGGAAAGCGCCAACAATTTTGCGGAAGCATCCACCCGTTTCCTGGAGAGAGGGGACTTTCTGCGGCTATCCAACTTTACCCTGGGGCATAATTTCAAATTACCCGAGGGCATCTACCTCAAAAATGCGCGCCTTTACGTAACGGGACAGAACGTGTTCCTCATCAGCAAATACTCCGGGGTTGATCCGGAAATCAATACGAACAAAGCCCGTGACAACGTTCCTTCCATTGGGATTGATTACACTGCCTTCCCCAGCGCCAGAACGTTTACCATTGGCTTGAGTGCCGGATTCTGATCCGTTGCATGAACCCTTGAGTGATGAACTTGAGCCACCTTTCAGCTTACTTTAATTCTTAAGCAAATGAAGTTTCCCCATAAATCAATCACGATACTAAGCTTGCTGTTCCTGGGAACGGTGAGCTGCACCGACCTGGAAGACAAGGTACTGGATCGAATCTCCGCGGAGGACTTGTCGGGTATTTCGAGCCAGATTGAACCTTCCAGCGCATTGGCGGGCGTATACACCCAACTCAACCGGTTTCAGAACCAGGAGAACATGTACGCCATGCAGGAGCACCCTACCGATGAAATGGTGGGACCCACCCGCGGCACCGACTGGAGTGACTTTGGTACCTGGCGCCGGTTGCACCAGCACTCCTGGGACCCCTTGCACAACCAGGTGATCAACTCCTGGAATGAACTCAACACGGGGGTATTCCGGGCCAACCAGACCATTTCCTTTGCCGGCAACGACGCGGCCGGTACGCAGATCAAGGCGGAAGCAAGGTTCCTGCGGGCCTTCTTCATGTTTCAGCTGATTGACATGTACGGGCAGGTCCCCTTCCGGGAGGCCACCGAGGATCCCAACTCGGTACCCCGGGTTTTTACCCGCAGCGAGGCCTTCGACTTCATGGTCGCCGACCTGGAGGCCGCCCTGCAAGACCTGAACCCGGCCAACGGTCCCGGTCGGGCCAACCAGGACGCGGCCCGGGCCATGCTGGCAAAAGCGTACCTCAACAAAGCCGTTTATAAGCAAGACCCTACCAGTCCGGCCGGACCCTACGCCTTTGCGGCGGCGGACATGAACAAGGCGATCGAATACACCAACGCCATCATTTCTTCGGGCAAGTACCAATTGCAGCCCAACTACTTCGATAACTTCCACTGGGAGAATTCAGAACGTTCGAAGGAACTGATTTTTGTAATCCAGAATACGGCCGGAAGCCCGGTAGCCACCGTGCAGAACCGGTATTATATGACTTCGCACTACCGCCAGCCCTTGAACAACGGCGGCTGGAACGGGTTCACAACCCTGGCTGATTTCTACAACAGCTTCGAGGCAAACGATACCCGGCGCGGAGGCACGCCGACCGTGGCGCCGGAAATGTCCAATCAACTCGGTATGAATGCCGGGTTCCTGGTCGGCCAGCAATACTCAATAGTAGACGGCAGGCTATTTCCACTCCAGGACCGGGGCGGACGTCCCTTGGAATTCACGCCTGATCTGGATTTGTTGTACTCCAACGAAAGACAAGGCATCCGCGTCATCAAATACCTGATTAAGCCGATACCCAATCCGGACGCCAACAATCCGCAACAACCCACGGCGCCTGATTTCATCAATGACCCCAACCCGGGCAACGACTACATTTTCCTGCGGTACGCCGACGTAGTGCTCATGCAGGCTGAAGCCTTGCTGCGGGGCGGATCGGGCGGATCGGGTACTGCCCTGAGCCTGGTGAACCAGTTGAGAACCATCCGCGGCGCTACTCCCCTGACCGCCCTCGACGACAAGGCGCTGCTGGCCGAGAGAGGCCGCGAACTGTACTGGGAAGGCTGGCGGCGCAATGACATGATCCGCTTCGGTACGTTCCTGCAACCCAAGGGTGACACCAAGCCGTTTGAGTCACCGGCTCACGTGGTGGTGTATCCCATTCCGCAACGGGCCCTGGATACCAATCCTAACCTGAAGCAGAACTTCGGCTACGGCAGCTAACTGCCTTCATTGCCCTGACCGTAAAACAGCAACCATCCCGGGTTGCTGTTTTATTTTTCGGGAACCTTTGATGGTCGTTTATTTTTCCGCCCTTATCACTTCAAGGCGCCAATGTGGATGAATACATTCCGTTACCTGGCTTATTTCCTGCTGCTTTTCTCCTGCGGTCAAAAACGGGAAACGCTTTTCGAATCGCTGCCCGCGTCGGCCACCGGCATTACCTTCGCCAATAGGCTCGCCGAAACGGAGCAGGACAACATCCTCACCTACGAATACTTCTACAACGGCGGGGGCGTGGCCGCCGGCGACCTGGACAACGACGGCCTGACCGACCTGTTCTTCACCGGCAACCAGGTGGAAAACAAACTCTACCGCAACCGCGGCGGGCTCCGGTTTGAAGACGTTTCCGGAAAGGCCGGCATCGGCGGGCGGCCCGGCGGCTGGAAAACCGGCGTGAGCCTCGTGGACGTGAACGCCGACGGCTGGCTCGACGTGTACGTGTGCTACTCCGGCCCCAACCCGCCCGAAGCGCGGCGCAACCAACTCTTCGTCAACACCACGGCCAGGGCGGGGAAGGGCGGCCCCGTCACGTTTGCCGAAAGCGCCGAAGCCTACGGGCTGGCCGACCCCGGCTACGCCACCCAGGCGGCCTTTTTCGATGCCGACGGCGACGGCGACCTCGACTGCTTCCTGATGAACCATAACCTGCGCGGCTACCAGCGGCAGGAGGCCCACGCCATGCGCACGGCCCGCGACGCGTTTGCCGGCGACAAGCTGCTGCGCAACGACGGCGGCCGGTTCACCGACGTCACCCAAGCGGCCGGCATCAAGGGCAACCCGCTGGGCTTCGGCCTGGGCCTGGCCGCCGCCGACCTCACCGGCGACGGGCGGCCCGACCTCTACGTGGGCAACGACTACGTGGAAGACGACTACCTGTACGTGAACCGCGGCGACGGCACGTTCCGCGACGGGCTGCGCGAAAAGCTCGACCATACTTCCCGCTTCACGATGGGCCTCGAAGTGGCCGACTTCAACAACGACGCCCTGCCCGACGTGCTCACCCTCGACATGCTGCCCGAGGACAATGCCCGCCAGAAGCTGCTCTCTTTCCCCGACAACTGGAACAGCTACCAGGCAACGCTGCACAACGGCTTCTGGCACCAGAACATGCGCAACATGCTGCACCTCAACAACGGCGACGGCACCTTCAGCGAAGTCGGGCAGTTGGCCGGCGTGCACGCCACCGACTGGAGCTGGGCGCCGCTGGCGGCCGACTTCGACAACGACGGCCGGAAGGACCTGTTCATCACCAACGGCGAACTCCGCGACCTGACCAACTCGGACTTCATCAAGTACTCGTCCGACGAAGAAGCCCGCAAGGCGACCGGCGGCCGGGCGGCGGCCTTCCTCGACCAGATCAAAAAAATACCCGCCTCCGAGACGCGCAACTACATCTTTAAGAACCTGGACGGAACCCGCTTCGGGAACCGGCAGCAGGACTGGGGCATGGACGGGGCCACCGTCGCCAACGGGGCCGTGTGCGCCGACCTCGACAACGACGGCGACCTGGAGATCGTCACCAACACCAACGACGGCCCGGCCCGCGTGTACAAAAACAACCGGGTGGAACGGGCCGGCCGGAAGGACCTGGATACCCCGGCCGGCGAAGGTCATTTTCTGGCCGTCAGGCTGGCCGGTCCCGCCGCGAATCCCTTCGGCGTGGGGGCCCGGGTGTGGTTGTACCCGGCCGACGGCGGCGTGCAGTACCAGGAGTTTGCGCCGGTGCGCGGCTTCCAGTCGTGCCTGTACGTGCCGCTGCACTTCGGGCTGGGAACCGGCGGCGCCCCCGTGCGGCTGCGCGTGGCGTGGCCCGACGGCCGGCAGCAAACCCTCGACGGCGTAACCCCCGGCCAGGCGATTACCCTCCGCCACCAGGGGGCCACCGAACGGTTGGCCCCCGA
>CADCTQ010000506.1 GCA_902805615.1 uncultured Cytophagales bacterium
AGAGAGCAAGGTAGACTGGCAGTTCAAGACCAAACAGGCGCGCATCAAACTCAAACGGCTCTACCCATCACTTTGACCCTTCCTGACCACTAGCCTTTTTTGGTTCTTTTTGGGGCAATGCCAAAAAGAACAAACTCCACTTACGCTTCATCAATCATTCACCATCCCATTACAAACCATCCTATCTCCAACCACCACATTACCACCCAGCACAACCAACGAATCACAACCCACCCATCACTAACCCCATCCCCCTCTAATCCCCACATGCGCTAAGCACATACTAAACCCTATCCTTTCTCCAGCGCAAAGACCAGGTCGTTGCCCAGCGTGTAGGTGAGGGTACGGGTGCCGCCGGTGGGTTTGGCGTTGGCGTCGGTGTCGGCGTAGACGGGGAAGGTGCGCAGCAGCCTGCCGTTTTCCACCTTGAACGTATCGTGGCCCATGTAGCCCTCGGCCGCGTCGCCCTTCAGGGGCGGCAGGGTGAGGGGGCTCTTGCCTTTTTCGGTGAGTTCGTAGCCGTATACCAGCCCGTACGAGCCGCTGCCCGAGCTTTCCACGAATACCAGCACTTCCGGGTGTTTGTTCTTGTTGAGGTCGGTGGTCATGGACCCCGCCACCTGCCCGTCAATGGACTCGGTGAACTCCGTGACCAGCTTGCCGCCGCGCAGCACCTCGATCTGGAGGTCCTTCATGTTTTCTTCGCCCTGCACCGTCACGCTGATGGCGTAGTTCTCGTTCACCAGGCGCCGCTGGTACGTCACGTCCTGCGTCATGGTGGTGGTCGTGATGTCGGTGTCTTTGGGCGTGGGCGTGGCTTCGCCGATGGTCGGGGCGTCGGTGGTTCTCTCGGTGGCCGTCTGCGACTGGCAGGCGCACAGCCCGGCGGCAAGCAGCATAAAAAAAGCGTTCTTCAGAAACATGAGGCGTGGTTTTGGGCGAAGATAAGGGAAAAGCGACTTTCCGCCGCGCCAACCGAAGACTGCCGGGAAGGGGCTGTTCCCGTAAAATTTCCGGGGGATGGCCGATGACAATGGAGGTTGCAGGGGGAATCGTTTTTACCACGGAGAAAATAAACTGAACCGCAAGGATCGCAAAGAGAAGGCGCAAAGGGCGCAAAGAAATACGCGTTCTCCTTGCGATCTTTGCGCCCTTTGCGGTTAAGTTCCTTCTTGCTCCTCGCTTCTCACTCCTTTTTCTCCGTGGTTCTCCTTTTTTTTACCACCCCCTTAACAATCAGCGACTTCCTTCCCACTCCCGGTAGAATTGCTCCAGGTACGTCTCCATGAACCGGTGGCGGTCTTCGGCCAGCCGGCGGGCCGTGGGCGTGTTCATCAGGTCTTTGAGCTTGAGGAGCTTTTCGTAGAAGTGGTTGATGGCCGTGTTCGTGCCGCTCCGGTACGACCCGGCGGTGAGTTCCGTCCGCGGCGCCTGGTTGGGGTCGTGCACCAGGTGGCCTTTCCAGCCGGCGTAGGCAAACACCCGGGCAATGCCCTGCGCCCCGATGGCGTCGAGGCGGTCGGCGTCCTGCACCACGCGGGCTTCGGGCGTACGCACTGGCGGGTTCTGGCCGCCCTTGAAAGACATCGTCCCGATGATTTCCAGCACGTGGTCTTTTTCGGCGGCCGGTACTTCGTGGGCCGCCAGCCAGTCCCGCACCTTGTCCATGCCGGCCTCGGCCGAAGGGTTCAGCTTTTCGTCGGCAATGTCGTGGAGCAGGGCCGCCAGTTCGCACACGAAGGGATCAGCGCCTTCGGCCGCGGCAAGGCGCCGGGCCAGTTCGGTCACCCGGTAAATGTGCCACCAGTCGTGGCCGCTGCTGTCGCCGGCCAGTTGCCCTTGCACGTACGCCCGGGCGGCCGTTAAAATGGAATCTCGGTTCATGCGCAGGAGGTGCCCGGCGGGGCGTTGGGGACGGTTGCGGGCGGCGGGAAAGCAACGGGAGGCAACAATGCAGGCCCCCCTTTGCGTAGAAGCGTGTATCAACGGCGCCGGGCACCCCGTCCGGCCGCAATGATACCCAACTTAAACAGAAATGACGATGGAAACGAATGATAATAAGCCCTTGGAGAACACCCCGGAAGCCAACAATGCGGGCGGCCAGCCCGACCAGGACCTGGGCAACGGCCTGCAAGACTTCCCCAAAGCCGACCTGCTCGACTTGCAGAAAGGCGCCCGGGCGATGGACCGCTTCGGCGGCAACCCCCAACCGATTGAAGGCCGTTCGATCAGCGGCGCCGGCAGCGGTCCCGGCACCGGCGACGCGGGCGGCGACTTCGACCGGCCGGGCACCCCGGAAGGCGCCCCCGCCCAGAACGACTACGTAGAACACTCCCTGCCCCCGAGTGATGTCACGGGCACCACGGCCGACTTTGACGACGCCTCCGGCACGCTGGCGGCCGAAGGACGGCAACGGCCCGCCGACGCCCCCGACCGCCTCAATGACAGCGCCTACCTGCCCGGCAGCGGTGCCGTCCGTACGGCTGAAGACCGCATTCCGGCCGCACCCACGGACGAAAACGCCGGCATCAGCCCCGAAGAAGGCGCCAACGACCTGCCCGTCAAACAGGCCGGCGACGCCCCCCAGAAAGACAGCGAATAGGAATCAGGAATATGGTGCCGCCCTACTGGTTGGAGCGTGGGCGTTTTCTTCCCACTGGTTGGAGCGTCCACGCTTGAACCCTTCCACACTGTTTGAAGCAAGTGCGGCCGCATGGTTCCGTAAGCAAGCGTCTACGCTTGCCCCTATGTAGTTGTGCTTCACGGATGATTGCATGAATCAAGCGTGGATGCTTGAACCGGTGAGGGAGTTGCCTGATTCATGCTCCCCTGGTGTAAGCGTCCACGCTTGCGCCAGGGGAGCATTGTTGCTTCCAGTCTTTCCCCTCACTTCTTTTCTCGGGCCTTTTTCCGGCTACTTTTATGGCAAAGGCACGTATATTTGCGCACTATGCTGGAGAAAATCAGAGAAATATTCGCGCAGGTAGACACGGCGCCCATCGAGAGCGCCGAGCAGTTGGAACAGTTCCGGCTGGCGTACGTGGGCCGCAAGGGCGTGATTGCCGACCTGTTTGAAGGCCTCAAGACGGCGCCGCCCGAAGACCGCCGGGCCATCGGGGCCGAACTCAATAACCTGAAAAACCTCGCCCTGAACAAGTTTGCCGAGGGCCGCGACCGGCTCGAAACCCTCCAGGCGGGGGTAGCCCAGCCGGCTCCCGTGGACCTGACCCTGCCGGGCTATCCCAACGAAGTGGGCGCCATGCACCCGCTGTCCATCGTGCGGGCCCGCATTGTGGAGATTTTCGGGCGCATCGGCTTCAACGTGTCCGACGGCCCCGAGATCGAGGACGACTGGCACAACTTTACGGCCCTCAACTTCCCGCCCAACCACCCGGCCCGGGAGATGCAGGACACTTTTTTCATCGAGAAAAACCCCGACGTGGTGCTGCGCACGCACACGTCGAACGTACAGGTGCGGCTGATGGAGAACGGCAAGCCCCCGTTCCGGTCCATCATGCCCGGCCGGGTGTACCGCAACGAAGCCATCTCGGCCCGGGCCCACTGCATGTTCCACCAGGTCGAAGGGCTTTACGTGGACCGCAACGTGAGCTTCGTGGACCTCAAACAGACGCTGTACCACTTTTCCCGCGAAATGTTCGGCAAGGACATCAAGATCCGGTTCCGGCCTTCTTTCTTCCCGTTCACCGAGCCCAGCGCCGAAATTGACATCAACTGCCTGATCTGCAAGGGCTCGGGCTGCAACATCTGCAAGCACACGGGCTGGGTGGAGATTGGCGGATCGGGCATGGTAGACCCCAGCGTGCTGCAAAACTGCGGCATTGATCCCGAGGAGTTTACCGGCTTTGCGTTCGGCATGGGCCTGGAACGGATGGCCAACCTGCTCTACGTGATCCGCGACCTGCGCCTGTTTACCGAAAACGACATCCGCTTTCTGCGCCAGTTCGGGCCGGTGAGCTAGGGAGGGTAGGAGTTTGAGAGTCAGGGAGTGGGGTTGATGCAAGCAGAATTTGTAAGGAAAGCGGCGCTATTCGGGAAGAAATAGTGCCGCTTTCGTTTATACTCAATACCCAATACCCAATACCCAATACCCAATACCTCATCCCTTGAAACTCCCGATGCCCCTGGTCTACACCATCGTCCTGCTCATACTGATCGTGCTGGCAATCTGTGCGGGCCGGGAGTTGTGGCGTGGCGCGGGGTGGCTGCGGAACCGCCTTTTTCCCGGCAACGCCCACCGGCGAAAGCTCCTGGAAAAGTCGTTTGCCTACTACTGCGCCCTCAGCCCGGCCGAGCGGCGGCGCTTCGAACGGCGGGTGGCGGACTTCCTGGCGGACAAGGAATTTACGGCCCGGGGCGACCTGACCATCACGGAGGAAATGAAAACGCTGGTGGCCGCCTGCGCCGTGCAACTCACCTTCGGGCTGCCCCCCGTGCGGCTGCGGCACTTCCGGCAGATCATCCTCTACCCCGAAGCGTATTTTTCGACGGTAGACCGCCGTTACCACCTGGGTGAAGTCAACGCCGCCGGCGCCATTGTGCTATCGTGGAAGCATTTCGTGGAGGGCTACCGCGTGCCCAACGATGCCCGCAACGTGGGATTGCACGAGATGGCCCACGCCCTGCTGCTCGAAAACCGCACCCGCGACGACGGGGAGTACGACTTCCTCGACCAGCGGAGCCTGGATCACTTCCTGGAATGCGCCGAAGCGGAACACGCCCGGTCGCAGCGGGGCGAGCCAGCGTTGCTGCGGGCCTACGCCCATACGAACCCGGCGGAGTTTTTTTCGGCGGCCGTGGAGGTGTTTTTCGAGAACCCGGCGGCAATGACCCGCGAGGCGCCGCAATTGTACGGGGCGTTGAAGGACCTGCTCCACCAGGACCCGGCCCGGCGCGCAGTTCCGGGTACGTCAGGCGTTTAGGCGCTGCCGGGTCACTTCGAAGATCACCACGCCGGCCGCTACCGAAACGTTCAGCGAAGCAATGTTGCCCGTCATGGGAATTTTCGCCAGCACGTCGGCCTTGCGGATGAGGTCGTCGGAAATGCCGTCTTCTTCGGAACCCATGATGATGGCCGTGGGGCCCTGGTAGTCGGCCTGGTAAATGGTTTTTTCGGCCTTTTCGGTGCAGGCCACCACCTGCACGCCGCTCTCCTGCAGGTAGATCACCGTGTCGCGCAGGCTGTTTTCGCGGCACACGGGAATGAAGTTGAGGGCGCCGGAAGAGGTCTTGACGGCGTCGGCGTTGATCTGGGCGGCGCCCTTGGCCGGGATTACGATGGCATGGACCCCGGCGCATTCGGCCGTGCGGGCAATGGCGCCGAAGTTGCGCACGTCGGTGACCCGGTCGAGGATGAGCAGCAGGGGCGTCTGGCCCTTTTCGTACGCGCCGCTGAGCACGTTGTGCAGCGACACGTAGCGGATGGCCGACACGAAGGCAATCACGCCCTGGTGGTTTTTGCGGGTGATCCGGTCGAGCTTTTCGGCGGGCACGCGCTGCACGGGCACGTTGGCCTCGCGGGCCACCTGCATGAGTTCGGCCATGGTGTTCGAACTGCCCAGTTCCCGCTGCACCAGCAGGCGGTCAATCTCCTTGCCCGCGCGGATCGTTTCGATGGCGGCCCGCACCCCGAACACCACGTCTTTGTTGTCGGGTCTTGGGGTGGTAAAGTGCCGGGGCCGTTCCCCGCGTCCCCGCTCCGGTCTGTCCATAAGTAGTTATGTTGAAAATTGACAACTGATAATTGGCAATGACTGCCGCAATCCAATACGGCAAAAGTGGGGCAGCGTTTCCGATCCGGCGCGTATTTCGCTTCCGGATCGTTTTCCCTGCCGCTATGGTTTATTGCCGAAAAAGGATGAACCGCATAGATACGGAGAACCCGGAGAAGCATCCCTACGCGTTCTTCCGGTCTCCCTTCCTGCGGTCTGCGGTCTCCTTTTCTTAGTTTTCGCGGTAGATGAGTTTTTCGACGAAGTCGCGGAGGGGCGCCTTGCGTTCGGGCGGGGCCGTCACCCCTTCGAGGCAGGTGAGGCCGAGGGCGAAGTACTCATTCATTTTGGCTTCGGTGAGCCGGCCGATTTCGAGGGCGTTGTAAATGCCGGTCACGGCGCGGACCTTCTCCTGCGGGTCAAACGTTCTGGCGTGCAGCCACCCGTCGAGCTGCCGTTTCTGTTCGCCGCCCGCCAGTTGCAGCGCCTTGATGAGCAGGAAGGTTTTTTTGTTGGCAATGATGTCGCCGCCCACCTGCTTGCCGAACTTGGCCTGGTCGCCGAACACGTCGAGCAGGTCGTCTTTGAGCTGGAAGCCGATGCCGATGCTTTCGCCGGCTTCGTAGAGGAGGCGGGTGTTTTTCTCGTCGGCCCCCGCCATCAGGCCGCCGAACTCCAGGCTGAAGCCGAGCAGCACGGCCGTTTTGAGGCGGATCATGTCCAGGTACTGGGCCTCCTGCACGTCGGTGCGGGTTTCGAAGTTCATGTCGAGTTGCTGCCCTTCGCACACTTCGGCGGCGCAGCGGTTGAATTTTTTGAGCACCGTGCGCAGTTGCCCGTCGGGAATGTCGGAGAGCAGGGCGTAGGCGCACACCAGCATCACGTCGCCCGAGAGGATGGCTACGTTGGGGTTCCATTTGACGTGTACGGTGGGCTGGCCGCGGCGCAGCGGGGCGGCGTCCATGATGTCGTCGTGCATGAGGGTGAAGTTGTGGAACACCTCCACGGCAATGGCGGGCCGCACGAAGGGCTGCCAGTCGGGCGTAAACATCGAACTGCTCAGCAGGGTCAGCAGGGGCCGCATCCGCTTGCCGCCCAACGCCATCAGGTACCGGATGGGGTCGTACAACTCGGGCGGCTGCTCACCGTACCGCAGCGAACCGATTTCGGCGTTCAGCGCCTCCAGCATTCGGGCAATGGGCATGGGAAAATGAATTTAGGGCAAATAAGAGAGAAATGACCGAACCGCCAAAACTTCCCGGCCGTTAGCCAAGGGTGAATTACCGGTGCGAAAAAGCGCATTGGCTATTCACAGCCGATTTTTGGTATCTTTGGAGAATCCACTTCTGTCGTATGCGCGAAGCAATTGTCATATCCACCCGGGCCATCGGCGGTTTCAGCGATGATGAGTTTTATCACTTTTGCCAGGATAACCGCGACTTAACTTTTGAAAGAGATGCCGATGGAAAAGTTATTCTTATGCCTAACACAGGAGGAAAAACGGGAGACAGAAATGCCGAAATTACTTTTCAGTTGAGAGCTTGGAACAAAGCGCATAAACTCGGCGTAACCTTCGATTCTTCCACCACCTTCCGGTTGCCCAACACAGCCATGCGTTCCCCGGATGCGGCCTGGATTGCGCGGGAACGGTGGAACAAGTTAACCACCAAGGAACAGGAGCAATTCCCGCCGCTGTGCCCTGACTTCGTGATCGAACTCCGGTCGCGCACCGACTCCTTAGCCGGCTTGGGGAAGAAAATGCAGGAATGGATGGAAAACGGCTGCCGGCTCGGCTGGCTGATTGACGTGAAAGGACAGGCAACGCACGTGTACCGCCCGGGCCGGGAGGTACAGAAGATTGCTTCTTTCGACGTCTCCCTTTCCGGCGAGGAAGTGCTGCCGGGCTTTACCCTCGATCTGCGCGAACTCAAATGAGCATCAGCCCATGCCCAGCCCGACGATCACGTCAAACTCCTCCGGCCGGAGCGGCATCACCGACAGGCGCGACTGCCGCAGCAAGCCGATGTGCTGCAACGTTGCGTGGTTCTTGATCTGCGTCAGCGTGACGGGCCGCGTAAACCGGCTTTCCGGCGCCAGGTCCACCACCACCCAGGCCGGGTCGCCGGCCGTGGGGTCGGGATAGGCTTCGCGCACCACCTTGGCAACGCCCACCACCTCCTTGCCCTCGTTGCTGTGGTAGTACAGCACCAGGTCGCCGTTGCGCATGCCTTGCAGGTTGTTGCGCGCCTGGAAGTTGCGTACGCCGTCCCAGCAGGTGCGGCCGTCTTTTTCAAACTGTTCCCAGGAATACTTTACGGGCTCCGATTTTACCAGCCAATAATTCATCAAATGCGGAAGGTTGGTTGTCGGCCGCTAAATTAGGCCAATTTGCGTCTTCCCGCCCAGAGCGGCGTGCCAAGCAGCGTGTCAATCGTTGAGCCGCTTCACCTTCAGCAGGCTGTCGCCCAGCGAAACGATTTCCAGGCGGTAGGTTTCGGGCTGGTCGCCCCCGACCTTGATCTGCACGGCTTTTTCACCCTTTACCGGTTCCCAGGTGCCGGGCACGGGCAGCGACCCGTCGGTAGGGGCAATGTCGTAGCGGATGAAGGAGCCGTCGGCCTTGAACTCCATGCCGCGCCGGCCCCGGGCCGGCGGGAAGTGATAGCCCGACGGGCGGTACGCCTCGGCCCCGTCGGCGTCTTCTTCGTAGGAATGGATCCACTTCTTGTGGAGCTGCGCGTTGGGGCCGGCATCCTTGCATTGCTGCCCGGTGACGGTCAGCAGCAGGGCAGTGAACAGGAAAAAGATTTTCATGGGTGGTAAGCGGGGTCGTAAAATCACAAACGGATTTTCTGCCTAATTTTATCGGCCCAACGCACAAATATATTGGAAATTGGAAAACGACGAGATTCTCCGCCCGCTCCGCCTGACGGCCCAACTGCTCGAACTACACGACGACA
>CADCTQ010000507.1:0-288 GCA_902805615.1 uncultured Cytophagales bacterium
GCTTGTCATTGTCTTCGTAAATGGAAATGCGGATCGGGAGCATGGGGAGGAACTACTGGCGTAGCCCGGTTAGCGGTGTACAAAGAAAAGCGGTTACCCGGAACGGGTCAATAACCCTTTCGGGGGGGCGGCACGGGAAATTCGAGCCGGACGGTGGTGCCGGCGCCCGGCGCCGAGTCGATGGACAACGTGCCGTGCAGGCTTTCGGCCCGTTTCTTCAGGTTCCGCAGGCCGTTGCGTTCGCTGGGCGCCGCCGGGTCAAAGCCCACGCCGTTGTCGCGCACCACC
>CADCTQ010000507.1:411-5859 GCA_902805615.1 uncultured Cytophagales bacterium
GTATTTTGCCAGGTTGTTGATCACCTCTTTGAAAAACAGGTAAAAATCCCGCCGCTTTTCCATCGGCAGCCTGAGGGGTTCGGCTTGCGGGGGCAGGGCCAGGTGGCATTCGATCTGCCGGGCTTCGAGCAGTTCGGAGGCGTAGCGGGTCATGCGGGCCATCAGGCTGTCGGGCCCGTCGTTGCGGGGGTTGATGCTCCAGACAATGTCGTCGAGGGCGCCGCTGACCTGGTGCACCTCTTCGGTCATGCGTTCGAGCAGCGGGGCGGCCGGATGCCCGTCGGGCAACCCTCTCCGGGCCATCACGCCCAGGATGCCCACCCCGCTGAGCGCCGTCCCGATCTCGTCGTGCAGGTCGGCCGAAATGCGGTCGCGCACGTGCTGCACCCGCAGCAGCTGCCGGACCCGGTAGCGGTACAGGGCGTAGAGCAGCGCCGCCCCCATCCCGGCGGCCAGCAGGCGGAACCACCCGGTCTGGTAGTAGGCCGGCAGCACCCGGATGCGCAGTTGCAGGGGCCGGGGGTTCCAATTGCCCAGCGCATCGCCCGCCTTCACGTACAGCGTGTACGCGCCGGGGTCGAGGTTGGCGTAATACGCCCGGCGGGCCGGTCCACC
Source organism: uncultured Cytophagales bacterium (assembly GCA_902805615.1). Classification (GTDB taxonomy): domain Bacteria; phylum Bacteroidota; class Bacteroidia; order Cytophagales; family 172606-1; genus CADCTQ01. The sequence goes on from CADCTQ010000507.1 coordinate 1,027, forward strand.
CTGCCGCCAGGTGGGCTCGAAGCCGGCCAGGTAGTAGGCGTACTGGTTGTAGTGCAGTTTGGCGTAGTTGAGGGCGGTGAAATCCACGCTGAATGCATTCTGCCCGGGCCGGATGCGCACGGTGCCCCCGAAGTCCAGGTTCTGCTCCTGCTCTTCGATCTTGAAGCTGCTGATGGCCAGGGCCGGCGGGGCGTGCGGCCGGAGCAGTTGGGCGGCCTGCACCACGTTGAAGCCGTTTTTCTGCCCGACCAGGATTTCCCCGCCGTCGGGGGTGGCGGCGATCCGGCCGGTGGTATTGTTGTCCAGCAACCCGTCGTTGACCGTAAACCGGAGCAGGCGCCGGGTGGCTGGCTGGTAGCAGTGCAGCCCTTCGTAGTTGCCGATCCAGAGGTTGCCCGACCGGTCTTCGGCCAGTCCCTTGTTTTCGCGGTCGTACAGCCCGTCGCGCGACGTAAGCACGGTCAGGATGCGTCCGTCCGGGTCCATCTGGGTAACGCTGCCCCAGCGGGCGGCCCACAAGTTGCCGCGGCGGTCGGTGTACACGGTGTTGACGGCCGGGTCTTCCAGCCGGACCGAGGGCGTGAGCGAGTCGGCCGACACGAACCCCCGCCCATCGCCGGCCACGTAGTACACGCCTTGGTAGGTAGCCAGCCACACCCGCCCCCGCCGGTCGCAGTGCACGTCGTTGATCAGGTTATTGCCTCTCGCCAGGTGCCGGGCGGCCCCGGGGGGCCAGGGCGTCACTTCCCGGTTCAGCCCTTCATCGAACACGTGCAGGCCCTCATCCGAATTGCCGATCCAGAGCCGCTTTTGGGGGTCCACGAAGCCGTACATGAAAAAGGGCACCGAGTAGTACCGGTTCGCCAGCCGGGTGAGCGGCGAGTCTAGAAACCGCCCTCTGGCCGGATCGAAGAGGAACAGACCCGGGCCCCGGTAATCCCACCGGTTGGTGCCGATCCAGACCGTACCGTCCTCCCGCCCGGTCATCCAGCGGGTTTCGGCGGCCGTGCCGGACGGGTAGCGAACCAGGGCAAAGGTCCCGGTTTTGCGGTTCCAGCGCAGCAGCCCGGTGTGCGACAGCCCCAGCCACCAGGTCTGGCCCGAGGGGTCGGTGCGGTCGGGCAAAAACGCGTTGACCCTAACCGGCAACTGCACCAGCCCCGGCGGAATCGCCACGGTGCGGATGAGGTTGCTGCGCGGGTTGTACTTTAAGATGCCCGCCGATGTGCACACCCACACGATGCCGTCCTGGCGGTCCCGGAAAATGTCGTGCACCTCGTAGGCCTCCGGGAACAGGCCGGGGAAGAAGTAAAACTGCGCCTGGTCGGGCCGGAAAACGCCCGCGCTTTCCGAGTTGCCGACCCAGAAGATCCGCCGCCCGTTTTCGTCCCACCCTTCCTCCACGTCGTTGATCTGGCCCGACCGACCGCGGGGCCGGAAAGCCCGGTAGGCACCCGTGCGGGGGTCGTAGCGGACCAGGCCGTGGCTTTGGGTGCCCAGCCACAGGATGCCTTCCCCGTCGGTGCAGCCCCGGGTAAACACGATGGGTTCGCGGCGGGCGGGGTCGGGGCAGTCGGCGCCCAGCACGCAACGGAGGGAATCGCCGGCGGGGTCGTAGCGGAACAGGCCGTTGTCGGTGCCCAGCACCCACAGGTTGCGGCGGCCGTCTTCGAGGAACGAACCCTTTACCCACACGTAGTTGGTTTGCCGGAAGGAGTAGTGCTTGGCGCGGCCCGTCGCCAGGTCGAGCCGGTTGACGCCGTCAAAATCCCCGTACCAGCCCTGCCCCCCGGAACCGATGAAAAAGTTGCCGGTGGTGCGGCGGTCCCCGGTGGGCGGCCGGGCCACGGCCTGCATGCGCAGGGAATGGGCCATAATCCGGCAGACGCCGCTCCGGTCGGTGGCGGCCCACAGGTTGTTGGCCCGGTCGGCGGCCAGGCCCGTGACGAAGTTGGTTTCAAAATCGAGGAAGTTGCGGAAGGACGTGCCGTCGTAGCGGGTGGGGCAGCGCCGCGTGCCGAACCACATGAAGCCTTGCCGGTCTTTGGCCGCGGTAAAAACGGTGTTGCCGGGCAGGCCGTCTTTGGCGGTGAGGGTTTCGAAGGCGAGGGAAGGCAGTTGGGCCAGCAAGGGCAGGGGCACCAGCAGGAGCAAGAGGCACAAGCCGCCCGGGGAGGCAATCCGATGGTCGTTGGGGGTACGCATGGTGCTTGCCTGCCGGAACGCTGCCGTTGCCGCGGGGTGGGTTGGTCGGTTGGAAGGTAGTGAGTAAACCGGCCATTGTAAATGGAAAATGGAAAATTATTAACGGACTTATGGTCAGGAGAAGTATTGGAAAAACAGGCAAGTACCCTTACGGCTGGGGGGCGAGAATGAATTACCCGAAGTCATCCCCCTACCCCCTTCCCTTGCCCTCGGGCAAACCCACAAGGGTACGGAGGCGTGAGCCGAACGTACCGAACGTAGTTCTGAGGCGTGAGCCGAACGTACCGAACGTAGTTCTGCGTACCTGCCGCTGCCGCCACGAGGTAATTGTCGCCGGCAAGGCAACGCTTCGCCGCAAGGGGACTGCTTGTGTCTGATGGGTACGGCCCGTTTCCTTGCCAGGGAGCCGCCAACCACCGGTCCCCCTTACGGGCTGGCTGGTGCGACGGCCGAAGGGGCGGGGGGATGATTTCCGCTCATTCTTCGATGCCCACCCCTCAGTTATAGGCTTTCTCAAAAAGTCTTCGAAAGCCGTCAGTGTCCCACTGACGGCGGCGTGAGGATCTTTATAAGCGTTGTTCCGGGCCGTGATCCGTGTTGCCGCTGCCGTGGTTTGTGTCTCACTAACCACTTCCGAGAAAGTCCTGAGTTGGAGAATCAGGGGGTTTGAGCGTTGGTAACACGGTGGCGCAGGGTCCGGGAGGCAATAAAAAACCGGAACGGATCAGCATCCGCCCCGGCTTCATTCTCAAACTCCTTAACTCTCTAACTCTCTACTTCTCAAACTCCCGAACTCCTTAACTTCTGCACGTGGTGAGCAAGGTGCTCAGGAGGAGGTTGGCTTGCTGGCGGGCCAGGTTGAACCGGGTGATTTTTTCTACTTTCTCCTGCTGACCCCAGTAGCCTTGCTGGTAACGGGTCAGTTCGGTTTCGAGGCCTTCCAGCGTTACTTTTTTCCGGTTCTTGAAGAAGCGGTGGTTTTCGTTGTCGAACTTGCTCACGATGGCAATGGATTGCTGGAGGAGTTGCTCCAACTGCACGGCCTCGGCTTCGGTGATGGACAGATCAACGATCTGGCTGCGGATGGATTGGAGTTGTTTTACAGGTTGAGTAGCCATATGGATTGCGATGAAAAGGGCAGGTTTTGGATAAAATCTTACATCATACGTTGGCATGTATACCCTTTTTATTTAACAGGTAACCGCCTTATTTTTACCACCTTTCCCGCCTGCCGCGCCTCCCTCCGCTGCCCCCAAAGCCCCTTTTCGGGCAAATTAAGCCGGCACCCGCCCAGCCTACCCCTTTTTATCCCAAACTCTCCGCACGAAAAAAGCCGGAAAATGCCCACCAGCCGCGGTCATTTTCCGGCCAAAAACCGGTTCATCTTACATTCCATTTCCCGCAGCTTACGCCGCTTGGTGTCGGGCAAAGGCGGTTTCCTTTTTTTATCCCGGTCATCTTTTCATCAAGTCCATCAAGGTTCAGACCCTTACGTGTTTCAAGGTTCAGACCCTTAATCCTGGTCATCCTTTCATCCTGTAAATCCTGATCCCTACTCTGACCGCAGCGAATGGACCGGGTTGGCCCGTGCGGCTTTGACGGCCTGGAAGCTTACCGTGAGCAGGGCCACGGCCAGGGCACCCAGGCCGGCCAGCAACAGCGTGTCGGGGCGGACCGCTACCCGGTAGGCGAAGTTTTCCAGCCATCTGTGCATCAGGTACCAGCCCAGCGGGGCGGCAACCAGGAAGGCCACGCCCACCAGCAGGGCAAACTCCCGCGACAGCAACGCCACCAGTTGGGGCAGCGAAGCGCCCAGCACTTTGCGGATGCCCACCTCTTTGGTGCGCTGCACGGCCGCGTGCGCCGACAAGCCCAGCAGCCCTAGGCAGGCAATGAAAATGGCCATCCCGGCAAATGCCGTAAAAAGCTTCTCAATCTTGTCTTCCCGCGCGTAGAGCCGGGCGATGTGCTCGTCGAGGAAGTCATAGGTGAACACCTCTTGGGGAAACGCCCGGCTGAACACGTTCTTCATGTGGGCCAGCGTTTCGGGGGTATGGCCGCCGGCCAGTTTCACCCCGGCCTGCGAGAAACCCACGGGCAGGTTCAGCAGGGCCAGCGGGGCAATCTCCTCCTTGAGCGAAGTGAGGTGGAAGTCGCGGACCACGCCCGTGACCGTGCCTTCAAAGGGTTGCCAGAGCCAGATTTTCACCGTCCGGCCGAGGGCTTCTTCCGGCTTGCGGTAGCCCATCTTCCGGAGCAGGGTTTCGTTGATGATGAACTCGTACCGGCCGTCTTTGACTTCCCGGTCGGCGAGCCACCGGCCCGCCCGCAGCGTCAGGCCATAGGTATCCTGGTAGTGGGCGTCCACCGCTTTTACCAACACGTTGATGCCTTCTTTGCCCTCCACGCTGAGGCTGGTGCCGAACCCTTTGTCATTCGAAGTAGGGGCGCCCTTGCCGAACGAAACGGCCGCAATGTGGGGGTGGCGCAGCAGTTCGTTCCGCAGGAGGGAAAGCTTCTGGACGTCCTGGGTGGGCAGGCGGAAGTTGATGAGGGCGTCCTTGGCAAAGCCCAGTTCCTTGCGGCGGAAATACTCGGTTTGGCTCGTTACCACCAGCGTGCCGATGA
>CADCTQ010000507.1:5869-8656 GCA_902805615.1 uncultured Cytophagales bacterium
CCAGGAAGGCTGCCAGGAAGCCGTCGGGGGTAGCCGCCAGTTCCGTGAACCCCAGGAACGCGTTCAGCCGGGGCACCAGCAGGAAAGTGATCGCTACCGACAGGACGGCCGCCAGGGTCGTCAGCAACAGGGTTTCGGCCAGGAACTGCCAGACCAGTTGCGACCGGCGGCCGCCCAGCACTTTCCGCACGCCTACTTCCCGCTGCCGCCGCAGGGCCCGCGCCGCCGACAGGTTGATGAAGTTGACGCAGGCAATCAGCACCAGCAGTACGCCCAGGCTGGCCAGGGCCCAGAGCGTTTCCCTGCCCACCGTTTCTCCCACATTATGGAGGGCGAAGCGGGTGTCGAACCGGATGTCGGTAACCGGCTGGAGGAGAAAACGGGAGCTTTTGGCCGTTTCGGCGCCCATGTGCCTGGCCATGAAAGCGGGCAGTTTGCTTTCGATCCGCCCGGGCGCCAGCTTTTCGGGCAACACCGCGTAGACGTAGCCGTGGTTGCTGTAATCCCACTTCTCCGTGCCCGCGTCCCGGCGCTGGTAGTTCGCAAAGGAGACGGCCATCTGGAAAGGCAGGTGGGTGTTGCGGGGTACGTCTTTCATGACCCCCGTCACTTTGAGCAGGTCGGCGTTGTCGAGCAGAATTTCTTTGCCCAGCGCCGGGGCGGCCCCAAAATACGTCCGGGCCAGCGACTCGGTGAGCACCACCGAGTTGGGTTGGGCCAGGGCCGTGCGGGCGTCTCCCGACAGCAGGGGGTACTCAAACACGGACAGGAACAGCGAATCGGCGAAAATGATTTCGGGGTCGGGGAACCGCTCGGTGCCGACCGTTACCAGGCCCCCGCCCCCGTGGTTGATCTGCGTAACGGTCTCGAGTTCGGGGAAATCCGTGCGCAGGGCCCGGGCCAGCGGGTACGGCGTGATGCCGGTGTAGATCGTTTCGTTGTTCCACTGCCCCGTAGCGGATACCCGGTACATGCGGTCCGCCTTGGCATGGAAACGGTCATAACTCAACTCCTGGCGCAGGAGCAGGAAGATCAGCAGGCAGCAGGTAATGCCCAGTGCCAGGCTCACTACGTTGATGGCCGTGAACGCCGGCTGGCGCCGGAGGTTGCGGTAAGCGGTCAGGAAGTAACTGCGGAGCATGGCGGAAAAGAGTAAGTGGTTGGGGTAAGCATGGGCAGGGCGGTCAAACTTTTTTTTGCGGGTGTAAAAGTACGGCTGCGCGTACGTGAGGGCGGCCCAGAGGTACGCTCGGCGGGCTTTGGCTGCGCCCAGCTCGGCCGCTTGCCGGCCGAATACCTCGTGCAGGTCGCCCAGCACGTCTTCCAGCAGGTCAGGGGGCAACAGCCATTCCAGCAACCGGTCTACCCGGCGGGGCGGCGTGGGCGCCGGCTGCCGGCCGGAGGGACGTACTGGCTCCGCACGGTGCCCGTTTGCGTCCTGTTCGTGGTCGTGTCCTTTCATGCGCTGGTGCCCGCTCAGGCTTTGAACAGTTGGAGTTTGCTTTCGGGAATGGCCTCCCACAGGCGGCGTCGCAATTGCTCGACTTCCCGCAGCGCCTGGGCGCCGGGTGCCGTGAGGGCGAAGAACCGCTTGCGCCGCCCTCCCCTTTCGGCGGTGGCTCCCCCGAGGTGAGAGGCCAGGAACCCCTTTTCCTCCAGCCGGTACAGGGTGGCGTGCACGGCACTCATCGTCAGCTTGCGTCCCGTCTGTACCTGTACCTCCTCCCACACGGTTACCCCGTAGGCTTCGGCGTGGCAGGCGGCGACCACCAGCAATACAATTTCTTCAAACTCTCCCAGGAAGGCTCTGCGCATGGTCGGGGTGGACGAAACGGTCCGCATCATTAGTTATAATTTTGCAGAACAAATCTCCTGCCAAAAAAACGGGGACTTCTTCACAGTCGCATATGGTCGTTTTTTACCCGTGGGGTTGCCAAAGCACTGTCCTAAACCGGACGACCCCTGTGCGTTTTGGAACGGAGCACGATGAAAAAAGAATGAGGGGAGGTCATAAAAGAATCGAAAGTAAGGTCATCCCCCTACCCCCTTCCCTTACGCACCAACCTTCCCACAAAGGGGACTGGTAGTGGGCGGCTCCCCCGCAAGGAAACGGGCCGTACTCATCGAACACGGGCAGTTGCCTTGCTGGTGACAATTGCCTTGCGGCGGCACCGGGGGGTACGCAGAACTACGTTCGGCTCACGCCTCAGAACTACGTTCGGTACGTTCGGCTCACGCCTCACAACTACGTTCGGTACGTTCGGCTCACGCCTCCGTACCCTTGTGGGTTTGTCCGTGGGTAAAGGAAGGAGTAGGAATCAAAAAACATCTTCCGCTTTATCAGTTAATCCTGGTTAGCAATTCCCGGTTTGGCATTTGGGCGTGTGTCCAGGGTGTGCGTTCAGAGAAAAGTAATGGATACCTTTGGAAGAAGTGACGCCTTGGACGGGAGCAACGCCATAGATGGAAGTAACGGGCAAAGCTCCGGAGGAGCGTCCTGTTCCTAGCCAATGCATACGATTAGCGCCAATGCACACGGTCAGACAAATGGCAGAAGCGTTGTCGAAAGCCCCGTAGGGGCGTGCTGTTCCTAGCAAGGATTACCAAATGATACACAAGCTCCGTAGGAGCGTCCTGTTCAAATGTTGTCAGCCAACAGAACAGGTCGCTCCTACGGAGCTCTTACCGAGGGGGTAATGCCGGGTGCTAGGAACAGGGCGTCCCTCCGGGACTTTCCCCAACGACAATTTACCCACCGGTCATCACCTGCAATCCCAAACCGGGAAT
>CADCTQ010000508.1 GCA_902805615.1 uncultured Cytophagales bacterium
GCACTTCGGCCGGCACCTCAATGCGGTCAATCTGCGCGTCCCACGCGTCGAGTTCGCTTTCCGGCAGTTTGAGGTCTTCCGCCAGGCTGTCCTCGTACACGTTGGTGGTATCGGTGATCATGCCCACGAAGGCGGCGCTCTGGCGGATTTCGGTGATCACGTACCGCACCAGGAAGCGGTCCCACAGGGCGCCCAGCCCCTCCCCTTCCGGCGGCAACTCGTTGGAAGCCGACACGATGGCCTTGATCTTCACGGGCACTTCCTGCTCCCCGTTGCGGTACACCTTTTCGTTGACCACCGTGAGCAGGGCGTTCTGAATGGCCGGGCCCGCCTTCCAGATTTCGTCCAGGAACACCACGTTGGCGCCGGGCAGGTACTTGTCGGTGAGCCGTTCGTAGCGGTCCTCGTCCTTGAGCTTTTTAATGGATACCGGGCCGAAAATCTCGTCGGGCGTGCTGAACCGGTTCATCAGGTATTCAAAAGAGCGGCCGTCGCGGAAGGCAAATTTAAGTTTGCGGGCAATGAGGCTTTTGGCCACGCCCGGCGGGCCGAGCAGAAAAATGCTTTCGCCGGCCAGGGCCGCCAGCAGCGACAGCCGGATGGCTTCTTCCTTTTCGTAAACGCCCCGTTGCAGGCGTTCCAGTAGTGCTTGAATGCGTTCTTTGCGGGTCATGGGTGCTCTTTTAACCGCATCGCCGCGGGATTTGTTCGGCAGAGCGGCTTTTAGGCGATGTTCGATGTTCGATGCCCGATGTTCGGTTGGCCGGTGCGAACATCGGACATCGAACCGTATTGCTGAGGCTGACGGATGGAGACGGATAAAATTGCACCCGCCGGTGAAGAATTCCGCCCGCCCAACCGTTTAACCGATAAATGGCCGGTATTTACCGGGCCGATCAATAATATTGTATTTTGCCGAGCGGTTCCCGGTCCCCGGGTGCCACCAAAGGCCCCAAACCACTACTTACCGATGAAATTACGCGTACGCAACCTGACTGCCTTGCACAAAACGAATCCCCGTCGCCCGGCCACCCGGTGGTCCGGCGTGGTCCTCCTCCTGCTGCTGAGTGCCTTCCCGCTGCTGGCGCAGGAAAAGGACAAAGACGAGGAGGACGAAGGAGAGAAGTCTAAATTGAAGGTGCACCACTCCCTGGAAGGCGGCATCCTCATCGGCGGACAGCTCAGCAACGAGGTGTTTGCCTACAAGTCGGGCATCAGCCTGGTGTACGCCACCGAAGTCGAGTTCAGTTCCCGGGTGTACTACGGCGCCGGGCTGGGGGTGGACAAGTTTCGCGAAGAGACGTTCTTTCCCCTGTTTGCCAGCTTCCGGGGCATGCTCCGCAAAAAGGACAACACGCCGTTCCTGGCGGCCCAGTTCGGCTACGCTTTCGGCAACCACCGCAGCTACGGCGCGTTCGAGGGCTACGACTTCCGCGGCGGCGTCACGTTCAGTCCCGGCCTGGGTTACCGGTTTTCGGCGGGCAAGAAGCTGGCGGGCCTGCTGGGCGTGTACTACAAACACCAGTTCGCCCGGGCCGACTACCGCACCTACGACGGCTTCCGCTTCAAGACCCCGCTCAACTACGACCTGATCTCTTTCCGGGTAGGCATTCTGCTGTAACCATGCGCAACCGAGCCGTACTTCCGATCTTACTCTCCGGCGCCCTGCTGGCGGCCACATTCCCGGCCGGGGCCCAGGTGCTGGTCAACGAAATGATGTCCACCAACCGCCAGGTCCTCCGCGACGAGGACGGGGATACGCCCGACTGGGTGGAGCTCCGCAACGCCGGCCCGGCCCCCGTGAACCTGGCCGGCTGGCACCTCACCGACGATTCCCTCGAAACGAACAAGTGGCCGTTTCCGGCCGTAACCCTCCCGCCCGGCGGGTACGTGGTGGTGTTTGCCTCGGGCAAGAACCGGCGGGAAGGCCCGCAGTTGCACGCGGGCTTCCGGCTGGGCGCCGGCCGGGAAGGCGTGTGGCTCTACGACCCGGCCGGGCAACCCGTCAGCGCGTTGCCGGCCCGCTGCATCCCCACCGACGCCTCTTTCGGGCGGCTGACCTCCGCGGAAGCCGGCTTGTCTCACTTCGCCCGGCCGACCCCCGGCGGGCCGAACGACGCCGGGAGCCGGTTCACCGTCACGGCGGCGCGCGACACCGTCGTCTTTTCGCAGCCCGGCGGCGTGTACGAAGGGGCGTTGCAATTGAGCCTCTCGGCCGGTTTGCCCGCCACCCGCCTGCACTACACCCTCGACGGCACGCCGCCCGACGAAACCTCGCCGGTGTACGAAGGGCCGCTGCGCATTGCCGACCGGTCCGGGGCCGAAAACGACGTGTCGGACGAAGACACTTCGCCGCTCTGGCTGCCGCCGCGCGGAACGGTCAACAAAGCCACCGTGGTCCGGGCCGTGGCCTACCAGGACGGCTGCCCGGTGAGCCCGGTCATTACCCACACCTACTTCGTGGGCCCCTCGTTCCGGAACCGGTACCGCTTCCCGCTGGTGTCGCTGTCGGTGGACCGGGGCGACTTCTTCAGCAACGACGAGGGCATTTACGTGCCCGGCAAGAGTCCCGACGGGGTGCTCAACTACAACCAGGCCGGCGGCGCCTGGGAACGGGAAGTCCACCTGGAATACTTCACCGACGGGCAGCCGCGGGTGAACCAGACCGTCGGCGCCCGGATTCACGGCCGGGGTTCGCGCGGCAACCCGCAGAAGTCCATGCGGCTGTACGCCAAAAGCACGTACGGCAAGGACCTGATCACGTACCCGTTCTTCCGGGAAGTGCCCATTCCGTCCTTCAAGCGGCTCCTGCTGCGTTCCACCGACGCGGACTTTTCGAGTACGCTGTTCAAGGACGAACTCATCCACACGCTGCTGCGCGGCCTCGACCTCGACGTGCAGGCGTCGCAGCCGGTGGTGGTCTTTATCAATGGGGAATACTGGGGCATTCAGCACCTGCGCGAACGGCAGGACAAGTACTACCTGGCGAGCCACTACGGCATCTCCCCCGACGCGGTGGACCTGCTCGGCTTCGACAAGGACGACTACGAAGTGATCGAGGGCGACGGCCAGGGGTACCAGGACCTGCTGCAATACATCCGGGACAATGACATTTCCCAGCCGCAGCACTACGACTACGTGCGCGCGCAGATGGACGTGGCCAACTACATCGAATACCAGGTTGCGCAGTTGTACCTGGCCAACTTCGACTGGCCCTTCAACAACGTGCGGTACTGGCGGCCCCGGCAGCCGGGCGGCAAGTGGCGGTGGCTGTTTTTCGACTGCGACGCCTGCCTGAGCAAGTTCTCCTTCCCCGAACTGTCCCGTTACCTGCCCGGCCCGGAGGCCGGCAGCGGGCCCGAGGAACCGTCGCGTTTCCTGCTGAGCCGGCTGCTCCGCAATGCCGACTTCCGGAACCAGTTCGTGGCGCGGTTCTACTACCATCTGAGCACTACCTTCGAGCCGGGCCGCGTGGTGCGACTCATCCGGGAGTTCAAAACGGCCTACGCCCCGATGGTGGCCGAACACACGGCCCGCTGGGGCCGGCCGACCTCGGTGGACGAGTGGCTGGCGGCGGTGGAAGAGATCGAACGGTTTGCCGCGCAACGGCCGCCGGAAATGCTCCGCCAACTGGGGGAATTTCTCCCCTCGCCCCTGCTGCTCTACCCCAACCCGGCCGCGCGGCAGCTCTTCGTGCGGGCCCCCTCCGACCTGCCCGTCAGCCTGGCCTTCTTCGATGCGCGGGGCCGCCTGCTGGCCCGGCACCGGGTGCGCGGCGACGGGGTTCCCGTGGACGTGTCGGCGCTGCCGGCCGGCCTGTACCTGGTGCGGGTGCAGTACGGCCAACTGTTTTACACCCAAAAAGTCAACCTGGTCAGATGAGACGGAAGCTATTCGCGGTGGTGTTTGCCCTGGCGGCCCTGGGCACGGGGCTCCTCACGCCGTGCCGGGCGCAGGAGTTCTGGACGGGGCTTACCCTCCGGGCCAAAGTGACGAAGATGGTGGGCGTGCAGGTGGAGCAGCAGTTCCGGTTTGCCGAAACGATCGGCGCGTACAAAAGTGCGGTGACGGAAGCTTCGCTGCGGCTGCGGCCGTGGGAACACCTGGGCGGGGCCCTCTCCTACCGGTTCACCGACCGGGCGGGCAGCGGACGGGCCGACGACAACGACCGCCAGCGGTGGTCGGCCGACGTGTTCTACACCCTCGGCAGCGGCGACACGCAGTGGACCCTGTCCCACCGGTTTCGCTACCAGCAGGCCCGCACGGCCGGCGAAGCGGACGGGGAAGCCAAAACGTACGTTCGCAACCGCCTGCTGCTGGCCTACAACCTCACCAAACGGGTGCAGCCGTACGTCTCGGGGGAGTTCTTCTACCGCCTCAATGGCCGGAACGAAAACCAGTTGAACCGCTTTACGCTGGGCCTGGAAACCCGCATCGGGAAAAAATTCACCCTCGACACCTTTTTCCGGGTGGAGAAAGAAAAGAACGTAAAATACCCCGAAACGGCCTACGTGGTGGGCGTCACCGGCCTCTACCGGCTCTCCTTCCGCCGCAAGGATTCCTCCGATGCCGAGGATACCGTTCCGGCTTCGCTTTGAGGGAGTTGGGACAGACGGAGAAATCGGGTATGGCTTACAGGTATAATCAGGCGTGACGGGTTAGCCAAGCCGGTGCAACCCAGTCCTGTAGGGACAAAATATGGGTAGAATATGCGTTGAAAAGTTAGTGCCACAGTCCCGTAGGGACGAAATATCGGTAGGACCTCGTCCCTACGGGACTAAAAAAGATATACGGTACGTTTTCTACCAACATCTTGTCCCTACGGGACTGTTGCTCCGACCACCAGTGTCGTTTCTACCAATATCTTGTCTCTACGGGAATGGGCTGCGCCGGCCTGACTTACGCAATTTCCCTGATTACCAGCACTTCCTTTTCCAACTCCTCCGGCTCCCCTGGCCTGTAAATTCCATTCCCGCAAGTTCCATTCTTACAAGGCAAAAAGAACAAGGAGTTTGAGCGCCAGGGAGCTACCTTCTCACCCTTAGCCTCTCAAACTCCTTAACTTTCTGACTTTCAAACTCCTAATATTCCGGCCGGGTGATGCGCCTTACCCGCGGGATGTGCGTGGAAGACTTCTCCTCGGTGCGGTAGTGGGGCGGCTCGGGGTCGTAGTACACGGTGCGGGTGCCCATCGGCTTGAGTTCGTTGTGCTTGCGGTTGCGCTTGATGAGGGCGTACGCCGCCACGCCCACCAGGGTCGCCAGGGCCACGCCGGCCAGCACCTTGGGCAGCGGGTCGGGGGCGGCCGGCGGCACGTAGTCCACGCCGGCCTCGTTGAACAGGGCCGGGTGCGCCACGTAACGTCCCTTCGCCGGGATGGCTTCCTGCTGAAAGTTCTTTGCCAGGTGGTGCAGGGCCGCCCGCATCTCTTCGCCCCGCATGGGCAGGCCGTGGCCGGTGGCGACCACCGAGGGTTCCAGGTTGGCCAGGTGTTGCACCGAACGGTGGGCCGCCGCCCAGTCCTGCGTAAAGTAGGCGGGGGGCCGGTGAATTTCGCGTTTGCGGCTCACCACCGACCAGAACGACTCCTGGTTGGTGGTCACGAAGGCGTCGCCGGCGATGAGCACGCCGTCGCGCCGGCGGAAGAATGACACGTGGCCCGGGGCGTGGCCCGGCGTATGGATGATTTCCCAACCCGGCATTTCGGGCAGTTCACCGATGAGCGGGAAGGACTTTACGCGGCTGCCGAGGTTGAGGGGCTTGGTGGGAAACACCCGCGACATGGAAGCCATGGCCCCGCCTCCCACCGTCGGGTCGGGCGGCGGGTAGCTCGACATGCCGGTCAGGTACGGAATCTCCAGCTTGTGGGCGTATACGGGCACGTCCCACACCTTCAGCAGGGCTTCGAGCGAGCCGACGTGGTCGAAATGGCCGTGCGTGAGCACAATGGCCTTGGGCCGGGCGCCGAGGCCGAACACCTGCTCGGCGGCTTTGCGAATGTTGCCGGCAAACCGGGAAATGCCCGCGTCTACGAGTACCCAGCCGTCGGCGTCGCCGACAAAGTACACGTTCACGATTAAGGTAGGCAGCCCCAGTACGCCGGGGGCCACCCGCTGGAGGGAGCCATACCGCTGGTTGATGGCGGGGGTATGCTGATTGTCCATGATGTACACGAATTTCGTGATGCAGTAGCACCGTGCTATTGCTTTGCGATACGTGTACGCGTCCCGGCCGGTTATGTTTAGGCCGGTTGCAGCAGGTCCTGCACCTTTTCGCGGAGCTGGCGGTCGGTGGCGAGCCGGAGCACTTTCTGAAAATCGGCGTGGGCCGCTTCCGCTTCGCCGACCGAAAGCCGCACGTAGCCGCGCCAGTAGTAGCCGTCGGCGTCGTCGGGGGCCAGGCTCACGTAGCGGTCGTAGTCGGCCAGGCTGCGGGCCGTTTCGCCGGCCTTGTAGTGGCAGAACGCCCGGTAGTACCAGGCCGTCACCAGCGCCGGGTTGCGTTGCAGGGCCGCCGTAAAGTCCACGCAGGCGTCGGGGTACGCTTTGGCCTCGAAAAAGGCCATGGCCCGGGCGTAGAAGGCCCGGTAGCCCTTGGGTTGCAGCTTGGCCGACTGGGTGAAGTCAGCCAGCGCCTTCTGGCCGTTGCCGCTGCCGGCCCAGGCTTTGCCCCGGAAGTAGTACGCGTCGCCGTCGTCGGGACGGGCGGCCAGGTAGCGGTCCAGGTCGGCCACGGCCAGGAAGTACTGCCGGCTTTGCAGGTAGGCCTGGCCCCGGGCGAAGTAGCCGCCTTCGAAGGCCGGGTCGCGCCGGATCACCTCGGCGGCATCGGCCATGGCCTGCGGAATGCGGCCGTCGGAGAGGTGGGCCAGGGCGCGCCAGTAGTACGCCTTGCCCAGGCCGGGCTCCAGGGCGAGGGCCCGGGTGTAGTCGCTGATGGCTTTCGCGGTGTCGCGGAAGTCTTTGTAGTGAATGATGCCGCGGTAGTAGTACGCCCGGGCCAGGTTGGGGTCCAGGGCCAGCGAACGGTCAAAGTCGCGGAGGGCCTCGTCGTGGCGGCCGAGTTCATCGAGGGAAGTGCCTCTTTCGAGCCAGTACAGCGGATTGTGGGGATTGCGTGCGATGGCCTGGCCAAAAAGCTGGCAAGCCTGACCGTGGTTGCCCAGGGCCGAAGCGGCCGTGCCCTGCGCGTAAAGCGCATCCGGGCCCGGATTGGAGTGTTCCTGCATTGTGGGGTTTAGAATGAGAGAGGTTCTGGCGAATGGGGGCGCTGAGGTGGCGCGAAAAGGAAACGGATGGTCAACCGGACGAATTTTTCCCGAAAGAAAACAAAAGCCGGCAAATAAGCCAGCATTTTTTTAATTTTTCCTGGCCGGGCACAAAAAAAGCCTGACGGCCGGGCGACCATCAGGCTCTTTGCGCCGCGGGGCGGTTATTCGATGCCGCGGAACAGCCGGTTCCAGCGGATTTTCTCGGTAATGTCGGGCCAGTTCGCCCCGTCGCCTTCGCTGGCTACCGACCACCACACGAACAGCGCTTTCCCCACCACGTGGTCTTCGGGCACGAAGCCCCAGTACCGGGAATCCTCCGAGTTGTGGCGGTTGTCGCCCATCATGAAGTAGTAGTTCTGCTTGAAGGTGTATTCGGTGACTTCCTTGCCGTCAATGTAGAGTTTGTCGTTTTCCACTTTGACGTTCTCGTTGTCCTCGTAGTTGATGATGGCGATCTGGTACACGGGCAGGTTGTCGGCGGTGAGGGTGATGCGGTCGCCCTTTTTGGGAATGTACAACGGCCCGAAGTTGTCGTGGTTCCACTTGGCGCTGCGGGGCTGCACCACGCGGTCTTCGCGCACGCCGGCCTCGGTTTTCCGGAGAACCATGTCCTTTACGAAAGTCTGTTCCTTCAGCCGGGCCGCCGTGGCAGCCGTCGCGTGGAACACGTAGCCGTCGTTCTCCTGGATGACTTCCGGAATCCGCTCGTTCCTTTCGGTGTTGGGGTTGTAGGCAGTCGTAAACGTCCGGATGCCGTACTTCTGGAATACCCGGTCTTGCACCGACGTGTTGGTCACCATTTTATACAAATGCTGCATTTCTTCGGGGTTTTTCGCCGGCTTCCCGTTGATGTACACCTGTTGGTCGGCCACCCGGATGGAATCCCCGGCAATGCCCACGCAGCGCTTGATGTAATTCGTTTTCAGGTCGGAAGGGTACTGCAATTCGGAGGGGTAGTTGAATACCACCACGTCGTTGTTTTTGATGCGGGAAATGCCCGGCAGGCGCATGTACGGCAGGTAGATCCAATCGAGGTACGAGGGGATGCTGGTGCCCCAGATGGTCTGGTGCGTGAGGGGAACCTGCAGCAGGGTGCGCGGCACGCGGGCGCCGTAGTGGAATTTGCTCACGAAAAGGTAGTCGCCCACCAGCAGCGATTTCTCCATGGAAGAGGTCGGGATGGTGAACGGCTGCATGATGAGCCAGTGCACCAGCGAAGCGACGACGACCGCGAAAATGATGGAGTCGAGCCATTCGCGGAGGGCACTTTTGGGTTTGCGGGGCGTGTCTTTCTTCGGACCTCCGAAAGTGAACCGGCTTTTGGCTGGCGAGGATGTTTGCGTGGATGCCATTTGAAAAGTTTAAC
>CADCTQ010000509.1 GCA_902805615.1 uncultured Cytophagales bacterium
TCCGCGAGACGGCCATGATGGAACTGATGGCCTACGACTGGCCCGGCAACATCCGCGAACTGGAAAACATCGTCGAGCAGGCCGTCATCATCAGCCAGGGCAGCAGCCTGCACTGGGCCCGTCCGCTAATGTCCACCCGGGCGGTACCCAAGGTCCTCTCCCCCCGCACCGACGGGTTCAACGGCGGGTTCAACGGCCGCAGCGCCGCCCTGCCCTCGCGGGCGCCGGTGATGCCCGCCGAAGAAGACATTATTACCATCTTAAGACAAACCAAGGGCCGCATCATCGGCAAGGGCGGCGCGGCCGAAATCCTCCGCATGCGGCCTTCGCAACTCGAAGAGATTGAACGCAACTACCTGATCCTGGTGCTTCACGACACCAACGGGCGCATCCGGGGCGCCGGCGGGGCGGCCGAAAAGCTCGAGGTGAAACCCACCACCCTGGAGGCCCGCATCCGCAAGCTGGGCATTACCAAAAAGGAAATCTACTGAGCGATCCAGCAATTGATCAGCGAACAACTGCCCACTGGTGATCATAACTGAGCGTGGCAAATATGCCCAATCCGCCCACCACGTTGCTCACCACCTCTCCCGAAGCCGCGAAAGGATTGACATTGGCCGTCCGGGCACTCTGTACGGTGCTGAGGTACTGGTAGTAATCGGCCGTGCAGTGGTACAGGGTGGCGTGAATTGTATCACCGGGCTCGAAACTGTAGCCTGATCCCCAGATGAGTTCCTGGCCGTCGCCGAACGAATCGTCCAGCAGGGCATCCTGCGCCAGGGTGTCCACCCGCACGTTGCGCGTGAGGGTGAGGCGGTAAAAGTTCTTTTCCCCGGGGGAGTCGTCAAACTTGGTGAGTCCGTACGCCTTGCCTTCGGCGTTGAATTCGGGTGAAATGCTTTTGATGGGCACCGGGCGGACGAAGCGGGTCCGGGCCGTCAGTACGCGTCCCTGCGGATCGCGCACGTCAAGGGTGTAGGACGAATCGTAATCAGCCCGGATCAGGAGCGGACTGCTGTAGTTGTAAGCTTTGCCGGTAAGCCGGTCCACGAAGGGAACGTTGGGAATGGTATCGCGCCGGCCCCGGTGCGTGAGCACAACCGTGGCCCCATTGACCAGTGGCAACTCGGCGGCCTCCCCGTAGCTGCGGCTTTCCAGCAGGGTGAGCCGCACCGGCTGGCCTTCTTCCAGGTAACATTCCAGCACGAGTTTACTTTCGTAGGGCGGCAGTTGCACGTCGAAGTTCTGCTGGCAGGAAGCCAGGACCAGCCCGGCCACGGCGGCAAGCAATCGGGTAGCGGCAAATGGTTTCATCGGATACAACGAAAAGCGGGTCTAGAACCGGAAATTGTAGGTGACGGAAGGCAGGATCGGGAAGAGCGTGACGGCCCGGGCGCGGAACCCGGTGGGCCGGCCCTCCGCGTCGGATTGCGTCTGGTACGTGATCAGGTAGGGGTTCAGCCGGTTGTACGCATTGGTCACGCTCACGGTCAGGTCCCTTTCGCCGCGCCGGGGACGGAATTTGTACACCACGCCCAGGTCCAGCCGGTGGTAAGCCGGCATGCGGTAGTTGTTGCGGCGGGGGTATTCGGGTACGATCTGGGCGCTCAGGTCATTGATTTTAACGTACGCATTGTCCCCGGTCAGGTAACGCCCCGTGGCCAGCGAAACGGCGTTGCCGGTATTGTACACCCAGGTTGCCGAAAGCGACAGCCGGGGCCGCAACTGGTACAGGAGGACGGCGGAGAAGTCGTGCCGCCGGTCGTAGCGGGGGAAGAAACGCTTGCCGTTGTCAATGCCGGCAAATTCCCGCCAGGTCCAGGCCAGCGTGTAGCCCACCCAGCCCCGGAGCCGGCCGGCCGTTTTTTCCAGGTAGATTTCGTTGCCATACGCACTGCCGTTGCCGGTCACGAACTCGTCTTCCAGCCGGCTGTTGGCGAAGAGCTGCGCGCCGGTCCGGAAATCCACGACCCGGTACAGGCGTTTGTAGTACACTTCGTCCGTCAGCAGGAACTTCCCGCCCAGGTCCCAGTGGAGGGCGGCCGATACCTGGTCGCTGTACTCGGGCAGAATGCGGCCGGTGGAAGGATACCAGATGTCGGTAGGCAGGCTGGCCCCCGAGCTGACGACCAGGTGCCGGTACTGCACCATGCGGGAGTAGCTGGCCTTCAGCGACAGGTTCGGGCGCAGGGCGTAACGCACGGCCAGCCGGGGCTCCAGGGCCAGGCGGGCCACGCTGTCCTGGCTGAACCCGGAAAGCCTCAGGCCCAGGCTGAATTTGAGTTGGGGAGTCGGGGACCATTCGTCGCTCACGAACGCGCCGCCTTCCCATACGCGCGGCTTTTCGCCGGAATTGATGTTTTCGTCGGGTTGGACGCTCGAAATATTGACCCGCGAGATGTCAAACCGGCTGCGGGTCAGTTCGCCGCCGAACTGAAGGGCGTGGACCGGACCCAGCCGCCACCCGAAGCGTTGCTTGAGTTGAAAGTCTCTGATGCCCGAACCAACGTTGAAGGTGAAACGGTCAAAATCCGACAGCAGGCGGTAGTCGTACCCGGCGTAGTGCCCCGAGGTATGGCTGCGCAGGCGGCCGTTTTTGGAATGCCACTCCCAGTGCAGCGACAGGGCCGTGTTGCCCCAGTCAAAGGTGCTGCTGAAGGTGTTGGTGGGAAAGCTGAACCGGTCCCGGCCGTAATAACCGCTCAGGAAAACCCGGCTTTGCGGGCTGACCGTCCAGTCTACCCGGCCGTTGAGGTCATAAAAGAAGTACCGGGGAATCGGGTTGCGGTCCGGATTGTCGTTGTTCCGGCGGTTGATCAATTCGGTAAACACATCGGCGTACGTGCGCCGCGCGGCCAGGTTGAAACGCAGCTTGTCTTTGAAGAGGGGGCCGCTGACGTTGAGCCGGGAGGCGATCAGCCCGATGCCGCCCCCCACGTGCAACCCGCTGTCGGAGGGGTTGCGCGAGGTCACGGCGACCACGGAAGAAAGCCGGCCGCTGTACTCGGCGGGAAAGCCCGCCTTGTAAAGAGATACGTCCTGGACCGCATCAATGTTGAACGTGCTGAAAAAGCCGAACAGGTGGCTGGGGTTGTACACGGTGGTGCCGTCGTACTGAAACAGGTTCTGGTCGGTGCTGCCGCCCCGTACGCTGATGCCGCTGGTGCCTTCCCCGGTGGATTTGACCCCCGGTTTGAGTTGCAACACTTTGATGACGTCTATCTCCCCGAAGACCACCGGGATTTGCAGGGCGGTTTTGCGGTCAATCTTTTCTACCCCCACCTGGGTGGATTGCACCCGTTCCCCGTTGCTGCCGGCCCTCACCGTGACCTCCGGCAGCAGGTTGTCGGCCGGTACCACCAGCACCGTGAGGGTTTCGTCCCGCCGGAGCGACAAGGTGAGTTCACGGGTAAAATAGCCCAGGTACCTCACCTGCAAGGTAGTTGGTCCGGCCGGCAGCCGAAGCGTAAAAACGCCCCGGGCATCAGTAGCAACCACGGCACCCGCCTGACCAACGGCGGTGACGGAAGCCCCCGGAAGCGGCTCTTTGGAAACGGCATCGAGTACGTTGCCCGAAACCCGCCACCCCTGGGCTTGCGCGCTGCTCCATGCCAATAGGAGAATGAGAAGTATTTTCATGATCTGACCCGTGGTGCAAACGCTGCCTGCCAGTGCGCACCCAACGGGTCAAAGGTATTGGCAGCAGGGCACTGCCTTCGCGGTAAAGCCCGTGAAGCGTTTTTTCCCGCCGGTGAAGCGTCAGAATACCGGAATGGTGCGCTACGCCCCCGGATTGGGTAACCGCCTTGGGCCGACCCTTTCTGAGCACCGATCGTTAGATATGTTGCGCTCTTTTTTGAATGCCCAGCTTTTTCATCCGGTACTCCAGGGTCGTTGGCTTGACGTTCATCATTTCTGCCGCTCCGTTTTTTCCCCTGATTCGCCCGCCCGTTTGCCTGAGGATGGAAAGGATGTGTTCCCGTTCGGCATCCATCAGCGTTTTGACTTGCAGCGAAGCGGCAGCACCATTGTCCGGCCTTTCGGTGCGATTCTCCCATTCCAGCAAGCGTTGTCCGTCGTTCATCACAACCATTCGTTCGATGATGTTTTCCAGTTCCCGGATGTTGCCCGGCCAGGCGTAAGCCAGGAATTCGGCCATGGTCGTTTCGGTGATGCCCTGGTAAGGCCGCTCCATTTGCCGGCAATACTTCCGGGCAAAATGCTCGGCCAGCAGGGGGATGTCCTCCCGGCGTTCCCGCAAAGAGGGCAGTGTGAGGGGAAACACATTGAGCCGGTAGTACAGGTCCAGCCGGAAGCGGCCTTCGGCTACTTCCTGCTTCAACTGCCGGCTGGTAGCCGCAATGACTCTTACATCCACTTTGATGGGCAGTTTTCCGCCCACGCGTTCAATTTCCCTTTCCTGGAGTACCCGCAGCAGTTTGACTTGCAGTTCCAGCGGCATTTCGCCCATCTCATCCAGAAAGATGGTACCTCCCTGGGCCAGCTCAAACTTGCCGATCCGTTTGTCGGTGGCACCGGTGAAAGCCCCTTTCTCGTGACCAAACAACTCCGACTCGATCAGATTTGCCGGAATGGCCGCACAATTCACCTTGATCAGCGGTTTTCCGCGCCGGGGAGAGCGTTGGTGGATGGCTTTGGCGAACAATTCTTTGCCCGTGCCGCTTTCTCCCTCAATGAGTACGGTGGTATTGACCGGGGCTACCTGCGTAGTAAGTTCAAATGCCCGCCCAATACTGGCACTCCGGCCAATGATGCCTTCAAAGCCAGACTGGTCCTGGGCCAAGGCCGGAAGTGGCAGCAGGCCACTGCCCAACTGGAGGTTGAGCATTTCGATTTCCCCCAAAGCCAGTAAGCGATCCAGCGTAAGTACCAGCGAAGGTTTCATGCGTTCCAGTAAGGCCAGGTGGTCGGGCTGGTACACATCGGGTTGCCGGCTGTAGAGTGAAAAGGCAAACGTACCACCCCGGGCCAGGGGCAGTGGCAGGGTCAGGTGGGATTGCAGGTTGAATTTTTTAGCCAGCAGGCCCTTTAAACGATACTGCTTACACATTGCCTCAAATGCTGCCCCCTGCGATATTGACGCTTCCTGGTCAGCCATTTCACATACCATGTCCCGGTACTGGTCAGCACTTATTCCCAGCATTGGCAATTGATCCACCACCTGAATCACCTGGTATTCCTCGAATCCGATCCGGAAAAAAGCGCAATAGGGGGTTGACCCTTTATCCGGTTTTAGTCCCAGCACCATATAGTCAAAGGGAACGTACTGCTGAACCGCTTTGGCTACTTTGAGTAATTTCTGTTCCCAGTCATTGGCTTCTGAGAGGGCATTGATCAGCACGGTGCGGAGGGTGTCTTCCCGTTGCCGTTCCATTTTTTCCCCCTGTCCCCGTATATTGGCCAGTATACTGGCAACCTGGTCGCCAATGCCGGCAAACAATTGCTTGCGCCATTTCTTGGGCGTGCGGGGTTTACGCAGTTGCAAAGCCAACCCCCCGATTGATTTTCCGCCTTGCCATAAGGGGATGATCACCCACTCGGTATTGCTTTTTGCGGCCAGGGGCACAAGGGCGGAACCGTTCGGAAAAAGACCCAGCCAGTCGGCGGGTTGGAGAAAAGCGATTTCAGTTAATTGCGAAACCCACCCCAGGTAGGGTTCCATTACGGCACCGGCTGTCGTGACCGGGTGCTCACGGGGGGCAGCTATTTGCTCATCCCAGCGGATCCAGGCGGCGCTCGAAGTTTCTTCATTCCACAGCGTGAGGACCAGGTCTTCCAGCGGCAGCACGGCTTGGAGTTCCTCATGTAGCGTCGTGAATAAGTCAGCCTTGGTTTGCACCCGGGCAAATGCGTGCCCCAGGCGTAGCAACAGGTTTTGTTCCTTCTGCAGGGTCAGTTCCCGGTTACTCTGGTGACGGTAATAGGCAATTTCCAGGGCTACCAGCACGTCCTGCTCCCGGAAGGGCTTGACAATATAGCCATGAGGACGCGTTGCTTTGGCTTCTTTGATCAGGCTGTCATTGGAAAAGGCAGAGATGAATACAAAAGGAATGTTCTGCTTATTGAGCATGCGGGCCAGGTCGATGCCGTTTTGCTCTCCCTGCAAAAAGATATCCAGCAGTACGATGTCGGGCCGTTGGGCCTGGATCATGCCCAGCGCTTCGGCTACTGAAAAAGCGTGGGCACACACCAGGAACTTGCTTTTCTGAAGCATCAGCTGCAAGGTCTTGAAGGTGACGAACTCATCTTCTACAATCAGCACGCAGGGCTTGAGCAGTGCGGATGCCTGTACGGGTGGAGTGGTTTCAAGCGAATAAGACATGAGACTTGGTTAATTTGGCCGGGTTGAATTGCAGGCGGATCTGCACGCCTGCCTGATGGGTGATCTGAAGGCTTCCTTTGATCTGTTGGCTGAGTCCTTGGATCATGCTTAAGCCCAGGGTGTGGCTTTGCTGCAGATCAACTTCAGGTGGCATTCCCAGGCCGTTGTCGGCAATCGTCAACTGGTAGGTCGGACCGTCCTGGGTCGCAGGGGCTACTGCTTGCAGCGCCAGGGCAATGGTACCGGCTTTACCACCGGGAAAGGCATATTTGAGGGCATTGGTTATGGCTTCATTGATGATGAGCCCCAGGGGAATGGCCAGCGACAGGTCCAGCTCCAGGGACCCCACCTCCAGTTGCAGGTCAACCGAATCCCGGCGGTCAAAGGACTGGACCAGGTGGCGCACGATTTCCTCAATGTAAGTGTCCATGGCTACGGTTTTGAGGTTGTTGGATTGGTAGAGCCGCTGGTGAATCAGGGCCATGGCATGCACCCGGTTGTGGCTCTCGCGAATGGCCGTCAAAGCGGCCGGGTCTTTCAGGTAAGCGGCCTGCGAATAGAGCAGCCCGGTGATCAGCTGGAGGTTGTTCTTGACCCGGTGGTGGATCTCCTTCATCATCCATTCCTTCTCCTCGAGCAGCAACTGCAAGTCCTGGTTCTTCTGGTTGATCTGCTGCTGCTGGGCTTGCAGGGTCTGCTGTTGGGCCTGTAGCTGTTGGTTGCTCCGTTGTTTGAGGCGGTAGCGGTTGTACCCCAAGCCCAGCAAGAGCAGCAGCATGGATGCCCCCGCAACAATTACCTGCTGCTGAAAATCTTTTTGTTTCAGATGCACCTGCTGGATCTCGTTCTGCTTGGTCAACAGGGCAATGTTTTGCTCCTTTTCCTTGGTTTTATATTGAATTTGCAAACTGGCGATTTGCATGCTTTGCTTATCGTTGAAGATTGAATCGTTGAGGGATTTGTAACGTTGGTGGTGGGCAATGGCCTCCCGGTAGCGGCCCTGGGCGGAGTCTACGCTGAACAGCAATACATGAATGTCCACCGCATATTTCATGGAACCTTTCAAGGTATTGAGGCGGAGGGCCGTGTCCAGGTAGTGACGCGCTTTGCCATACTGCCTGGTGACCAGGTAGAATTTTCCGATCCGCACGTAGTTTTCTATTTTACGGCGACCGGTTTCGCGGATCGTTTTTTCAATGTCCAGCATCCGCAGAAAGTATTTTTCTGCCAACGGGTATTGCTTCAGCGCCAGGTGACACTCGGCCAGTGCCGTAGCCGCTTCCAGATGGGAGTCCCGGTTGATGGGGGGATATTTTTTTACAAGTTTTGTGAAAAAATGGAAGGCTTCCCTGGCTTTTCCCTGCGCCAGCAGGTTAGAGACAATTCGCTGGGCCGTGTTCACGACCATCGCCTGGTTCTCTTCCTGCAGGTAGTTCGCCAGTGCCTTGCGTAAAAAGGGCATTCCATCTTCCCACCGGTTGAGTTCTTCGTGCAGCGCCCCGAGCCGTCGGTAAAAGACACTGATGTCGGCCGTATCTTTGGTGGCCTGGGCACTTTCAATGCAAGCCAGACCGTACCTGACTGCTTCCTGGTAATTGCCGATGCGTTGGTTTACCAACAGCAGCAGGTCGTAGGTATAATGGAGCTTGCGGTAGCCGGTTGCGCGGTAGAGGACCAGCACCTCAAGGAGTTCGCTGTATGCCTGGTCATATTGCCCCTGCAGGGAGTGCATGTCGGCAATGCATTTGAGCAGATAGGCTTCTTTCTCCTGGTTCCCAAGCTGCCGGTAACATTTCCTCGCTTGGGCGTAGCACCGGATCTTTTGGGGTAAGTCTTCCGGCGAACGTTCATAGGCTTCCCCCAGGTAGTACCACCCCTCCGCTTCCAGGGGTTGGTTGCCCGTGTCCTGGCTAAGGGCCAGGGATTTCTTTATCAGGGAAACGCCCCGTCCATAGTTGCCCCGTTGGGAGGAGACAACGCCCAGCAAGTACCTGCTCCGGATTCGCCCCGCCGCAAAATGGAGCGTTTGGCTCAGGGCAAGGGCGGCGCCCGAGTAGCGGTCGGCGCTGTCGAGGTCACCCGGCACGCGACCTTTGCTTAAAAAATCCTCCCCCAATTGCAGAAACCATCTTACCCGGTTTGTGTCAGGCTTACTGTGCCGGAGCAGGGTACGTACGCTGTCGGCGGCGGCCGGCGAAAGCAGGGGGTACAAAGGTTCGGCCCCGGCCCGGAAACCGGAGAGCAAGCCCCCCAGAAACAGGAAGCAGGCGAACATCATCGAG